>DKZK01000035.1:56905-106606 GCA_002493625.1 Lachnospiraceae bacterium UBA7076 | reverse complement strand
CTCACATAGGTCCGAGAACATTCCATTGGCTGCAGGCAGCCATGGAATGTTCTACGGACCTGCGTTCGCGTTTATGCGTTCATTATACCACAAAAAATATGTTTCAACAACGTATGCGTCTTGATTTTTATATTTTTATGTATTAGAATAATACTTAGTTTACTTGCGTAAAATATATATGAAAAAGGAGATTTAGACATGGGAAAATTAGTAAAGGGACTTGTAAAATTTACTGTAGCTGCCGCAGCAGTGGGCGGAATCTGCTACGCATTCAAGGATCAGATTAAGGAATCTAAGGTTTATAAGGAACACAATATGGATGAAAAGCTCAAAAAGGTCACAACTGCGATAAAGGAAAAATTCCCAAAGACAAACGAGGAGGACATCGTTGACGAGGATGAAATCTTCTTTGAGGACTCCGAGCCGGGCGAAAGAGATTATGTTACATTAGAGCAGGATGGCGAGACTGCTTCCGAGACAGGCAGTGACACTGC
Organism: Lachnospiraceae bacterium UBA7076; assembly: GCA_002493625.1. Lineage (GTDB taxonomy): Bacteria > Bacillota > Clostridia > Lachnospirales > Lachnospiraceae > Coprococcus_C. The sequence continues at coordinate 106,112 of DKZK01000035.1, read as the reverse complement.
CGAGGCTGATGAAGCGCAGTCATAAAGCTTAAGTCAAAGACCCCGCATCAAGCAGCGGAAAATAAAATATCAAAACATGAGGAGCTTCCGCATTAAGAATATTTAAGATATTTTTTGTTATTATCCTTAAATAACCTTAGCGCGGCAGTTCCTTATTTTTTACAACCTACAGGCGTTTACAAAAGCAGAAATGGTCATTCTTTTAAATTACATATATATGTGCTTTTCCACAGACAAATATTAATCACATAAAGGACAAAAGCTAATAATACTGCGTTTGGAACCGTGACCATATCAAGCCTGCACAGCATGAAATCCTTATCCAGATTCACACTGTATATCCACGCAAAAAGCTTTGAATTTACCATTTCCTTTAAGGCAAGGGGAACTATTATTGTAAAAAGACTGATAAACACGCCTGTCTGAAGTCTTTTTATAAGCATTCCAATCAGGCATATCACAAGCATCGTTACAACATTCCATAAAATATTAACCGCTCCCCTCAGGATAATGTACTCTCCCACGGATATGCTCCACTTCAATTGTGAGAAATCAGTCATGCTTTTTATCGGAAAGGACAGAACATGCAAATTCCCCGAAATGCCGATATACAGATATTCTATCGACAAAAATATAACAGAAGCAAATACGGCAATGCACACAAGCACATTTTGCTTTGTAAATATATATTCGGTGTTACCCCTGTATGAGGATTTTATAACAGCATGCCTTTTTTCATGAAAATCCACTGTCACGGAATAAAGCGCAATGACAGCCAGAAGAAATATCCCCGGATAATTCACCCTGCTGTTTTTAAAAAAATCCTGCATCTCAAGATCATCATAAAAAATACGGTCGCCGGCGTTTTCCATGGAAACCATGTTCAGATACCTGTCATATATCATGCTCCATGCCGTTTCATGCCGGAAGGCATAATCCAGTTTTTCGTAATCTCTCCATGCTTCTACGTTAGCATTAGCCTGTTCAATGACACGATTTACGCGCTGATATTCCTCCGATATGTATTTCTCTTTTTCCTCATTTAGCGGTCCCGCCAGAATATTCATGTATTCATTATAAAAATCCCGCACGTTAGCTTCAATTTCAGAATGATGAAACGTCAATATGAGAAAATATACAATTCCAAATATGCCCACTAAAGTAAAAAGCACACCCATATATTTTTTAAATTCATATTTAAACACTTAATCATCACTCCCAAAATAATACATGTAAACGTCCTCCAGTGTCGGATAAACGGACTGTGCTTCTTCCTCCGGCTTTTCATCCCCTATGATTCTTACCCTGACATGGTCCCTGTCTATATTTATCGTATTGACAACCTTATATTTTTCCGTATATTCAAGCACATCCTCATTTTTAACGTCCATGAACCATACACAATCCTTCTTTTTCTCAATAAGCCTGTGGCATTTATCCTGCTCAAGCAGTCTGCCCTTGTCCATCAGCACAATATTATCCGCAATATGCTCCACATCAGAAACAATATGTGTGGATATAATGATTATGCTTTCATATTTTATTTTGCTTACAATGCTTCTGAAACGTATGCGTTCTTTCGGGTCAAGTCCCGCCGTCGGTTCATCCATAACAATCAGCTTAGGATTATTCAGCAGCGCCACGGCAATTGCCATACGCTTTTTCATTCCTCCCGAATATCCCCCGACCTTCTTGTCTGCCGCATCCAGCAGATGAACAAGTCCAAGGAGCTCGTTTATCCGCTCCGCCGAGGCATCCACGTCCTTTAATTTTGCAAAATAGGAAAGAAGCTCCCTGCCCGTATAAAACGGGTACAACCCCGGATACTGCGGAAGATATCCTAATATTCTTCTGTACTCCTTCCCCATTTTATATATACTTTTGCCATCAAACAAAACCTCGCCGCCGCTTGGCTTCATAAGCGTTGCAACGATATTCATAAGCGTTGTTTTTCCCGCACCGTTCGGTCCAAGCAAGCCATAAATACCATTTTCAAAAACAGCACTGTACTCATGCAAGGCTTCCGTTTTTCCATATTTTTTTGATATATTTCGCAATTCCAGTTTCATTCAGGCACCCCCTTTTGCAATACAGACATGAATTTATAATGATAATAACAATATTTAACAGCCACGCAAATGCAAGCAAAAAATAAAGTCTGTGCACGGGCGCGCCAAACAAATTTATGGCATCATACGAGCTTATGTATTCCAGATTCCACAGCAGTGATATAGGGGAATACGTTTTCAGCCGGATAAATATCTGATTTAAAAAAATTGATTTTTGTTCATACAAGGCTAAATCCATTTGTGCCGTATATATTGTAAATTGCAGCAGTCCAATGCATGCCGATACAGCCGCAACGATTGACGCCATGGCATTTCTAAGCCATACAGACATAAATACGCTTACATTCGCCACAAAATAAAGCGCCGTGAATTTCATAAGAAATGCCAGAAGCACATACTGTCCAAAGGTAATGGCAAAGGGGCAAAGCTGTGCGGTGGCGCCGTTCGGGAAAAAATACACCAACTGAACAGGCTGACTCAGCGCATCAAGAAATCCGCCAAACCTCCATTCCATTATACCGGCGTCGATTATGCAGCTTAGCAGCGTAAAAAACAGGGTCGCCGTAAAAACGATTCTGTTTTTCAACAAAAAGAAGTGTAATCTTCCTTTGCATGACGCATATGTCAGCTGATGCATGCCGCCCTCATATTCGCTTGTAAAATAAATCGAAATTATACAGCATAAAAATATAATCAGAAGCTGATAATTAAACGGGTTTATTCCCTCTGACTCACTCCGGCAATACCAAAACGCCCCTCTGGTATTTACCAGCTTAAGCTCTGTATTTTCCCGTATGCGGGTATAGGCGGAAATTACAGCGTCCGCTTCCTTTTCCTTATATGGGTCGCTGTATTCGCCAAGATATTTATTGTTTTCCTTTACCTGCTCCGCATTATAAATTACATCGCTTAAGCTTTCCTTAAATTCTCCCAGATACGCCATTGTGGAAAGAAGCGTCTCATAAATCCATTTATCATATTTTTTTGCAGGTCCGAAGCATCCCGGCTCCTCGCCCTCGCTGTCCGTACCCTCATAAAGGCTTTCCGATACCAGACGCATCTCCTTATATTTTTCTTCGGAATATACAATTCCGGCATGAGCGTCCAGCAATTCATTTTCATATTTTGTCGTATCCTCACCGCCAGCAGGCTTAATCCACTTTTTATACTTATTCAACATTCCCGCATTATTTACGGAATTAAGAAGCATGCACAGCATAACGACGGCAATGGATATGCCGGCTCCCCTTGTTCTAAAAAATTTTTTTATCTCTAAAAAAAACAATATCATCATTCCTTTTTTTGAATTATCTGTGCAGTCTGAAGCTTCAGCATTCCCGTTTGATAATCGTAGACCAAAAATTTGGCTATATGCTTCTCATTATCATCCACAATGTCATTTATATCCATCTCAAATACAGCTGCGTCATTTTCCGAAATAATATTACAGGTCAGACAGTATTCTCCTCCGTAAAAGGGAGCGGGCTCATCATCAACAAGCAGATATATGTCATATCTTCCCCTGTCACCGCCAAACACACCATAGCACGGCGTATTTTCATCAAATACAATACTCCAACGTTCCTCCTGCCTGCCTATCGGAATACGGTCTGAAATTGCAGCAAAGTCATTGGTCTTCCAGCTATTAACGATTTCCTCAGTGTCACCATCTTCCCATGCGAAAATATCCAGGAAAACGGAGTTTCCTTCAACTTCCGTTTTTTTCTTTTCCTCCGGCTCATATCCCTCCTCCGATTTATACATAAATTTACTTGCGTTTGCCGTTTCATGATGATTATAAAGCTCCTCCAAATCATCTGCCATTACAGAATCCGCAAAATATGTTCCGATTATTATCTCATTGCCATAGGAGGAATTACCGATTGCAAACTCGATTTCTGCACGCATTTCTTCTTTGTTTTTATACGTAACAAAGTTGATAAGCCTTTCCTCGTTTCCGTTTACGGAAACAGGCTGAAAAATACCGTCGCACAAAACAAAAATATATATTTTGCCCTCCTCGGGATAACCCTCCAACTCCACGTAATATTGATATATTGTTTTCTGTCTGCTGCCATCCGCCCTGAAAGGCACATTGTTCTGCTGAACCAGTATTTCATTTCCCGTAAGCTCATCTATGCTATAAGAATAAAAGCCTGTTGCCATGGAAAAGCTTTTTTGTTCAGGCGGAAGCTCCTCATGGTTTATATCATCAGTCGCTTCATTTTCCTGCGTTGTCTGTACACTTATATAGCCCCCGGCATTGCCTCCAAGAGCATATGTATTCCATTCGTTATTATCCGTATTGTACTGATAAACAGACTTCCCCTCCTCAAACTTTCCCGTTTCAAACAGATATAATGCCTTATCGCTTACAAACGCCTGCATATCCGGCTTCAGAGAGGCTTCACTTAGTTTTTTCTTTCCCTCCCCATCGGCATTACAGGAATACAAATCACAAAAGGAATATTGCTCCGTAAGGGCGTTCCAATCCGTATACATATAATACAGCTTTTCCCTTATCTTACCCAACAGAATAAACCGTTTATTCCTCTCCGCCAGAAAAACCTCTATATTGTTATCCTCATCAATGCTGTACGCAGCACCTGCATCTGTATTGCAATACAAAACGCCATCCATGCAGCAGCAGGGATACACAAATTTTGTATCCGCGATTACATTGCTTTCCATAGTCTCCATATCAATCCGGATAATTCCCCTTGTGTCATCGTAATAGTATACATTTTTTTCATCTCCGCATACCATATAAGATATCGCATATACCTTTTCGCCCGTATCCAAGTTATATATGCAGCTTCCCTCCTGACACGAAACATATAAAGCGTTGTCGGAAACAAGCGTCACACTTTCAATTCTGGCGGACTTATCCAGAGATATTCCGTTGCTTCCCGTATCAAAGACAGCAATCAGGCTTTTGTTTCCCTTATCATCCAATTCATATAAGGTTGTTCCTTCCGTATAAAAAATTCTGTCTTTTCCCGGAAAAATTTTTTCCTTGTACAAAAATTCAACGCACTCTGAGCTATTATGACTGCATCCCGGGGTCTCACAAAGCCTCATGACCTTTCCCGATATTTTATTTATTTTAACGCCGCTAAAATAAATGTACGTGTCGTCCTCAAAAAAGCACGAAAAACTCACCCCATTGTATGCCCCCTGCGTTATATCACCATATCCGCCAAGGATATTTTTTTCGTGGGCATTTTTATCACATGACGTAATAGAGCATATAAACAGCAAGCTGAATATCGCAAGCAGATATTTTTTCATAAATGTAATCCTTCTTAATTTGTTATCTTGATGTACTGAATGTATATTCATTTCCTGTGCTTGATGTAACCACATAATAATAATATCCCTTCATAGTATAAACATTACCCGCAAACACAGGTGTTTGTGCCGATGCTGTTCTTGAATTTCTTGTAAGTGCCGTAATTGCAGTGTTATCTTTTCCTGCACCATTCTTTAGCGTTACACTTTCAAACAACTGATTAGGTGTAGAATTTGCTCTTAATACCATCTCATAATATCCGGATGGTCCCGATACACCATAATATGTAATGCTTCCTGTATAGGTAACGCCCTCATATGTCTGACTTATTACATCCATCGCATTTGTCTTTATGCCGTACATACACAGAAACAGGAACAGCATGGAACAAATAATCACCGCCACCTTCGTTTTTTGTTTCCCCATCATAATTTTTTTCATCATAAAATGAAACCTCCTTCTCCTTGAACATCAGCCCATTCCAAATTTGCTTTCAGCAAATGGGCTGACGCTACATGTCAAGTTTTCATAGAAAACTTGACACAATCTACATTTTTCTTGCTTTATAGGATGCGAACTGCCGCGGCAAAGCCGCTTTGTTCACAAATAATGATTTTAACATTTTAATTTTCAAAATTATATAATTTTAAGTGAAACGACATTTTTTTGCCATTTTTGTTGATTTTTTTCATTGAAATCGAAAAAATCGGGTCGATTGCAATCTGAGGTTCCCGTTTTGTAACCGGAATTTACATTTTGTAAGCGTCCTTCAAAAAGCAAAAAATATTGCCAGAAACTACTCACATATATTTTTTTCTTCTCTCGCAAAATAAAAGTACAGCAATTTTTAATTGTTTATTATTGAAACGATTGAAACGAAAGGAGAACTAATATGAACAACGATAAATGCTGCTCCTGCCCCGAAAGTCTTGCCATGGCAACAGTGCCGAAGCAGGAATGGTGCGAACCTTATGATTTTGAAACGGCGCTTATGGAGGGCACAATTTTCCCTTGCCTTAACATGCCGTTTTTCAAGGCTGACAAGGGTGAGAGCAATTTAAAAACCACCGCTCTTTCCGGCACACCTGCTGAGGCGGACAGAGAAGCAAAGATGATAGAGCTGTCAACGATAAGCTTTGCAATAAATGACCTTACGCTTTATCTGGATACCCATCCCGACTGCAAGGAGGGTCTTACACTTTTTAAGGAGCTTTTAAATAAGCGTCTTGATTTGCTTGCAGAATTTGCAGGCAAGTTTTATCCTCTCACGCAGATTTCCATGATTACGGGAAAGCCTGACAGCTGCTGCTATGACTGGGGCGAAGGCCCCATGCCTTGGGAAGGAGGTAACATATAATGTGGAGCTACGAAAAAAGATTACAGTTTCCTGTTAAAATAAAAAATACGTGTCCAAAAACGGCGCAGCTTATCATAAGCCAGTACGGCGGTCCCGACGGTGAATTATCGGCCTCCATGCGTTATCTGGCGCAGCGGTATTCCATGCCTGTCAAAAAAGTAGGCGGTCTGCTTACCGACATCGGAACGGAGGAAATAAACCATATGGAAATTATATGTGCCATGGTTTACCAGCTTACGAAAAACCTTACTCCTGAGCAGGCTAAAACCGCAGGCTTTGACGCCTACTATATCGACCATACCACAGGGCTCTGGCCGCAGGCTGCTGCCGGCGTGCCTTTTACGGCGCTGGAATTTCAGTCAAAGGGCGACGCAATGGCAGACCTTTTTGAGGATCTTGCTGCGGAGCAGAAAGCGCGTACCGTATATGACAACCTTCTTCGCGTGATTGACGACCCTGACGTAAAAGCGCCCCTTAAATTCCTCCGTGCAAGAGAAATCGTGCATTTTCAGAGATTCGGTGAAGCGCTTGAAATGACGAAAGAAAAGATGGACAACAAAAATCTGTATTTTTTCAATGCAGAATTTGATAAGAACATGTATAAACAGACCTTATAAAAAGGATTACGAAATTTTCTATTAAACAAACAACAAGGGATCTGTCGCTTTAAGAATATTTTACGGTATAATATAAAAAAATCGTTTGAAGACGTCGGTACTTAGGTGGCGTATTTGGGCACCTTAGTACCGTTACGTCATTGTCCTCAGGGCTCCGTCTGCTTCAGTGTCCTAAGGAATCCATCTGCTACGCAGGTACCTTAGGACATAAGACACCTCAGGACATAAAACGAGTGAAAGCGTATTTTTTTATATTATACCGTAAATACATTTAAAGCGGCAGTTCCCTGCTGCATGCTACTTTACCAATTTATTCAAATCGCCATAAAAGTCCGGATAGGATATGTCAACACATTCGCCTCCTGATATATCCGTTTCGCCGTCAGCATTCAATGCCGCCACTGCAAAGCTCATGGCAATGCGGTGATCAAGCTTGCTGTCTATCGCTGCTCCGTGAAGGGGTTTTCCGCCTCTTATTATCATTCCGTCATCCGTAGCCTCTATGTCCGCCCCCATAGCCAGAAGGTTTGACACCATTACGTCTATGCGGTTTGATTCCTTAACCTTAAGCTCCGCGGCATCCTTTATTACGGTTTCGCCCTCCGCAAAGCTGGCAAGAACAGCAATTGCAGGTATCTCATCAATAAGCGTGGGAATAATGTCCCCCTCTATGACACAGCCCTTAAGCTCCGAGGTTTTAACCGTAATGTCCGCAGTAGGCTCGCCTATGTCCACTGACGTTTTCTCAACTGCCATGTCCGCGCCCATCATTTTCATAACCCGTATAATTCCATCCCTTGTAGGGTTTATGCCCACATTTTTTACGGTAACACAGGAATTTGGCGTAATGGCAGCAGCTACCATAAAATATGCGGCTGAGGATATATCGCCGGGTACATTTATCTTTCTCGCAAAAAGCTCCCTTGCAGGCTCAACGGTTACGGCTTTCCCCTCGGCTTTTATATCAACGCCAAACTCCTCAAGCATAAGCTCTGTATGGTTTCTGCTCAAGGCAGGCTCCGTGACCGTGGTTGCTCCCTCCGCATAAAGCCCTGCAAATAATATTGCTGATTTAACCTGCGCAGATGCAACGGGCGAAGCATAGCTTATTCCCTTAAGCTGCCTGCCGTTTATAACAAGGGGCGCACAGTCATTTCCATTTTCACTTTTTATATCTGCGCCCATCATGGCAAGCGGCGTTATAATCCGCTTCATGGGCCTTTTTTGTATTGATGCGTCTCCGTTTACTCTTGATGAAAAGCTCTGCGCCGCCAGAATCCCCGACATAAGCCTTGTCGTCGTCCCGCTGTTTCCAACGTCAAGGGTATCGTCGGGCGGCAAGAGTCCTCTCAGACCCTTTCCACAGATTATGACCGTTCCATCACCCCTGTTTGTAATTTCAACTCCCATTTTCCTGAAACACTCTATGGTGGAAAGGCAGTCCGCTCCCTGCAAAAACCCCGTAACCTCAGTATTTCCCTTTGCAAGTGAGCCCAGCATGATGCTTCTATGTGATATGGACTTATCACCCGGCACGGTAATTTCTCCGGAAAGTCCGCCTGCTCTTTTGAATTTCAATTTAAAAAATCTCCCTTCGTACTATACCTGTCATCAGATGATTGCCTACATGCCTATCATAATTTTGGATTAAAATTCTACAAGTTGAAAGAATTTCCATAATGTAGTATACTGTGGTGTGTCAAAATAATCAATATGCTGATGGAGTTTTTCTTTTATCGGTTTTAAGGAGCTTTTTATGAAAACAAGTAATACCGTATGGGTAATTGCACTTATTATATTTATATTTTTAGGAAGTATGGAAATTATGTTATGGAAACAATACAATAAAAACATGGAAGAAAGAAACGCAGGCACAGCCACGGTAACGGATGCCGGAAAAAAGAATATACTTTATGCGGAAAACCATGACGCTGTTACAGACACCCCGGCAGATGATGCGCCTGACACTCACAAATATATATTTGTAGGCGATTCAAGATATGTTGCAATGTCAGAGTATGCACAGGCGTACGATGTTTTTTTCTGTGAAAATGGCGTCGGACTTTATTTCCTGAAAAACCGCATGGATAAAATTGTTGAGGCGTCAGACGATAACACGCGAATCATTATCGGTCTGGGTGTAAATGACGCAGGCGCCGGCAATACCGGCTATATTGAAGCAATTATGGATTTATGCGGGAGAACGGATGCAGAGGTATACTATATGCTTGTAAATCCGGTAAGTGACAGCGCATGCGCCGCAAACGGATATTCACTTACAAACTCCATGGTAGACCGCTTCAACACCTCCATGATTGAGGGATTATCTGACACTGAGGTGAAAATAATAGACACAAACACATATCTTACGTCAAACGGCTACAACACCTTTGACGGTCTTCACTATGATAATGAAACAACGGAAAAAATATATAATTTCATAAAGCTGTGCATCCGCAATCAGTAAAGCACTGCTAATATTCCTTCACAAGTCTTTCAAACCAGTCTGTTATGAGACTGTTATTTGCATTATAAATAATTTCCTTTGCCTCATAGGGATTATCAGAAATCACACCGTCCACATTCATAAGCAGAACCTTTTTTATGCTTTCCTCTGTATTGATTGTCCACGCATAAATACGCTTCCCGTTTTTATGGATATTGTTTACCATTTCCCTGCTTATAAAGTTGTGTCTTACGCTGAAGGCATCAATATATTCCATATCCCCGAAATCTCCAAACGCCATTTTTAAAATGTAAAGCGTCTGAACGTCCTCGTTTTGCTGCTTTATTCTTTTAAGAAGCTCATAATCGGTAGATGCAAGCATGCAGTCATCAAAATATTCGTATTTTTCTATAAGAGCGAGCACCCCCTCCTCATAGTTTTCATCCGTATCCGCAGGCTTAAGCTCAATATTCAGAAAAACATCGTTCTCCTTCCCGTAGGCAAGCACCTCCTCAAGAGTAGGTATTCTTGTATTTTTGTATTCCTCAGAAAACCATATGCCTGCGTCCAGATGCTTAATAAATCCCATCTCAACATCCCCGACGGTTCTGTCTACTCCTGTAGTTCTTTCAAGGCTCTCGTCATGCATAATGATAAATTTTCCATCCTTTGTCTGCCTAACATCTATTTCCACTATATCCGCATGATTTTCAACGGCAAGCCTTATCGCCTCCATTGTATTTTCAGGCGCATGCTCCGAATCTCCCCGGTGCGCCGTGACGCTTGCATTTTGCGGATATGCAATATTCAAGCTGACCTTATTGTTTATGCTTAAATAAATATAAAATCCATTCAGAAGAAGACCAACGCTTATAATGGAAACCATTGTAATTTTATCCTTTTTTCTTTTTTTCTCCAAATTAAAATTAGTATTTCCCCTTTTCCTTTGTACCTTTTCATACTCCTTATAGCCCTTATCCTGTTCAAGCTCATAAAATGAACTGCATATATAAGAATAAATAAGAGGCGTTGAAACAAGGGAAAATATAATATACAAAAACATAAAGCCTATCTGCACAACATTTCTTATAAAGAAATATGCTCTTTTCACAGGGAGCACTGTCTTGAGAAGCCCGATAAATGCAGATGCCAGAACACCCTCAAACAGGAACAGGCACAGCGTTATAACAATGTTCCACATAATAATTCCGAATAAAACCTTAAACCGGTGATGCTTTATCAGCTTTTTTCCCATAATAACCGATTCCCTGTAGCTGAGCTTGTAAAGGGAATAGTAATTAATGGTAAATATAACAAACACCTCTATAAAACATATAAGCATATATACTGCAATAATACCAAAAAACACATATTTGTTTTCCCTGATATACTTCAGAAAAACCTCCGGTATCTTAAAGCCCGCAAGAGAGCCTGAAATTGTAACCGTATAGGTAAAGGGAAGAACAAGAAGCACATAAACCGCTATACCCATATTTTTCGGATTGATTATTCTTAGGGCATTAAAAAAGCCCTTTAACAAAAGCTCCACAGGATTTGTTTTCTCCCTCCTGTGTGACGCCTCCATGGCATAAATCATAGCTGAAATATTGATTAAAAAATACAGGGCAAAAATAAGTACGGCAATAACAAGAAGGGCATATGTTGACGGTGCCGTAAAATACCTGTCCATGTTATATGACGTGAGATAAGGGATTTCCGCAAGCTTAACCGAATAATTAAGAAGCATATAAAAAAGCGGCACAAAAAGAGCAAGCGCCATTATTTTATATATTATCTGAAATAAAATAATGGCAGACATATTATATCTGAATAACGCAAAGCTTTTCTTTATCGATTTCATATATCTGCCATCCTCCCTTGAACGTCAGCTATTCCATATCTGCCTTCGCATATGTTCCGATTTACTTTGTAAATTGAAAACTTTGAGCAAACGCCATATCCGGTTCCTTTCAATCTGCCTGAACTGTCCTGCAAATATGGAGTCCGGTGTCAAAGTATCATCATGGCGTCACCAAAGGAAAAGAATCTGTATTTTTCCTCCACCGCCGCCTTATATGCATCAAGCACCCGTTCTCTGTCATAAAATGCAGAGACGAGCATAAGCAGTGTGGACTCAGGCAAATGGAAATTTGTAATTAGTCTGTCCACCGCTTTAAATTTATATCCCGGATAAATAAATATATCTGTCCACCCGCTGCATGGCTTTATATATCCGTTTTCATCGGCAGCCGTTTCCAGCGTCCGTGTGCTTGTTGTTCCCACGGATATTATTTTACAACCATTTTGCTTTGTTTTGTTAATTAAATTTGCGGCGTTTTCATCAATGACATAAAACTCGCTATGCATATGATGCTCGCTTATATTTTCAACCTTTACGGGCCGGAAGGTGCCAAGTCCCACATGAAGGGTTACCCTTGCTATGTTGATACCTTTTTTGCGGACAGCCAGAAGCAGCTCCTCCGTAAAATGTAGTCCTGCCGTAGGCGCCGCCGCCGAGCCTGTATTTACCGCATAAACAGTCTGATACCTGTCTTTGTCGGCAAGCGTATGGGTTATATAAGGAGGCAGAGGCATCTGCCCCAACTCATCCAGAATTTCCTCAAATATTCCCTCAAAGCGAAAATCCACAATACGGTTTCCTTCCTCCACAATATCCGTAACCGTACCCACAAGCTTTCCGTCCCCAAAGGATATTACCGTCCCCGGCCTTACCTTTTTTCCGGGCTTAACAAGCGTTTCCCACCTTGTGTCATCCAGTCTTTTTAAAAGAAGCACCTCTATGGAGGCTCCCGTTCCCTCCTTAACTCCAATCAGCCTTGCCGGAATTACCTTTGTGTCATTTATAACAAGGCAGTCGCCCTCATGGATATAGTCCAGAATATCGCTAAAATGCCTATGGGTAATGGAATCGTCCTCCCTGTTTAAAACCATAAGTCTTGAGTCGCTTCGTTTTAAAAGAGGGTCCTGCGCGATAAGCTCATGGGGAAGCTCATAATAAAAATCCTTTAATTTAAAGTTGTGTTCCATCGCAATCTCCAATCAAACATTGCCGCTTCTTTATTTTGCTTCGTCCTACGCCCTCAGGGTAATACCAAGCTTGCCAAGCTCTGCAACAATATTATCAATTATCTTTCCAACCTCGGCGTCCTCAAGTGTTTTGTCCTTTGCCCGGAAGGTCATGCTGTAGGCAACCGACTTCTTTCCCTCGGCAACCTGCTCGCCCTCATATACGTCAAAAAGTGTAAGCTTTTCAAGCAGCTTTCCTCCGCATTTTTTTATAACTGCCTCTATCTGACCGACAAATATGGACTTATCCACAACCATACTCAAATCTCTTGTCACAGCCGGGAATTTTGCAATGCCCTCATATTTTCTGTCAAAGGTTGAAAGCATTGTGATAACGTCCATATTAATGACAGCGACGTATACCTCCGCCTTTATGCCGTAATTATCTGCCGCCTCAGGGTGAAGCTGTCCCATATAGCCTATCTGAAGCTTTCCCTTTTCGATATCCGCCTGTCTGCCCGGATGCAGGAAGGTATGGTCTCCCGTCGGCTTAAAGGTTACTTCCTTTCCAAAGCCCAGCTTTTCAAACATTTCCTCCAGAACACCCTTCAGGTCGAAGAAATCTCCGCTTCCGTACATAGCCATTGTAAGCTTCATCTTCTCGTCAGGAAGCTCGGTAAGCGGAAGTGACTTCGGAATATAAACATTGGCAAGCTCATATAATCTTGCATCCTTATTTCTTCTGTTATAGTTTGTTGCAATTGAGGTGAGTATGCCGTTTAAAGGAATTGTCCGCATGATTGAGAAATCCTCCCCCAACGGGTTTGATATTTCAATTGCGCACCTTGCCTTATCATCGGCAGGAATAAGCAGCTTATCGAACACCTTAGGACTTTCAAAGGAGTAGCACATTGCGCCTGAAAAGCCGTTGCCCTCGCATATAATTCTCACCTCGTCCTCAATTCTCTCGGCATATCCCTTTTTGCCCGCAGTTGCCTCTCCCTTTGGAAGGGTTGTCGGAATATTGTCATATCCGTAAAATCTTCCTACCTCCTCCGCAAGGTCGGCCATACATTTTATATCCTGCCGGAAGGTCGGTATGGCAAGCATATTTGTTTCCCTGTTGTATTTAATTCCAAGCCTGTCAAAATATTCAAGCATCTGCTCGTCCGACACGTCCGTTCCGAGAAGACGGTTCATTTTATCCGGCTCAAAGGCAAGCTCAATTTCCGATACGGGATTCGGATAAACATCCACCACCCCGTCAACGACCTTTCCGCAGCCAAGCTCCTCAATAAGCTGACATGCCCTGTTCATTGCCTCTATGGCAAGGTTCGGGTCAAGCCCCTTTACAAACTTTGCGGCAGCGTCGGTCATAAGCCCTATTCTCTTTGTGGAAAGTCTTATATTTGTTCCGTCAAAGCAGGCAGCCTCAAACAGAAGTGTTTTTATGTCGTCCGTAACCATGGAATTTTCACCGCCCATGATGCCTGCAATGCCAATTTCCTTTTCCCCGTCGCAAATCATAAGGACGTCCTTATCCATTTTTCTTTCCTGACCGTCAAGGGTAGTAAACGTATCTCCGTCCTTTGCGCGTCTTACAACTATTTTGTTTCCTGCAATGGAAGCCAGATCGTAGGCATGCATAGGCTGACCGTACTCCTCCATCACATAGTTAGTTATGTCAACCAAATTATTGATGGAGCGTATACCCTGCGCAGCAAGTCTGTCCCTCATCCATTTTGGAGAAGGTCCGATTTTAATGTCTGTTACAACCCTTGCAGTGTAGCGTGTACAAAGGTCCGTATCCTTTACCTCCACGGATATATAATCGTTTACGTTTCCGCCGCTTCCCTTTACCGTGACAACAGGAGGAATAAACTCCTTTTCAAATGTAGCCGCAGCCTCCCTTGCCATTCCTATCATGGAAAAGCAGTCAACCCTGTTTGATGTAATCTCGTATTCCACAACCGCATCATTAAGTCCAAGGGCTGCAACCGCATCATCTCCCGGCTTAACGCCTGCATCCTCCGGAAATACATAAATTCCGTATTCCGGCGCCTCAGGATAAAAATCCCTGCTTGAGCCAAGCTCCTCAATGCTGCACATCATGCCAAAGGATTCAATGCCCCTGAGCTTGCCCTTTTTAATCTTAATTCCTTCCTCAGGAAGGGGCTCGCCGTCATGTCCGCCTGCAACCCTTCCGCCGTCAAGCACTACGGGCACAAGGTCGTTTTCCTTTACGTTCGGCGCTCCCGTCACAATCTGTACAGTCTCACTTCCCACATTTACCTGACACACGATAAGCTTGTCTGCATCAGGGTGCTTTTCTATTTTTTCAATACGTCCCACAACAATCTTCTCAAGGTTTTTGTCCTTTTTCTCATATCCCTCAACATGAGAGCCCGAAAGTGTCATTGCGTCAACAAATTCATTTATATCCACGTCCAAATCAGGAACGTATGCCTTAAGCCATGATATTGGTGTATTCATATGCCTTTACCTCATCTTTCCTAAACTAAAACTGATTTAAAAATCTCATGTCATTTTCGTAGAGAAGACGCATGTCGTCTATCTCATACTTAAGCAGCGTAACACGCTCCAGACCGATTCCGAAAGCAAAGCCTGAATAAACCTCCGGATCAATGCCGCACATTTCCAGCACGTGAGGATGAACCATGCCGCAGCCTAAAATTTCTATCCAACCGCTTCCCTTACATACACGGCATCCCTTTCCTCCGCATTTAAAGCATGTTATGTCAACCTCTGCTGAAGGCTCCGTAAACGGAAAATGGTGTGGTCTGAATTTTGTCTTTGTATTCTCTCCAAAAAATTCCTTTGCAAACTGATCCAAGGTTCCCTTTAAATCCGCCATTGTAATGTTTTTGTCTATCACAAGTCCCTCCACCTGATGAAAGGACGGGGAATGGGTTGCGTCCACCTCGTCGGACCGGAAAACCCTGCCGGGAGAAAGTATTCTTATAGGAAGCTTTCCCTGCTCCATGATTCTCGCCTGAACAGGCGAAGTCTGCGTCCTTAAAAGAATATCCTTTGTAATGTAAAATGTGTCCTGCTCATCCTTTGCAGGGTGATTTGCAGGTATATTAAGAAGCTCAAAATTGTATTTGTCATATTCTATCTCCGGTCCTCTTACAACCTCATAGCCCATACCGATAAATACACGCTCCAGATCCTCAACTGCAATCTGGTTCGGATGTCTGTGTCCCTGAATTTTCTTTACGCCGGGCAGCGTTACGTCTATAATCTCACGCTTCATTTTCTCTACCCGCACGGCATTGTTTATGCTCTTTAGCTTTGCCTCCAGTTTTTCCTCAATGCTTTGTCTCGCCTCATTTACAAGCTGTCCCACCTTTGGTCTGTCCTCCGGCGCAACGTCCTTCATGCTTTTAAGCACCTGTGTAAGCTCACCCTTTTTTCCAAGTATGGCTACCTTAATGTCATTAATCATGGAAGCATCCTTTGCCTGCTCTATGCTTGCAAGAGCCTTGTCCCTGATGTCCTGAAGCTTTTCCTTCATTATTTTTTCCTCCTTAATAATCAAGAATATTTTTTCTGCCAAATAAAAAACGTCCCTTGACAAAGGGACGAAAATAATCCGCGGTACCACCCGTTTTCAGCCGTATACGACTGCTCCTTAAAAATGTGTAACGTACATAACACGTCACGCCCTACTGAAAGTTCAGGCATGCAGCTCCGGTGTGAAAATGAGACTTATAATTATCAGAACAAAGTGCCTTTGGCACTGTAGTTCGCAGCTTAGCAAGGTTCATCAGAACCGTGCCTATAGGAAACGCAGTTTCCTATAAAGTGAGAAAGGCTCTCAGCCAGCGACCTTTCATCTCTGTAGGAACATATAAGTCCTTGTTGCACCATCACGGCTTTTAAATATTCATATAAAGGTATTCTAGCATAACTTTATTTCTTGTCAAGTAGTTTTTGCTATTGAAAAATGTCATAAAATGGTATACTCTTACAGGAGTAAATTTATATTTGTATACCATCGGAGTTTAACATGCGGAAAAAAAAGTACCAGAAAATGTTATTAAAAAATACCCTTGCCATAGCAATTCCTGCTATAGCAGTTTTTCTTGTGCTTGTTTTTCTGTGTATTCAATATCCTATATTTGACTATATAGAGTGCAAGGAAATAATGAGCATGGAAAATATAGACGAAACCCTTGAGGGGCTCTATGCTGCGCAGACTACAAACGTAAAGCTTACAACCGATGCTTTAAAGTATACCGGTCTTGACTATTATGAGGATGGAAAACAGAAGGGCTCCTATTATTACATGTCAACGAACAACCGGCTGATACTTTTTCTTATTAAAACCGATGCGCCAGCTCCAAGCTATGATGCAAAAGCCCTGAAAGGCACCATTGTCAAGGATAATGTTTCCTCCACCTATATCATGGGACAATTTGCAGACCAGGCGGGCATAGACAAAAACATACTGGCAGGCTATTGCAGTGATTATATTATAAACGAGGTGGGATATCCCCTTAATTTCATTGTAATGGTATATATACTTTTTATAGCACCGATTGCAATCAGCATCGTTATCCTTATGTACACCGTATATATAAGAATTAATCCTGCGGCTCACCCGCAGTCCAGACAGCTTTCGGCATACGGCAGACCCGGCGAAGTCATACATGATATAAATACGCAGCTTGCAAATTATCTGCTTTACAAAAAGAAAAATATGTACATCACGCAAAAATATATGATTGTAAACTATCTTTCCAGAACGGACGTTATAAAGCTTGACATGGTAAAATACATATCAAAAAATATTATCGAGCGCCCAAAATCCTTTGGACGTTTTTACAAAAAGTTCAGGCTTACGCTTTCTAATCCTGACACGCTTTTCTATGAGATAGATTTTAACTCTGAGGAAGTTATTGATACTGTCATCGGGAAAATCAGCATTGAACACTAATATAATATTTTAACAACTTACCTCCAAATGAATAATATAAAGCATAAGAATATTTTGGAGGTAAACACATGAGTGATTTATCAGCTACACAGTGTGGTTGTGGCTGCGGAAGCGTATTTGGCGGAAACGGCAGCAATTGCAGCTGTATATGGATTATATTGATATTACTGCTCTGTAATGGAAATTGCGGCAGCGGTTTCTTTGGCGGCGACGGCTACGGAAACGGCGGATGTGGATGTGACTGCATTTGGATAATCCTTATTCTTCTTTTCTGCTGTGGCGGAAACGGCTGTGGAAACGGCAGCGGTTATTCTAACAACTGCGGCTGCTAATAAGAACATTTTTTCTTAGCAGGTAAGGACCCGCCATGGGATTGTCGTACGAGATATCTTGTGCGGCAGCTCCATGGCGGTAAATCCTTATATGTATCGGCCATTATTCATAAGAAAAAAATACCGGCATATAATGTACAGAGAAAATATTGCCTTATCGGAAGAAAAGCTTCCGGATAACAAAAAAGAAACAGGCAGGATGCTTTTATGAATAATTTCGGGCGTGTCCATCCCCTTGATAAGTTAATAAATGATGATTCCCTTTTCCTGCTTGAAGCAATGGTTCCTTTTGTAGATTATCAGTACAAACTTCCTTTAATTTTTTTTATAAAATACAGGGAGCTTACAATGATAATGCAGCGGATGAACGACAGGAACTACGTTTCCGAATGCGGCTTTGACTGCCACCCGAAAAATCAGGAGGAAATGCTTGGAAGCATGCTGAGCTTTATGCCCGGTGATTATGCCAACACATTTAAGCAGATGAAACAGATGATGTCCATGATGGAAATGATGAATTCCATGCCGAAGCAGCCGTCTGATTATAACGAACACAGTGAAAATGAAAATACCGGAGGCACTTCCGATGATTTGTTTGAAAGCGTAATGTCAATATTGAATGAAAGGAATTAATCATGTATAACAGACCACAACAAAGAAATAACGGGTACCAGCATCAAAATTCCCCATATCAAAATGAACAAAACAACTACTCCTCACAGGGTCAGCAAAACAACCGGGCTTCACAAAATCAAGCCATGGGCGGTCATATGCAGTCAGACAGACAAAGTAATGATTCCTTTGAGAGCAATCCGAAATTAAGGGGAATAGACCCTTTAAAGCTGAAAATCATTTTAGAGATTAAAAATAAAAGCAAAAATAAATCCATGGAGGAGCTTCTTCCCGAAATAATGAAAATAAATCAGGAGTTAAATCGTCGCGACATGAACTTTACAAAACAAGAGAGCGAACTCCTCCTTGACGCAATAGAGGAATCGCTCTCTCCTTCTGAAAAACAAAAATTTAATATGATAAAATCGTTTCTTTAATGACACACAATGTTTACAATCCTGTTCGGGACATAAATTTCCTTGACAATGTTGCCTGTAAGTCTGTCGCCTAACGCCTCCTTCGCCTTGGCAATAACCGTGTCCTTGTCATCATTAACGGAAATGTTTACGGTAACTCTTGTCTTGCCGTTTATCTGCACGGCAATTTCCTTTTCGTCGTCCTTCATTTCCGCCTCGTCATAGGAAGGCCACTGATTATGGAATACGGAATCCGTTCCCCCAAGCATCTCCCACAGCTCCTCACCTATGTGAGGCGCAAACGGAGCAATGAGCAGCACCATCGTCTTAAGGGTTTCCTTATCCACACCCGTGGTTTTTGTAAGCTCTAAAAACTTGTTATTATACTCCATAAAGCCTGATATAACCGTGTTTAAATTAAACTGCTCCAGTCTTTGGGTTATATCAAATACAAGCTTATTGCGAAGCTTTACAAGCTCCTTTGTCTCAGGCGCGTCCTTTTCAAGGTTGGAGGTAACCATTGCATAAAAACGGTTCAAAAATCTGTATATGCCCTCCATGCCGCTGTCGTCCCATATGGAGTCAAGCTCCGGAGGTCCGATAAACAGCTCATACATTCGAAGTGTATCGCAGCCGTAATCCCTCACTATGTCGTCAGGCGATACAATATTTCCAAGTGATTTGCTCATCTTTGTGGCTGCGCCCGTAACCTTGTCCCTGCCGCATACCATGCCCTGATTAAACAGTCTCTTAAACGGCTCCTCAAAATCCACAACTCCGATATCATAGAGGAATTTCGTGTAAAATCTTGAGTAGAGAAGGTGCAGAACCGCATGCTCAACGCCACCTATATACATGTCAACCGGAAGATATTTATCCGCCTTTTCACGGCTCACAAGCTCATTTTTGTTTTTGCTGTCAACGTATCTCAAAAAATACCATGATGAGCCTGCCCACTGAGGCATGGTATTTGTCTCTCTCTTTGCCGGCTTCCCACAGCACGGACATGTTGTGTTTACCCACTCCGCAATGTCTGCAAGCGGCGACTCGCCTGTTCCTGTAGGCTGGTAACTCTCAACCTCCGGCAGAAGAAGCGGAAGCTCCTCCTCCGGAACGGCAACTGCTCCACAGTCAGGACAGTGTATGATAGGTATCGGCTCGCCCCAATATCTCTGACGTGAAAATACCCAATCACGAAGCTTATAGTTTACGGTCTTTTTGCCGTATCCCTTTTCCTCTATCATTGCAGGAGCTTCCTTTTTCAGAACAGCGGATTCCATGCCGTTCCAGTCTCCTGAATTAATCATTGTTCCCGACGCCTCGGTGTAAGCCTCGGTCATATTTTCAATTTCCTTGCCGTCCTTTGCAATAACCTGAATAATCGGAAGATTAAACTTCTTTGCAAACTCAAAGTCCCTGTCATCATGGGCAGGAACACACATGATTGCTCCCGTACCGTAATCGGCAAGTACATAATCTGAAAGCCATATAGGCGTTTTCTCTCCGTTTAAAGGATTGATTGCATAGCTTCCGGTAAACACACCTGTTTTTTCCTTATCCTGCATACGGTCCACATTTGACTTCATGGAAGCCTCGTAAATGTATTTGTCAACAGCCTCCTTCGTCTCAGGCGTGGCAAGCCCTGCCGCAAGCTCATGCTCAGGCGCAAGCACCATAAACGTAGCGCCGTAAAGGGTGTCCGGTCTCGTTGTGTATACGGTAATCGCCTCATCCCGTCCGTCAATTTTAAAATCAACCTCTGCGCCGTAGGACTTTCCAATCCATTCGCTCTGCATCTTCTTAACCTTTTCCGGCCAGTCAAGCTTGTCAAGGTCAGCTAAAAGTCTCTCTGCATATGCTGTAATCTTAAGCATCCACTGACGGAGGTTTTTCTTGGTCACGTCAGCGCCGCACCGCTCGCATTTACCGTTTACGACCTCCTCGTTGGCAAGTCCCGTCTTACAGGAAGGACACCAGTTAATCGGCATCTGCTTCTCGTATGCAAGTCCCTTCTTAAACATCTGCACAAATATCCACTGTGTCCACTTGTAGTATTCAGGGTCGGTCGTATTTACCTCCATGTCCCAGTCGTATATGGCGGCAATCTGATTGATCTGTTTTTTAATGTTGGCTACATTTTCCGCTGTTGAAATGCTTGGATGTACTCCGTTTTTTATGGCATAGTTTTCAGCGGGGAGTCCAAAGGCATCCCAGCCCATAGGGTGTATCACATAATGTCCCTGCATAAGCTTATACCTGCTCCAAACGTCAGATATAACATAGCCTCTCCAATGTCCTACGTGCAGACCGTTTCCTGACGGATACGGGAACATGTCAAGACAGTAATATTTAGGCTTTACCCCGTCATTTACATTTATGGGATTTTCTTCCCAGTTCTTGCGCCACTTTCCTTCAATCAGCTTATGATTATATCCACTAGCCATTTTTAAATTCCTCCGGTAATTTTAAATAAATTTTCTAAGCACATCATCGTAATGATAGCCTGTTTTCTTCAGGGCCTCCTCAACAGCTTCCCTGTCTGCGCCAAACTGCTCGCACAGCTCCGTCAGATTTATATTTTCATCCCTCATTCTTGTATTTACAAAGCTGAGCAGCATCATAGGATCCTTCGGTAATGCATCTATCGCCATTTACTGCACCTCTCCCGTTATAAGCCAAGGCGACGGCTGTGTCACAAACACACTGTTCTTATCCGTCTTGGAAACGGTTATCTGCATAACCTCCATATTGCCTATGCCGTACTTTTGAAATAAGTCTTTTATACCTGAAAGTATATCAAGCTCAAGGGTATATATAACAAACTGCATTTTAGGATTTTTCTTAAGAAGCCTCTGTATATCCTCCTCAAGATGCTTGTTTGCCACTATAAATGAAAGTCTCGGAACCGGAATGCTGTCCATGGATTCCTCATCAAGGTCAGGGATAATCTTTACGTTATGAACACCAAACTGTTTTACGTTGTCCTCCATGGTTTCCTTGGCACCCTTGTCATTTTCAACACATATGATTGTGCCGTCAGCAGCCACAAATGCAGCCTCAACTGCAATGCTTTCCGCATCGACAAGACATATTGTATCCTGCGAATCCACGCCTAAAAGGCTCATGATAACCGCTCTTATTTCCTTACCTACGTATTTGATGGGACCCTTTGAGAACATATCATTTTTCATGCCTATTCTGTAGGACTCTCTTGTATTCTCATTCAGAATAAATATGACGGTAGGAGCCGTTATCTTCCTGTTGATAACCTCCTTAATCTTTACATGCCTTACCTGTCCTTCTTCCTTTATGCCAACCCCATACCACATATCATACTCGCCAAAGCCTGCCTCCCAGAATTCATAAAACAAATCCTCATGAAGCTCATCCGCAAATATGATTACCCTCTTATGGGTTTCAATAATCGGTATGACATTTTTCATCTTGCCGCAAATATCCAAAAGCTTTATTTTCTCAGGGCTTGTCTCCATTGTCCTTGAAAAATAACCCATCCATTCAAGTATCTGATTCGTTGTGTAGCTTCCCTTTGCCATATCTACTCCTCCTTTTTGTCACCGTCTTTTACCCCAACATCATGTGCCTCGCTTACGTTTTCACGTACATTATCAGCCTCGTCTGCATTTCCACGTGCATTTTCTGCATCGACTGCATCTTCACACTCATCCGCCTCGCTTACAGTCTCATACACGTCGTCCTCCGCCATGCCTATCTCCTCCAGGGTATCCTTATCCATTGTCTCCTCATCAGGAAATTCCTGTCTCTTGCTTACAAGTATCTTTGCCTTAATAGTGGCAAGATAGCTCTTTTTCCGTTTTTTCCTCTTAAGAGATCTTCTTCCGTAAAGCTTTGCCGCATACTTTGGTTCTCCCGTCTCCTCGTCAAAGCCGGTAAGCCTGAAATAATCCTCAGTATTGGAGGACATTTTTTTTGCGCGAAGGCCATCCCGAAGCTGTACTGCAAAAAATGCGTAAATACAGGCAAATACAGGAACACCCAGAATCATGCCCGGTACGCCAAACAAATCTCCTCCGACCAATATTGCAACAAGCACCCATATTCCCGATATACCGGTGGAATCTCCAAGAATAAGCGGTCCGAGTATATTGCCGTCAAACTGCTGGAGAACAAGAATCCATATAATAAATATAACAAACATAATCGGATCGTCCATAAGGGCAAGAAGCGCGCCCGGAACGGCTCCTATAAAAGGTCCGAAGAACGGTATTATATTTGTAACGCCCACTATGACGCTTATAAGCAAAGCATACTGCATGTTTATTATCTTCGTGAAGATAAAGCATATGATACCAATTATGATGGAATCAAGTATTTTACCGTTTATGAAGCCTCCGAATACGGAATTGGCATATGAAAGACCGTCAAGTATTTTATTTCCATGCTTTTTGGAGAAAATACAGTAAATTATTTTCTTGCCCTGGGCAATAAGCACATCCTTGCTTCCGAGAAGATAAACCGTTACAATCAGTCCGATAAAGAAATTCAGCACTGCCTTCACACCTACAATAAGTCCTGATGAAATCTCCATCATAATTGTATCTATGTTCGGAATTACTTTATCCTCAATAATTGTCATTACATTATTCTGTACATAGCTTATTACATCTGACAGCTTTCCTTCCAGATATTCATTTTTTGCAAACACCCGCTCAACCCACTCCTGGGCATTATTGAGGTAGCCTGACATATTATTCACAAGGGTTTTAATGCTTATTTCAATCTGAGGAATTACAAGCCATAAAAAGCCCGACAAGAGCCCGATAAAGAACGCCAGCGTCAGTATAAGAGCCGGTACCTTTGTCTTATGATAAAGCACATTATAGCTTTTGTTCTTCCATATTTTTGTATAAATAAAAGCAAGCCCCCGTCTTATGTATATCATAATCGGATTCAGCATAAAGGCAATAATAAATCCTATGATAACAGGCGTAAGCGCAGAAAAAATCTTTCCTATGGTTGCCGCTATAACCCTCCATCCATTAACCACATGTGCAAAAAGAATACATATGCATACCGATACCGTAAATACAACCCCGGCCCGTATAATATTTTTATTCCATTTCTGTCCCATAAAACATCTCCTGAATATATCAAATCACCGCTTTTGCGATACCACGGTCAAACCATAATTTATATATTTAAAAATTATATCAGATTTTCCTTCCTATTTCTACCTATAACTTTAAAAAGAGCTGTCGCAATAAGGATTTGGTTTCTTAGTAACTATGCATTTTAGACAAAGAAAAGCGGAAGTTAAGTAACACGTTGGAGCGTTCTTTGTTCAAAATGCATAATAAAAAAGAATTAAAATCCTTATTGCGACAGCCCCTTTTAAAAGCCTTCTTTACTCCGATACGCTTTGAGTAATTATATCTCTGATTTCTTCCTTGTCGCTGCCTGTTGCAAGCGCAAGCTCCGAATACAGTCCCTCCTCAGCCATTTTCAGGTATCTCTCATCCGTCGCAGTTATTTTTTTTCCGTTTTCCTCACGTTCCTTTTTTCTTATAAGGAGCGTTTTAATAATCTGTATCCACTGTCTGCAATCTCCGCTTTTCATGACGCTCTTATAGCTGTCGTCACGCATTCTTTCATTTGTTATGCGAAGCGGTTCAATTGTCCTTGATTCGGCAATAATCTTCTTTGCCTCCTCACAGCTGATTACCTTTCTGATCATAATTCTGTCATTGTCCGCCGGACAAAAAAGCTTACTGCTCCTTGCCTTTTCCGGAATTAATACATAGTATAATCTGTTTCCGTCTGCTCCCGAAATATCCGGATGCGTAATATCCGCCACCCTGCATATTCCATTAATTCCATATACGATATAATCTCCGATATCAAACATTACATTCTCCATTTCCAAAAAACAATGTTCCACGGGCAAACTGCTTTTTACTGATGAAAAAGCCACTGTAACAAATATTTTAACAAATTCAAAGCTTAAAAGTAAATATTAAATTTGTCCAAAAAATTTTTGTCACTTTGCCAAATTTAATCCCCTTTTATTTTGTAAAATTTTACAATATGATAGTAAAATTATTCCCAACAAAAGGAAGCCTTAAACAAATCCCCTGAAAGATGATTCCACTGTTTTTCTCGGTATCATGACAGAATGACTGCACAAGGTGCATTTCAGACGAAAATCCATACCTGTGCGCTGGATTTCCCAACAGTTTGCCCCACAGGGATGGGGCTTTTTCAATTTTATTTTCTGTCCCACCTGAAATTCCATTTTATTTCCTTTTAAAATGCAGCATTACGCTTCTTCTTGTTATAATTCCAATAAAAATATTTCTGTCATCTATAACGGAAAGAAAATTTCTGTCAATTATCTTGTCCATTATTTTATCCGTATCCGTACTGTTAAGCACAAAGTCATCCACGGAAAGATGCACAATATCCCTGACAGTCATGTTTTTCATCTCATCACAGCCATGCCGTATGGCTACGCGAAGAAAATCACCTTCACTTACAATTCCTTCAAGTCTTCCGACCTCATCCACAACAGGAACGGCAGTATAACCGCTGGCAATCAGAAATTCAACCGCCTTATCCATTTTATCACTTCCGTTAAGATATGTAAGATCCTGTTTAGGAATAAGAATATTAAATATATTCATCTTATGTTACCCCCATTACCGCAAACTAAAGCTGCTCTGCCATAGAAAGAAGCAAAGCCTCCGATTTCTCCCAACCCAGACACGGGTCTGTAATAGACTTACCGTAACAGCCTCCGCCTATAGGCTGATTACCATCCTCAATATAGCTTTCCACCATAACGCCCTTTACAAGCTTTCTCACACTCTCAGAATGTCTCCTGCTGTGCAGTATTTCATTTACGATTCTCGGCTGCTCATCCCATTTCTTTCCTGAATTATTGTGGTTTGCATCCACAATACAGGCAGGATTTACAAGATCAAATTTTTCATACATATCACTTAAAAGCTTTAAATCCTCATAATGATAATTTGCAAGAGAGCGTCCGCTCTTGCTCAGGGAGCCTCTCAAAATACAATGCGCCAGAGGATTTCCGTCAGTCTTTGTCTCATACCCCATAAATAAAAATGTGTGCTTTGCCTGTGCTGCCACACAGGAATTGAGCATTACATTGTAATCTCCGCTTGTAGGATTTTTCATTCCCACAGGAACATCTATACCGCTTGCCGTAAGCCTGTGCGCCTGATTCTCAACACTTCTTGCGCCGATTGCAACATAGGAAAGAACATCCTCAAGATAAGGCCAGTTATCCGTATAAAGCATCTCGTCTGCAGCCGTAAGCCCTGTCTCGTTGATTGCCTTTATATGCATCTTTCTTATTGCCTTTACGCCTTCAATAAAATCCGGCTTGTTTTCAGGATTAGGCTGATGCAGCATTCCCTTGTAGCCCGAACCGTTTGTCCGCGGCTTATTCGTGTAAATTCTTGGGATAATCATTATTTTATCCTTAACCTTTTCCTGCACCTTTGCCAGCCTTACCAGATAATCCAGAACCGAATCCTCGTAATCAGCCGAGCATGGGCCGATTATAGCAATAAATTTATCTGATTCTCCCGTAAAAATTTTTTTTATTTCCTTGTCCCTTGCAGCCTTTATGTCTGCAAGCGATTTATCCATCGGGTGCGCCTGTCTGATTTCATCAGGAGTAGGCACACTTTTTACCATGTGCAGCGCCATCTTTCTTTTATACCTCCTTGTTAAACGATTTTGTCGCACCAAGAAAACAAATCCTTATTGCAACAGCCCCTATTCCTTGAACGGTCCGCTTCAGGACAGCTCATCCAATGTCTTTGAAAATGCCTCAAGGCATTCATTCACAAAGGTATCAACCTCAGGGAGCTCCTCCGCAAGCCTTTTTACACTTTTTTCAGTAGATTTCTTTGCAACGACAAATTCCTTATTTCCGGTTTTTTCTTCCTCCATGCACTTAATAAGCGCCGATAATTTATCAGCAGCCTTAACAAGTTTCCATTCGTAAGCTTTTTGTTCCGGTTTTACAAAATATTTTTCGTATTCTGCCCGAATATCCTCCGGAAGCTGTGAGAGAAGCTTTTTATTAGCCTCATCCTCTATTGATTTGAATGCTTCATTGATGCTTCTGTTATAGTATTTTACCGGTGTAGGCATATCGCCTGTTATAATCTCGGAAGCATCATGATATATCCCCACTATAGCGGCATAATCAGCATCAAGCTTCTTTTTGTATCTCACGTTTCCTATAATGCAAAGGGCATGGGCAATCATACTTACCTCAAGAGAATGCTCCGACAGATTTTCAGAAATGGTATTTCGCATTAGCGCCCATCTCTCGATATATTTCATTCTGGAAACAGTAGCATAAAAATTATAGTTCATAATCCGTCCCTGCCTTGACATCATCCGCCGCCGTATTTTTGAGTCTGACGTTCTGATGCTTTTCATAAAGCTTCATAAACTCATCACCTGTAAGGTTTTCTTTTTCATAAAGCACCTTTGCAATGGCATCAAGTGTAGTCATATTTTTCTTAAGAAGCTTTATTGCCTTCTCATAGGAGGCCTTTATCATATTTTTAACTTCCGTGTCAACCTTGGTTTCCGTCTCCGATGAACAGTTAAGGACACGTCTGTTGTCAAGATACTGACCGGTTACGCTCTCAAGCTGCACCATTCCGAACTTGTCCGACATACCGTACATGGTAATCATCGTTCTTGCAATGCTTGTTGCCTTTTCTATATCATTTGCCGCGCCGCTTGTAACCGAGTCAAACTTCAGCTCCTCCGCCGCACGCCCTGCAAGGCAGATAACGATTTCCTCCTCAAGCTCCTTCTTGCTCTCAAGCTGCTTTTCTTCCTCCGGAACCTGCCATACATATCCTAAAGCTCCGCCCGTTCTCGGTACAATGGTTATTCTCTGTATCGGAAGCGTATTTTTCTGAAGTGCCGACACAAGTGCATGTCCAACCTCGTGATAGGCAACGATTTCCTTTTCCTTCGGGCTTAAAAGCTTTTCCTTCTTTTCCTTTCCTGCAAATACAACCTCCACGGAGCCAAGGAGATCAGACTGCGATACAAAATCACGTCTGTTTCTTACCGCAAGCAGCGCTGCCTCATTTATAATGTTGGCAAGATCAGCGCCCACTGCGCCGGCAGTTGCAAGGGCAAGCTCCCTTAAATTCACGGTCTGATCCATCTTTACATTCTTGGAATGAACCTTTAACGTATCGATTCGTCCCTGAAGGTCAGGCTTTGACACTATGATTCTTCTGTCAAAACGACCCGGACGAAGCAGCGCCTTGTCAAGCACCTCCGGTCTGTTTGTAGCCGCAAGCACAACGATACCCTTTGAGGTATCAAAACCGTCCATTTCTGAAAGAAGCTGATTCAATGTCTGCTCCCTCTCAGAATCACCTCCGGAATGTCTTGTATCCCTGCTTCTTCCTATGGCGTCAATCTCATCTATAAATATAATACACGGTGCCATGGCATTTGCCCGCTTAAATAAATCCCTTACTCGTGAAGCACCCACACCTACATAAAGCTCAACAAAATCCGAGCCTGAAAGTGAGAAAAACGGAACCTTTGCCTCTCCTGCAACAGCCTTTGCAAGAAGGGTCTTTCCTGTTCCCGGAGGTCCTACAAGCAAAGCTCCTCTCGGAAGCTTTGCGCCAATCTGAAGGTATCTCTCCGGCTTTTCAAGGAAATCAACCATCTCGGAAAGGGATTCCTTTGCCTCCTCCTGACCTGCCACATCCTTAAAGGTAACGCCTGTTTCCGTCTGAACATACATCTTGGCATTGGATTTACCGACGCCCATAACGCCGCCGCTCTTTGTGGCGCTTTTCATAATCAGCATCATAAGAAGATAAAATGCCACAATCATAATGCCGTAGGAAAGAATGGTCTGCACAATGATATTCCCGCCTTCGTCTATTTCCTCGAAGGTTACCCCTGCCTTATCGAGCCTCTCAATAAGGTTGTAATCGTCGGTTCTGACAACGCTGTAGGAAACCTCATAAACTGCATTTTCATTTTGTACGGCAGGCTCAAAGGTTATCTCTTTTGAGTATATTTTTACGTTCTGCACATTGCCCTCGTCAAGCATTGCAAGGAACTCATCATACGTTATCTGTTCCTTTCCGGAATCCTTAAATTTACTGTAGGTCTGCCAGAAAGCAAGCGTCATTAAGACAGACAATATAAGAATAATAAGTGTAGCCGAAGGTCGTTTCTTATTATTGTTATTACCGCCCTGATTGTTATTTGAATTGCCGCTGTCGTTATTGCTCTGATTATTTTCCATATTTTTCTCTTTCTCCAAATTAGCAATGAGCTGTCTCAGAATACACTGCAACAGCCCATCTAAATAATAAAAATTACTTATATAAAGGATATTTGTCAGTAATACTCTTTACTAATGACATAGCCTTATCGTTATCCTTATGAATAACTGCTGCAGCTATTGCATCCGCTATGGTAACCATATCCTCCTCATTGGCGCCTCTCGTTGTAACGGCAGGAGTGCCAAGTCTTATTCCGCTCGTCACAAAAGGCGACTTAGGGTCGTTTGGAACTGTATTCTTATTACATGTAATGTGTACCGTATCCAGAAGCTTCTCAACTTCCTTTCCCGTAAGGTCAAGGTTCTGTAAATCCACAAGCATAAGGTGATTGTCAGTGCCTCCCGAAACTATCTTAAAGCCTCTCGCAGTAAGCTCGCTCGCAAGTCTTGCAGCATTTTTGACAACCTGTCTCTGATACTGCTTATACTCATCAGAAAGAGCCTCCTTAAGGCACACTGCCTTTGCAGCTATAACATGCATGAGAGGTCCGCCCTGAATACCCGGAAATACAGCCTTGTTAAAGTTGTACTTATCATTTACCTCATTGCTTGAAAGAATCATGCCGCCACGGGGACCTCTTAAGGTTTTATGGGTTGTGGTTGTTGTTACATGTGCATATTCTATCGGGCTTTCATGGACGCCTGCCGCTACAAGTCCCGCTATATGCGCCATATCCACCATGAGAACCGCTCCCACGCTGTCAGCGATTTCTCTGAAACGCTTAAAATCAATTGCTCTTGCATAGGCAGAAGCACCTGCAACAATAAGCTTTGGCTTACACTCCTTTGCGATGGCAAGCACGCTGTCATAATCAATAAATCCGTCGTCATTTACGCCGTAAGGCACAACATTGAAATATTTTCCTGACATATTTACGGGAGATCCATGTGTAAGGTGTCCGCCGTGCGCAAGATTCATTCCCATAAATGTATCGCCCGGCTCCATAATGGCAAAAAATGCTGCCATATTTGCCTGCGCTCCCGAATGTGGCTGCACATTTACATACTCACATCCAAAAAGCTTCTTGGCTCTTTCCCTTGCCAGATCCTCCACAACGTCAACATGCTCACATCCGCCGTAATATCGCTTTCCCGGATATCCCTCTGCGTATTTATTTGTAAGAGGGCTTCCCATCGCTGCCATAACAGCCTTCGAAACAATATTCTCAGATGCAATCAGCTCAATGTTGTCATTCTGTCTGTTAATCTCGGCAGTCATTGCCTGCGCAACCTCTGGGTCAAAGCCTTGTATCTCATCAAAACCGTACATTTTATTTACCTCCCATTGAACTATACTCTCAGTGTGCTCTATTATGAGAATAAATTCTCAACAAATGTTGTTTTGCTCATTCACGCACTGCTCATCACTTTCGTGCACATTATACCACAGCATTTTCATTATTGCTATCCGGTTTTTCATCTTTTTTAAAAAATGTCGGACGAAGGGAGTTAAATTCTGCGCCGTACAAAATAATCTGCATACCCACATACAGCCAGATTAAGATAACCACTATGGAAGTAAGACTTCCGTACATATAGGATGCCCTTGTTGCAAATCTCATGTAGATTGCAAAGCCTCTTGTCATAACCATCCATGCAAATGCCGCAAATACAGCGCCCATTATCTCATCCTTAAACCGACCCTTGCGGTTGGGGAGCTGGTAATACATAAGAAGAATAAACACAAAGAACACCGCAAATGTAAGCGCACCCTTTACACTTAATATAAGCGCCGTGGCATTGGCAAGCTCAGGCTTTGCCGTAACAATCTTCTTTGCTATATCATTTCCAAAAGTGTTTAAAACCATAAGCGCAATACAGATAATCATAAAAATAATTGTATAAAGTGCGCTTATAAGCCTTGTAAGAACAAAGCCCCTTGCCCGTTCCACCCCATACACCTTGTCAAGTCCGTAGGTTATAGCCTGTATTCCTTTACCTGCCGACCATATGGTAAAAAGAGCAGGTATGATTGTAAATGAACTGCCGCCTGAATACATAATATCATCAACCATATATATTATATAGGAATCAAGCTCATCCGGCATAATCTCAATAAGCTCAGATACTATATTTTGTCTCGCAAAGGGAAGATGCATTGTCGCCATTATAATCATGATGATAAATGGAAAAAAGGACAATAGAACAAAGAATGCCGTCTGTGCTGCATAAGCAGGAAGACTGTCATCCGAACCCTTTTCCACTATACGCACTATATTTTTTATAAAAGCCTTCACTTATTCTTCCCCGTCTTCTTCTAAAAATTCATATATCATTTTAAAGTCGGAAGATGAAAAATAATGCCTTATGATATATGTATAATTATATCCCTTCTTGGCTAAGGCATTTGCCCCATTCTGACTTAAACCGGCGCCATGACCGAAGCCTCCTCCGTATATTGTAAAGCCTCCGTCACTTTCCGATACATAATAAAATGTACTCGGCAGCGAGCTCCAGCCTGTTACGACAGAAGCATCCTGCCTTACAATACTTTGATTAACCGGTGTTATAAGATTTCTTATATTTGCCTGTCCCTTAACCAGAATCGTCCCCTTTGTTCCCTCTATCAAAAGCGCCAGCACCATGCCACTGCTGCCCCTTTCATTAACCTCCACGGAAACAACATCCCCTATATCCGTAATATCCCCGTCAACAAAATCGCCGTTGTCGTTTTTAACCTTTATGCTTCCTGCCACAGTGTCAATTCTTTCTGAAAGCTTACGGTTTATGGCTTTGGATATATCATCCCTTGTATAATATATGCTCCATCTGTAATATGGCAAATCCTTCTCTATGGTGTCATACCCAAGACTATCCTCCATAAACTGCACAAAAGTGTCCTCATCTGATAAATCAAGTTCCGATTTTTCCATATCTTCTACATTGGAAGTAAAATAAGGATAGGGCGTTCCTCCCCACACCTCTGAATTTGTACATGTCATACCACATGAGGTTGAAAAGTAAAGCGGAAAAACCACCTCGCCATCATAAGTCGGAACAATTCCATAGGTTTCATCCACTGCCCTTATACTCTCCCGTGTCTTTAAAACATCATTGTACATCTGGCAAAAAACCGAATCATCCAAATCAGCATTATATTCATTAAAGCTTCCGTCCTTCATTTTACCATAGGCATATGCCCTCGCACAAACGGCAATTGCCTTAAGCGCTTCATTCTCATACGAAGCCGGAGCCTCACTTGAAACAACACCGTAC
The DNA here is from genome assembly GCA_002493625.1 of Lachnospiraceae bacterium UBA7076. Taxonomy (GTDB): domain Bacteria; phylum Bacillota; class Clostridia; order Lachnospirales; family Lachnospiraceae; genus Coprococcus_C. The sequence continues at coordinate 73,411 of DKZK01000035.1, read as the reverse complement.
AAATACTGCTCCAGAGGCAGCTCATTTATGACGTACATGCCGTCCTCCTGAATGTCAAGCTCAATCAGACCGTCATAAGCAGGAGTTCCGCATTCTCTTGTTATGCTGTGGACAGTAATTCCTTTCCCCTTGCCGGTCTGCTCTATGATAATTTTATCACCATTTTCATAATCCTCATATTGTATCGTAAACATCTCACCTGCAGGAAATGTTTTTTCACCGCCGTCAGGATATATGACCTTAAGCATACCCTCCGATGAAAGGGTCAGCTTCGACATTTTATAGGATGTAAAATCGTGATTGCTCAGTATTACCCTTATTGTTTCGCACTCTGCATCCCCATATGTAACAGCCGCGCAGGCTTTTTTATCCTTTACAAAAAGCGTTACCGTCTTATATCCCAAAAGAGGCGGTCTGCTTTCCATAAAGCTTACGTCATCCGATATGTTATATATTGCAAAATTATCATCATAGGAATACTTTGGTGTACCCTGCAACTGTATATCCCCCTCAACGGAAGCGACTCTGCCCTCAATGACCTCATACTCTTTATCAAAATTTGCAACACCTGCATCTGTTATAAAAAGCGTTCCCACACAATCCTTTTTTACTGAAACTCCGCCGTTTACAGGATAGCTTTTTATAATTCCCTTATATAAAAAAGTACACTGCTCCCTGTCCGCATCAAGAATCCATACATGCTCAAGGGGTATTTCCGTATGCCCGAAGTCGTTGACCTTAAATATTACACTATTTTTTACATAAACATCCAGAACCCTGTCTGAATATTGTTCCTCATAGGAGGTCTGAAAATCATATCTTTTAACGCCGTCGCTCACATATATTTTTTCCCTGTTTTCCTCATCCTCCGTCTTAATGACACTGAACACAAGAATTTCCCTGCGCTCCAGCCCGTCAACAACATCAGAATCCACCATATTGTGGTAAATCTCATCAAACTCCTCACGACTGACAACGCTTTCATCGCTCCTGTCCTTAAAATAATCCTTATAGACAGTGTCAGGCGCACCTATTATTCCAGCAATTTTTTTCACATATGAAACGGTAATGGGATTACTTTTTGACAGTGGATCCACAAGTCTTGCAAGCTGAATACCGGATTCTTCCGAAGCTGCAAGATAACTTACAACCTTTTCTACATCGCCGTAGGAATAACAGTCCGCATCCGTTTTTGTCGATACATCATCATACGACGCATCCATGCCGGTGCTCACAGTCTCCTTCTGCCGGTTATCTTCATTTATCTCTTTTGCCATCCTGTCGATTTCCCCTGCTATAATGATTATTAATGCAAGGAAAAAAAACAGACCTAAAAAAACGTATATTTTTCTTTTCATAAGTCAAAGACCCCGCCGCAGGCAGTCACCTGGTCTGTTGCTTGCGGAAATAAAATTCATCCGTAAATATAAATACAAATCAAAAATCACAGTAGTCTGCGCAAAAAAATATATATCCAGAATGCCGGTTCCTGCCTTTTGACTCCTAGCAACGCTAGGTGGGCAACCGCACATAGTTTTTTTGTCTTCCACTGCAATCGGAGGCCTGACATATTACTACGCTGTAGGAATCCCGTTTAAAGTAAATGTAGGTTCAAAATAAACAGGAATTATCGAGCATTCCAGATATATATGTATCAATGATCAACCTGACAACATCCGTTATCATAATTGATATTGCCTTTTGTTAATTATATAATAATTATATGCTATTTTCAAGTAAATATTAGTGAAAATAATGGAAGTTTTACAAGTTTTTATATTCACTTTACCGCCTGTTCCTGACATTGATTCATTGTTTCCTCTGAGAGAAAATTGTATCTTATCCTATCATCATTAATACTGCTATGATTATCAACAGGCTCTGTTACGACCCCATCCTTTTTAAAACATACAATTTTTCCATAACCGCTATCATACGGAGGACCTGTTACAAAAACGCCATCGTTTGCAATTGCGCCTATTTCATCATAATAATCAAATTGATAGCTGTACACCTGTCCTTCCTCATAATGCATAATTTGTGTAATATCAAGTCCCCCGGTAAGAACAAGCTCATATATGCCATCCTGATCCATATCTGCAATACTAAAATATTGAAACCGAAAATCTTCATCATATTTTCCCCTTCTCAGATGATAATCGTTTAAATAATATTCCTGATTATCATCTGTGACACTGATAAAGCTTTTTTCACCTGACATTACTGCAAAATAAGCTGATATTTCTTCCCTTGATAAATCGTACTTTTCACTTGTCTGCATCTCATATGCGGGAGCATTCCTTACAATAGAAATTTCTTCTTCCGATAAATCTCCCAATAGACATTTATCAAGCATATCTTCCGTAAAGTCCATAGTCTCAGCTAACTCAGCGCTTTCTATATTCTGCAGCACATAATCACGAAATTCTTCACCTGTCGTCTCTGCGCCTTCGACCTCATAATAGCCATCATCCACAGATGCAAGTGCTCCTTCCGTATAACCGTCTTTATCAAGCTCTGTAAGTCTAAGATAGACGGTATTTGCCGCTCCATTGGAGCCCTCATAAATACCATTGTTATGGATTCTTTTCATTCCCCGGAATACAAATTGGTAACTGTATACCGTTCCGTCCTCATAATGAAGAAGCATCACAGATTCCGGCATACACTCCAAAATAATCTCGTTTGCTCCATCCCCATTCATATCTGCAATCATAAAACGGTTTGCCTCATGCTGTCCCACAGGCTCTCCCAACTGCCAGAAATATTCGTCCCAATAAAACTCCTGATGCCCTTCATCCGTACTGACAAAGGGTTGTCTGCTGTTCAATACCATCCAATATGCCAGCATATCCTCCGGCACTCCAAGTTTGGCAATATCTTCCCATGAGGAAGATTGTTCTGAATCTGCGCTCTCATCATCTGTTACGGAATTACAGCCGGATAACATACAAATTCCCATAAAAAGCAGCAACAATAACATTTGGACTTTTTTTAATCGTTTCATTTTTTCTTCTCCTCTTATTGAATGTCACTAATTCCATATAAATTTCCCTTTTATTGAATCATCAATAACCTTTATTTGTTCACTGCTTATATTATACTTTTTTACAATGTCAGCAAATTCATCATCATAATTCTCAAGAACTGATGCAGCAATATAATAGTCACCCAAATACCCTTTGAAAATTTTATGCATTTCTCTCTCGTTCCACACAAATAGGTAATTATAAATAACAGACGAACCCTTTTTAAATATCTTCCACATATTATCCGGGTAGTAAAATCCAATTTTCTCACCCAGATAATACCTGATATCATTACTTGTCAATACATGCCTTTTCGGGCTATCTGTACAGTACCGCAGAATTTCATCCTGTTCTCCGCCGATAACGGTAACATAAGGAGTTTTTACAATTCTGTAATTACCATTCCCATTTGAAATAATGATGCATTTAATATCATTATATAGTAATTTGTTTTTCATAAATCTGTATCTAAAGGAAATACCGTCATCCAAAACAACATATCCCTCACTCAATTTAAAGAGAAACAATAGGGCAGGACAATACCATGCCGAAAGGCACAGCCCCCAAAAAACACCTGCTAAATCTTTTTTCCCAAAAACAAAATTAATGATTAAAAAACAGATACATAATACAGCCCCGCAAATAATTAGTATTTTCTCAATTACATCACTGTTAAATCTGGGATAATATAATCTTTTATTCAAGGCAAACCATTTCCTGCCACTCATCTATACTTTCTCCTTGCATATCTCAGCTTGCCGGACACGCGCACTTATTTTCTATCCTATCTGACTATATTGATATTACATCATTATAGCATTTTCAGCAAAGTAAATGTAGCTATTTTTTACAGAATATGCTATCCTTTATCTGTCAATCCTTGTCATCAGATATTGATTGACATTACACGTTTTAATAATGATAATGCAAAGATAAAAGCAATGGAGAGCACTATGAAAAAAAATTGTATCGTTGCCCAGTCCGGTGGACCTACGGCTGCTATTAACGCCTCGCTGGCAGGCATAATCAAGGGAATAACAGACAGTGATTGTTTTAATCTTATATACGGCGCTGTTCACGGCATACAGGGTGTCCTTCGTGAGCATTTTCTTGACCTTACAAAAAGCACGCCCGAATTTATTGAGGCGCTTAAAATTACCCCTGCTATGTATTTAGGGTCATGCCGTTTCAAGCTTCCTGGCATGGCAGAGGACGTAACCTTATACAAGGAAATATTTAAAGTATTTGACAAAATGAATATTGGGGCATTTTTTTATATCGGCGGAAATGATTCCATGGATACTGTGGATAAGCTGTCTGCCTATGCCGATTCCATCGGCAGCGATATAAAAATTGCCGGAGTGCCGAAAACCATCGACAATGATTTGGTCTGCACGGATCATACGCCCGGCTTTGGCTCTGCCGCAAAATATATAGCAGGGTCTATCAGGGAAATTGCTTACGACACATATATATATGATGTGGAAAGCGTAACGATTGTGGAGATTATGGGCAGAGATGCAGGGTGGCTCACGGCAGCATCCGTTCTTGCACGCAATCCCAAAAATCCGGCTCCCCATCTCATATATCTTCCTGAGGCAGCATTTGATGAGGAAGCATTTTTATCTGATATAAAACATTTGCTTCACACACATCAAAATATTATCGTTGCCGTGTCAGAGGGCATCCACGACGCAGACGGTGTCTATTTATCTGCCACCTCAGCCGCCGCAGATAAATTTGGGCATGCACAGCTTTCCGGTGCAGGAAAATACCTGGAACAGCTTGTGAAAAATCGTCTTGGAATAAAGGTTCGCTCCGTAGAGGTCAACGTATTGCAAAGATGCGCCGGTCACATGGCTTCAAAAGCAGATTTGGATGAATCCTTTGCGCTTGGCATGAAAGCGGTATCCCTTGTCCTTGACGGCAAAACAGGATTCATGACAACATTGAACCGTACAGGTAACTCCCCTTACAGCTATGAGCTTTCATCAGTACCTGTATGTGATGTGGCAAACAAGGCTAAAGCAGTTCCGTTAAACTGGATAAACAATGAAAAAAATAATGTTACAGACGAAATGACCGAATATTTAGCGCCACTCGTCTTAGGTGAGGTTTCGATTGAATACGAAGCAGGGGTGCCAAAATATCTTGATATATCACATCTGCTGTAGGAACAAAACACGGTTTACAACATTGAAAAGCAGGTAACCAAAACAAAAAATTATATTAAACACAAAGGCAACAGTAAATGATGTAAGCCCCGAAATGAAATACCTGCCGGAATATACAGACGGTCAGGAAGCATCGGATGCGTTCACAAGATTACACGGCATCAGAAGCCGCCTGTACAATATAAGGCTGTCACATTAAAAACATTTATAGAAACTGCATATTTTTGCTATTATGCTATAAATATTTTAATGTGACAGCCCTATGTAATTATCCCACTAATTTTTTTATTGTTTTCTTAATCATTTCTATATCGGGAGGTTTCACCATATATCCGTTTGGCTTTAACGCCACAAGGCTCATAATCTCTCTTTTATCCTGTATTCCCGTAAGGAAAACAACCGGCATGTTTTTTAAATTTTCTGACTGGCGCACTGTCTCAAGCACCTTTTTCCCATCATAGCCGGGCATCGCATAATCCAAAAACACTATATCGGGATGTTCATTGTTCATAACCTCAATCGACTCCTCTCCCGATACAGCCATAAGCACTTCATAATCATGCATCAGAGCGCTTCTGAGCGCCCTTAACTGGATTGGATTGTCATCCACCAAAAGAACCCTTATTTTTTTACTTACCGCCGGCAGAATCTCCTCCTTTGCCGGTTGAGACGCCAGTGTAGTTTTTTCTGTATTCTGCTGTTCCGCTTTTACATTTTGCATAGATTCTGTTTTCTGCATGGTTTTGGCCTGATATGCAGCCTTGGTCTGTTTTGCAAGTGCCTCGTCAATCCATGAATCGTCCAAATCATCATCAATGGTGCTTTGACGGTTATCCCTGAATGTGACCGTTCTTTTCTTCTGCTCCTCCAGTCTTTTATCCATTCGTCTTCCGATTTTTTCTTCCAGTTCACGCTCAAGTTCTTCCTCAGTCATTGTATCTGAATATGCCTTAAGCTTTGCACCGTCAGTTTTAGGCTTTTCTGATATGTTAAGTATTGCCTTTACGTGTGTCCATATGTTTCTGTTCGTACAGGGACGTGTTATGGTCTGGAACTGGGCAGTTTCCAAAAATGCATCAAAAAGCCTTTGTTCAGCCTCCGTTCCTATACAAAGCACAGGGATTTCCTCATATTTAAGCCTGATAAATGCAAAAAGGCTCTGATATTCCTTATCTAAGTTTATAAGACTTACTATGATAAGCCCCGGATTTGTCATTTTTATGATGCTTTTAACCGATTCTATGTGTTCAGGACACACCTGAATATGAATAAACTCATCCTTTTCAGCAAGAAAATCGTAGAGATCCTTAAAAACAGTGTTGAATTTACCTATCAGCAATGCTTTTTTCATGTTATTTTCCCTCCATAATTTCCATAATTTCCGCAAATGTCTCATCTGCTTTTTTCATTTGAAGATTTAAAACCTGTTTTGCAATTGTATCAACCTTTTCCTGAAGTTCCTCCTCATAAGAATATTCACAAAGCGATTCCACAAGCTCATCCGTCCTGTCAAGATTTCTTATCTTAAGCGCCTTTTCAAGCTCACCTAAAATGGAACGCATTTCGTCATAATCCTCCATGGGCGGCTTGGTATTGTTACTCCCCACCCAGTCGTGAAGTATCCCCTTTATCTTCTGAAGCTCATCAATGATAATAGGAGTAATGTTTTTTATCCGCTGCACATCCTTATTTATGGCATATACCTCTGCAACTCTTGAAACACCCGACAGGCTTAACGCCCCTATCATTTTAGTTGTACTCTTTAAAGAATGAACTTTTATCTTATACTGTTCCATTATATCAGAAGCTTCAATATTTTTATACATTTCATTTAAATTTTCAATCTCATAATCGATTGTTTTATAAAAATCCCCGGCAGTCTGCTTAATAAGCTCCGGCGTTTTTAATACCGTAATGGCATATGTCCAGTCAAACTCGGCAAGCTCAGGCAGCTTAACGGCTTTCTTCCTGACAGTTTTCCTGACCGGCATATCAAATCTGAGCTTTTCACGGGGAAGCATATCTGCTATAAGCTTCTCCAGATTTTCGGGAATAATCGGTTTTGATAAATAATTATCAAAGCCAGCTGCCAGATATTTATCCCTTGCACCGACCACCGCATTTGCAGTTAAGACAACTACCGGTGTATCTGAATTTGCATTATCCTTTGCACTTCTTAAAAGCCGGAATGTCTCCACCCCGTCAAGCTCCGGCATCATGTGGTCTAAGAATATAATATCATATTTTGTTCCTGCTGTTTTTTTCAGGCACTGTTTTCCGCTGTCTGCCTGCTCAACCTTTATCTTTGTCTCTTTTAAAAGGTTTTTAAATACCTTCCGGTTAGCCTCATTATCATCCACAACCAAAATCTTTACATCAGGTGCCGTAAACAGTGTGCTGTACTCATATTCCTGAGACGAACGCTTTATATGGCTCTCAATATCGCCTATGATCTCCTGTCCTATTACCTTTTGCTCCAAAACAAATGAAAATGTTGACCCTTTACCATAGACGCTTTCCACTTCAAGCTTACTGCCCATCAGAAATAAAAGCTGATTTGTGATATTCATTCCAAGTCCGGTGCCCTCAACATATCGGTTTTTATTTTCATCAATTCTCTTGAACGCTTTAAATAGTTCAGGTATGTCCTCTTCCTTTATGCCAATCCCAGTATCCGTAACCTTAAATACAAGTCTCACCTCACCATGCTCCGTATATCCGCCGCTTGTTATGCTTAGTGTAACGGTTCCCCGTTTTGTATATTTTACTGCATTTGAAAGAAGATTAAGCAGAATCTGCCTGATTCTTACGTCATCACCAAAAAGTATGTTTGGAAGGTCATGGGAAACCCACACCTCAAGCTTGAGTTTTTTTGCCTCAGCGGAGCTTTGTGTCATGTTTATTACATCATTAATCAACGCAGAAAAATTATATCTGACAGGAAGCAGCGTCATATTTCCTGAATCAAGCTTTGATAAATCAAGAATATCATTTATGATGCTTAGCATGGATTTAGCTGCAACATTAATATCCGTGGCATAGTTGCGGACGTTGTCCTCCTTGCTTTCCCGCATAATCATTTCATTCATTCCGATAATTGTGTTAATAGGAGTTCTTATTTCATGTGACATCTTTGCAAAAAATTCTGTTCTTGCCTGCATTGCAAATTCGGTATCACGCCTTGCCTTATTGGCAAGATAACGCCCATAGGCAAGATTTGACAAAACCTCAGCAATATTGCCAAGCGCCTCAGCGGCATTGTCAATCCGTTCCTTATCAATAACCTCAACCTTTTTTACTGCCTCTATGTATTCGTCCTCATCTATTTCAAGCTCTCTGGCAATTTTTCGGAATTTATTAAGGTCAGGTTTCTTGGAAAGCACCTGTCCTCCGATAAATGAACCTATCATTTTTCCGTGTACCATAATCGGAGCCGCATAATCTATAAGCCCTCCATGACAGGAATATGCATGGGGTTTCCCATTTGCTATGCATATCTCAGCTCCCATTTTGTCACACTTTTCACACCTTTCAGCCCCCTTTGCTGACTGTCGGGTGTATTTCATGCAAAAGTCAGTAAAATTACTTCCCTTCGTAATCGGTGTACCATCCTTATCCGTGGTTAATGCAGCCATGCCCGTAAGTGAAGAAAAGCTGTCCTGTATTTTTTGCAGTATTTCAGTTTCAATTAACTCTACCAGTCTGATATCACCCATATTTTTATCTCCCTATAGTCCATTTGCCACGTCTATAAGATATTGTCCATATGCCGTTTTCATAAGGGGCTCGGCAAGAGCAAGAAGCTGCTCCTTATTTATAAAGCCCCGTCTATATGCTATTTCCTCGATACATGAAATATACATACCCTGCCGTTTTTGGAATGCAGCTACAAAATCAGCGGCGTCAAGAAGCATGTCATGGTTTCCCGTATCAAGCCATGCAAATCCCCGTCCCAACGTCTCCACCATCAGAGTACCCCGTCTTAAGTATTCATTATTTATGCTGGTTATCTCTATTTCACCTCTTGCCGAAGGCTTTACATTTTTAGCAATATCAACAACATCATTGTCGTAGAAATAAAGCCCCGGAACAGCATAATTTGACTTCGGATGTTCAGGCTTTTCCTCTATTGACAGCGCTTTTCCATTCTCGTCAAATTCTACCACGCCGTACTCTCTCGGATCCTTTACATAGTAACCGAATATTGTCGCACCCTTTTTTCTTAAGGCTGCCGTTTTTAAAACCTTCGAAAAGCTTTGCCCGTAAAAAATGTTATCGCCAAGGACAAGGGCAACATTATCATCTCCAATAAAATCCGCCCCGATAATAAATGCGTCCGCAAGCCCTCTCGGCTGCTCCTGCACCGCATAGCGAAAGCTCATTCCAAGCTGCTCGCCTGTACCAAAAAGCTCGCGAAATACAGGCAAATCCCTGGGAGTTGATATGATAAGCACGTCCCTTATTCCTGCAAGCATAAGCGTTGAAAGCGGGTAATATATCATCGGCTTATCGTAGACAGGCATTATCTGCTTTGAAACTGCCTTTGTGAGCGGGTAAAGGCGTGTGCCGGAACCGCCGGCAAGTATTATTCCTTTCATATGGAGCCTCCTTTTTGATTTTGTATTTTGGGGTCCCTCCTTGCTTCGAGGGTCCGCCCTAAGGCATCCTCCCAACTTCGTTGGGTCCCTCCTTAGGGCATACTATACATTTCTTCGTAATATTTCTGGTAATCTCCGCTTGTCACGTTTTTCATCCAGTCCTCATGCTCAAAGAACCATGCGATTGTTTTCTTTATGCCCTCAGCAAACATTGTCTCAGGATACCAGCCAATATCCGCCTTTATCTTGTCAGGCGCTATGGCATATCTTCTGTCATGCCCCTTTCTGTCCTCAACGTATGTTATAAGATCCTTTGACACAAGAGCCTTTCTTGGGTCATCATCCGAAAGCATTTCCTGAAGGGTATCAATTATTATATTTATAATTTCTATATTCTGCTTCTCGTTGTGTCCGCCTATATTATACGTCTCAAAAAGCTTGCCCTGCTCCTGAACCATGTCTATAGCTTTGGCGTGGTCTTCCACATAAAGCCAGTCACGGACATTTTTTCCATCGCCGTAAACCGGAAGCTTCTTGCCGGAAAGCGCATTGTTGATAATAAGCGGTATGAGCTTTTCAGGGAACTGATACGGCCCGTAATTATTGCTGCAATTTGTTATATTTGCAGGAAATTTGTACGTGTCCATATATGACTTTACAAGCATGTCCGAGGCTGCCTTACTTGCAGAATACGGGCTGTGAGGCTCATATGGCGATGTCTCATAGAAAAATGCGCTGTCATCATCCGGGAGCGAACCATAAACCTCATCTGTTGATACATGGAGAAATTTCTTTCCCTCCTTAAAGCTTCCGTCAGGAAGCTCCCATGCCGCCTTCGCACAGTTTAACATGGTTGCCGTTCCAAGCACATTTGTCTGCACAAAAATCTCAGGGCTTTTAATGCTTCTGTCAACATGTGACTCAGCCGCAAAATGTACCACACGGTCTATTTCGTTTTCCGCAAATATTTTTGATATGGCTTCCCTGTCACAAATATCTGCCTTGACAAATGTATAGTTATCCCTGTCCTCAACCTCCTTCAGGTTTTCAAGATTTCCTGCATAGGTAAGGGCATCAACATTTATTATCCTTATTTCGTTGTCATATTTTTTAAACATGTAATGAATGTAGTTTGAGCCGATAAAGCCGGCACCGCCAGTTACAAGATATGTTCTCATTTTATATATTCCTTTCTATTTAGACAATATTTCCTTCAATATACGGTTTACCTCACCCGGATCCGCCTTGCCCTGCATTGCCTTCATGGTCTGTCCCACAAGGAAGCCTATGGCTTTTTCCTTACCGCTTTTATAGTCCTCCACGGATTTCGGATTTGCTGCTACAATTTCCTCTATTGTTTTAGTGAGCGCTCCTGAATCATTTACGGTCTTAAGTCCGTTTTCCTCAACATATTTTTCCGGGTCGATATCATCCGTAAATATTTTCTCAAACACTTCCTTGGCAACTGTTCCGTTTATGGTTTTTGCCTCAACAAGGTCAATCAGCGCCGCAAGATTTTTAGCAGAAAATTTAAGTTCATCCGCATCAAGCTCATGCTCCTTCATAAGTCTCATTGTTTCCACCATAAGCCAGTTTGATACCTTTTTCGGTGAAGCTCCGAGTGAGATTGTCTCCTCAAATATATCCGCCATTTTCTTTGAGCCTGTAATAATGTCTATGTCATATTCCGGAATGTCGTATTCCTCCCTGTATCGGATACGCTTTTCATCACGAAGCTCAGGCTGGGCGGCGCGGATGCTTTCCATCCACTCATCGCTTATTATTATCGGAACAAGGTCAGGGTCAGGGAAATACCTGTAGTCCTGCGCATCCTCCTTGGAACGCATAGGATAGGAGTATTCCTTTGTGTCATCCCACCTTCTTGTCTCCTGTATAACCTTCTCTCCCGATTCTATAAGATCTATCTGACGCTCACGCTCATTTTCAATTGCCCTTGCAATCGCCTTAAAGGAATTGAGGTTTTTCGTCTCTGTTCTTGTTCCAAACTTCTCACTGCCGAGTTCCCTCACGGAAAGGTTTACGTCAGCCCTCATGGAGCCCTCGTTTAATTTGCAGTCAGACGCCCCCAGATACTGTATGATAAGCCGAAGCTTCTCAAGATATGCAATTACCTCCTCGGCAGAGCGCATGTCAGGCTCGGAAACAATCTCTATGAGAGGCACACCCGAACGGTTGAAATCCACTAAGGAGCTGTCTGTAAACGGGTCATGCACAAGCTTTCCCGCATCCTCCTCCATGTGTATCTCATGTATTCTCACAAATTTCTTTTTTCCCTCGACCTCGATTTCTACCTTTCCATCGCGGCATATCGGATAATAAAGCTGCGATATCTGATAATTCTGCGGATTGTCAGGATAGAAATAATTTTTTCTGTCAAATTTACAGTTTCTTGTTATATTACAATTTGTGGCAAGCCCTACGGCGATTGCCTTCTCCACGACAGCCTTGTTCAGCACCGGAAGCGAGCCCGGCATTCCCGTACATACGGGACATGTGTGTGTGTTGGGAGCGCCGCCAAATTCAGTGGAGCAGCCGCAGAATATTTTTGTTTTCGTTGCAAGCTCTACATGAACCTCAAGTCCTATGACTGTTTCATATGTTTTTGACATTCCTAAAGCCCCCTTTCAGCAAGCAGCGCAGGTCTTTCATATTTCCTGCTGCACTCAAACGAATATGCAGCCCTTATAACCGACTTCTCATCAAAGGTCTGTCCCAGAAGCTGAAGTCCCACCGGCATACCGTTTTTATCGAAGCCGCATGGAAGTGATATTCCCGGAATGCCCGCAAGGTTTACGGAAACAGTGTAAATGTCTCCAAGGTACATTTTAAGCGGGTCAGAAAGGGACTCGCCTATTTTTGGCGCCGTGGTCGGCGCTACAGGTCCAAGTATAACGTCATATTTTGCAAATGCATCATCAAAGGCTTTCTTAATAAGCGCTTTTGTCTTTAAAGCCTTAACATAGTACGCATCATAATAGCCGGAGCTTAAAACAAAGGAACCCAGCATAATTCTTCTTTGAACCTCAGGTCCGAACCCTTCCGAACGTGACTTTTTATACATATTGTGAAGGTCATTATATTCAGCTGTTCTGTAGCCGTACTTAACGCCGTCAAACCTCTCAAGATTTGAGGACGCCTCCGCAGATGCAATAATATAATATGCAGGTATTGCATATTCTACCATTCCAAGGTCAAATTCCTCGATGACAGCACCCTTTTCACGAAGAATATCTGCCGCCGCAAGAACATTCTTTTTAACGTCCTCGTCGATTCCCTCACCGAAATAATCTCTCGGTATACCGATTTTCATGCCCTTTACATCATCAACAAGGGCAGACATAAAATCACTTCCCTTGTCAGTAATTCCATCACCAATATAATCCATATTCTCATTATATGACGTGGAGTCCTTCGGGTCATGCCGGCATATGATTTCCAATATTGCCGCACAGTCCGTTACGTCCTTTGCTATAGGTCCAATCTGGTCAAGGGACGAGCCGTAAGCAATCAGTCCGTATCTTGACACTCTGCCGTAGGTAGGCTTTATTCCCGTAACGCCGCAAAATGCAGCAGGCTGTCTTATGGAACCGCCTGTGTCAGAGCCAAGGGCATATGGCGCAAGCTCCGCCGCAACTGCCGCCGCGGAACCGCCGGAGGAGCCTCCCGGAACCTTGCTTAAATCCCACGGATTTTTCGTGGCGCCGTAATAGGAGGTTTCCGATGTGCTTCCCATTGCAAACTCATCCATGTTCGTTTTTCCGATAATAACGGTTCCTGCACTTTTAAGCGCAAGGACAGCGTCAGCCGTATATGTCGGAATAAAGTTACTCAGTATTTTGGAGGAGCAGCTTGTAAGCATTCCCTCCGTACACATGTTGTCCTTTATGGCAACAGGCACTCCCGCAAGGGGTGAGGAAAGCTCTCCCGAATCTATTTTCCCCTGTATCTCCTTTGCCTGCTCCATCGCATTTTCAGCATCAACGGTCACAAATGCCTTTATGTCCTTTTCCAGCTTTTCTATCCTGTCAAGATATGCCTTTGTTACATCCGTAACCTTAAGCTCTCCTGACTTTATTTTCTTTCCAAGCTCCACAGCCGTAAGCTTCGATATTTCCATCCTGTGCACCCCCTAATCAAATGTTTTCGGCACCTTGTAGCAGCCGTCCTTCTGCTCAGGCGCATTTGAAAGGAGCTGCTCCCTGTCATCACCGTTTGTAACGGCGTCCTCCCTGAATACATTTTTTACGGGAAATGCATGGCTCATGGCAGGAACATTGTCCGTATCTAATTCATTTAACTTGCTTACATAGTCCAGCATATTGGACATATCCTTTTTTGCCTGCTCGCGGGCTTCATCAGAAAGCTCAAGCTTGGCAAGAATGCCTACATACTCTATTGTTTCGTCCGTAATTACCATAAGGTACCTCCTGTTCAGATGTTGTTTAATATTCACGGTTTTCTTGAAGTTATGTATTATCAATTTGCGACGCGTTCTCACTCGTGGAAAATGTAACAGATACTAAGATTTTCACTTCGCACGCTCGTGAAAATCAAGTACTGACATTTTCCAACGGTCTTGATTGATAATACATAACTTCATGAAAACCTGTGTATCGGTTAAAGTTACAAGATAAATACATTTATTTTTAATTACTCATTTAAATTCTTATAAATAATTTCTATCTGAAAAAAACCTAACTTCTTACCTTTATATGCACTTCACGAAGCTGCTGCTCTGTCACCTCGCCCGGTGCTCCGCACATAAGATCCTGCGCCGTTCCGCTCATTGGGAACGGTATTACCTCACGTATGTTTTCCTCGTTGCGGAGAAGCATTATCATACGGTCTATGCCCGGCGCCATTCCTGCGTGAGGCGGCGCGCCAAACTGAAATGCGCTGTAGAGCGCTCCGAATTTTTCTTCCAGAACGGACTTGTCATAGCCCGCTATCTCAAATGCCTTTTCCATAATCTGCATGTCATGGTTTCTTACGGCTCCTGATGAAAGTTCAACTCCGTTGCAGACAATATCGTACTGATATGCAAGTATTTCCAGAGGGTCCTTTTCATTTAACGCTGTAAGTCCTCCCTGCGGCATGGAAAACGGATTGTGTGTAAAGCCTATGCTCTTTGCCTCCGTATCGTACTCGTACATCGGGAAGTCGTTTATATAACAGAAGCGGTATGCGTTTTTCTCAAGCAAATCAAGTCTCGCTGCAAGCTCCGTTCTTATCTGCCCTGCAAAAATTGCCGCCTGCTTCTTTGTATCAGCAATAAAAAATATCGTATCGCCAACGTCAAGTCCTGCCTTATCCGCAAGCTCCGTTTTCATGTCCTCCGGAATAAACTTGTCGATTGGTCCCTTGTAGGATTTATCCTCAAGCACCTCAAGGTAGCCTAGTCCGCCCATTCCGATTGAGGTTGCAAATTTGAGCATTTTTTCATGCTGTCCCTTTGAAAGCTTTGCATGTACATTGACTGCCCTTACGGTCTTGCCGTGGAAAGGCTTAAATGTGCACCTCTCAAAAAACTCCGAAAGGTCAATAATCTCCAAAGGATTTCTAAGGTCCGGCTTGTCCGTACCGTACTTAAGCATTGCCTCCTCATAGCTTATGACAGGATATGGTGCCTCTGTAACCTTGTAGCCCTCCGGCGCAAATTTCGTAAATGCGGCGGAAAGCACTTCCTCTCCCACCTTAAATACGTCCTCCTGGGTTGCAAAGCTCATCTCAAAATCGAGCTGGTAAAATTCTCCCGGCGAACGGTCAGCCCTTGCATCCTCATCCCTGAAGCAAGGCGCAATCTGAAAATATTTGTCAAAGCCGGACACCATAAGAAGCTGCTTATACTGCTGCGGTGCCTGCGGCAGCGCATAAAATTTGCCTTTATATTTTCTGGAAGGAACAATATAATCCCTTGCGCCCTCCGGCGATGATGCGCAAAGTATCGGCGTCTGTATTTCAAGGAAACCAAGCTCTGTCATTTTCTCACGCAGAAAGCTTATTACCTTTGACCTGAAAATCATATTGTCCTTGACCTTGCGGTTTCTCAGGTCGAGATAACGGTACTTAAGCCTTACCTCCTCACGAACCTCCTTCGAGGTCGTAACCTCAAACGGAACCTGCTTATAAACCTTTCCGAGCACATCAACCTTGTGTGCCTCAAGCTCTATGGTTCCCGTAGGAATTTTAGGATTGTAGGTTTCCTCATCCCTGTGCTCCACAAGTCCCTCTACGGATATACACTCCTCCCTTGTAAGACCGTCAAGAAGGCTCGTATCTCTCATAACAACCTGCATCACCCCGTACATATCACGAAGGTCAACAAATGATACCCCGCCGTGGTCACGTATGTTCTCAATCCATCCTGCTATGCGGATTTCCTTTCCAACAAGCTCCTCGCCTATGTTTTCCATTGTCATGTCTCTGTAAATGTTTGAACTCATTTTTTTCTTCCTTTCCTTTGGAACGTCCATCATTCCATACTCTCTGTACACTTCATTTTGCCTTCGGAACTGTAAAGCAAAAAAAGCCCGAGGCTCATAAAGCCCCGGGACGAATAAACATCTGTTATCCGCGGTACCACCCGCATTGGATCTGTCGCAATAAGGATTTGTTTTCTTAATAACCATGCATTTTTAACAAAGAAAAGCGGAAGTTAAGTAACACGTTGGAGCGTTCTTTGTT
>DKZK01000035.1:0-56653 GCA_002493625.1 Lachnospiraceae bacterium UBA7076 | reverse complement strand
AAGTTAAGTAACACGTTGGAGCGTTCTTTGTTAAAAATACATAATAAAATAATTAAAATTCTTATTGGGGCAGTCCCCTCTCTTTCTCCGTAACGTGGATAAAACGTATATACCTAGACCAAGCGGCTTCAATATATCAGCTCAGGTAGCGTTCCGCCATGTAGGGTGTCATGCTATAGCTCTCAGTCTGCGACTATATTCCCTGTCACGTCCTTTTACCGGCAGTCTCCGTCATCGCCTTTTTTCTTTACTTTTCAAAGATTATATGCTAATTATTCCCAAAAGTAAAGGGTTTATATGCAATATTTTCATCTGCTGTATTTTATTAACCCATTTATGGCATAGCACAAATTACACCAGACAGATTTCCAAAATCCGTATCCCGCATATCTGTAGGTTTTAAAATTCATAACCGCTGATTTGAGCTTATTGCCGGTTTTGCTTCCGGGCGTCATCCTGTAAAGCAAAAGAGGCTCCTGTATTCCCACCGCATATTCGTAATCCTTCAGCATTTTCAGCCAAGACAGGTAGTCCTCATGGGCATCACTGTGCTGCATTGGATATTTAAGCATCACATTTCTTTTTACCAGTACGGAGGAACAGTTGATACAGTTTGTTTTTTCAATATCCTTAAGGGTTATTTTTACCGGAGTTGTTATGATTTTATCAAGCATATCCCCCTCAGAGTCCACAAGCATCCGCGACGTATTGCAAAGAGGCGCCGCCTTATACTGCTTCATAATTTCCAGCTGCTTTTCAAGCTTTTTTTCCTCCCATATATCATCAGCATCAAGAAAAGCCACATATTTTCCCCTTGCAAGCTTCACGCCCCTGTTTCTTGTGGATGCAACCTTTTTATTTTCCTTATTTGCGAAAATATATACGGGAAATTCACTGTTTTTCAGGCTCTTATCACATACAATGCCCGCCCACTTAAAAATAATGGCTTTTTCATTAAGTCCGCCAATGGATGTCTTTTCCTCCGAAACATCATATTTCCATTTAACCTTTGAGAGAAACTCATCTATCCATGCTTCCCCGGAATGGTCGTCAACGATAATAATTTCCTTTTTCACATCCTGAATTACCGCAGATGAAAAAGCATCCATTATATATTTGCCCGGATTGTATGCCGGAATAATGACTGATACCATTTATACCGCCTCTTTCTAAAACTTAACCTCTCGTCCCTCTTTTATCCACTGTCTGAACTCTGCCGTAGCGGCAAAGAGAACGTCTCCCGATGAATTAATTGCAGTTTCAAAGGAATCCTGAACAACACCTACAATAAATCCTACGCCTACAACCTGCATTGCTACATCCGCAGAAATGCCAAAGAGCGAACAAGCCATAGGAATCAGAAGCAGCGAGCCGCCTGCCACTCCCGATGCACCGCAGGCTGCAATCGCGGAAAGCAGGCTTAAAATAATTGCCGTCGGTATATCCGTTGCAATATTCATTGTATTTGCCGCAGCCATCGTCATAACTGTAATGGTTATGGCGGCACCGTCCATATTGATTGTAGCGCCAAGGGGAATGGAAACAGAATAAACATCCTTATCCAGTCCCAGTCTTTCGCAGAGTGCCATATTGATAGGAATATTTGCCGCCGAGCTTCTCGTAAAAAACGCCGTAAGTCCGCTTTCCTTAAAACACCTCAGTACAAGGGGATATGGATTTCGGCGCAGACAAATCCACGCAATAAGCGGGTCGACAATCAGAGCCACCGCAAGCATGCATCCAACCAGAAGAAGCAACAGCTTTCCGTAATCAGTAAATATGCTAAGTCCGTTGGTGGAAACGGTAGTAAATACAAGTCCCAGTATTCCGAAAGGCGCCACATTTATTATCCACTTTACCGCCTGCGACACCGCATCGGAAATATCCTGCATCGTCCTTATTGTCGTATCTGCCCCATACCTTTTAAGGGCAAGTCCAAATATAATTGCCCACGCCAGTATACCGATATAGTTGGCATTCATCAACGCATTTACGGGGTTTGCAACAATATTGTTAAGAAGTGAACGGAGCACCTCGGAAATGCCGCTCGGAGCCGTCTGCTCCGCTGCCGCTGTAAGCTTTAAGGTAACAGGAAACGCAAAGCTTGCCAGCACGGCTACAACCGCAGCAAGAAACGTACTCAGCATATAAAGAAAAATAACTGTCCTGAATTTCTTTCCGATACCGCTGCTTGCCTTAGCCAGAGAGCTTATGACAAGCACAAATACCAAAATAGGCGCAACCGCCTTAAGCGCTCCCACAAAAATATCGCCAAGAATGGATATACCGGTTGCCGCAGGTACAAAAACGCCAAGCAGCGCCCCGATAACCAGTCCTATAAATATCCTCAAAATCAGGCTCGTTTTATTATATATGCCAAAAATTTTTTTCATTGGTTTTCCCCGCTTTCTTTTTTCCTCATTTTCTCAAGGCTGTCTCCCATAACAAGCCTCATAATTCTCTCCGTTGCATGTCCGTCACATGCACTCATATACTTCTCTTTAAACTGCGTTATCATACCTTTGTCAAAACCGGTTTCCACAGCTTTAATGCAGTCAAGAACATCTCTATCCGACCTGCATATAGGTCCGGGGACAAACTCGTCATATTTGTAGTAAAAGCCTCTCCAGTCAAAGTAATCCTCCAGATCATAAGCAAAGAATATCATAGGTCTTTCAAAAAGGGAATATTCAAATACAAGGGAGGAATAATCGGATATACATATGTCGCTTACAAAAAGCAAATCCTCTATGGGCATTTCCTCCGTTACATCCCTTGCAAAATCCGAAAATACAGTATCTATGGCGGGACGTTTTTTCACAAATGGATGATGCTTAAAAAGCATGACAAATTCTCCCTTAAGTTCATCATTCATCATCTGCATGTCAAATTTATCCGGCGTTTTTGCCGATGCAACCCTTCCCCGGAAGGTGGGCGCATATAAAATAATTTTCTTTCCCTTTGCCTGTGGAAATACCGAGTAAAGCCTGTCAAATGCAAGCTTTTTCTTTTCCGGGTCATAAAATATATCTGTTCTTGAAATGCCTGCAGGCTTTACAATTTTCTCCTCATGCCTTAAATTCATTGCCTCCTCATAAGCCCATACAACCTCAGGCGAGCTTACGGTAACATGGGTGTAATTACCGTGATACGGATATTTATCCAAAGTCTTTTTGTCATCGCCAAATTTAAGCTCGGCAATGCTCATTCCGAATTTTTTAAATGCTCCGCAGGCATGCCAGAGCTGCGTAACAACGGTTTCCTTCCTCAGGGGCAGACAGGAAAATACATTTGACGAATCATTTAAAAAAACATATTTTGCATCTGCCACATCCATAACCATTTTTTTACAATATCCTTCATATTCACGCCAGCGTGAAAAGCTCATATGCAAAAAATGTGTGGAAATTTTATAGCTGTAATTATTTTTTAACTCATCATAAATATACCTGAAATTGTCACTTATTTCAGGCATGCGCACCTCAATAAAAACAACCTTGCCATCGTCGGTTTCCCTGACGGAATATTTTTTGTATAGGTGCGGATACATAATTCTAAGGGAATAAAAACGATAAAGCTTTTTTGCCCCTCTCAAAAAAAACTGATATATATGTGATTTGTATAATGTTCTTCTCCATCCTGTCAGCATAACAATTACCTGCTTATCTCTTTCACAATTCGTTCCGTCGCATGTCCGTCACAGGCAGACATATACTGCTCGCAGAATTTCTGCCTTAAAACACGCGTCTGACTTTCATTTGCGTCACTCGTCTCTTTTTCATCTCTACTTACAACATTATACAAAATCCTTACCGCATCATCAATATTATTATTTTTCACAATATGCCCCGGCAGGCTGTCAAAGTCAAGATAAAAGCCCCTGTCTCTTGCGTACTCCTCATAGTCGGGCACAAAAAACACGATAGGTCTGTCCAAAAGAAGATACTCAAAAAATATGGAGGAATAATCGGTTATCAATATGTCGGCGCATACAAGAAGCTCAGAGGCATCCTCCCTGCTCCGCCGTCTATCCTGAGGTGTCTGCTCTGCTGACGGAGTCCTCGGTACTCCGGTCCCTCCTTCCGACATGGGGTGTAAAGCCTTTATGACGTATAATTCGTTTTTATATGTGTCGGCAAGCCTGTCTATATACTGCTCGCCAACCACCCTTGCGGCTCCTGCATTCCCCCGGAAGGTGGGCGCCCAGAGAACCACTTTTTTTCCTTCTGCGTCAGGGTGTGTCTGCTTAAATTTTGCCCTGCATAAATTAATATATTCTCTGTCAAACAGCCTGTCAGTCATGCAGCATCCGAGAGGCTTTATGATTCCTTTTCCAAGCCTCATGGCAGACCGGAAAAACGGAGCGCAGTACTTCCCGCTTACGGTTACAATGTCATAATTTTTGTACACATTTCCTCTGTAGTCCTTTGGTATGTCATCAGATGCATCATAACCGAATTTCTTAAATGCGCCGCAGCCATGCCAAAGCTGTATAACCTTTGTTTCCTTTCTTTTTTTGCATGCTGCCACAGGAAGAAAATTGTTGCAGATTACAACACATCCGCTTCCGGCATACAGCCTCATAAATCCAAGCATTTTCTTCATGCCCGAAAATACGCTTAATTTCCCCAAATCAAAAAAATACTCCTGAACGTCATAGTCCGAATGAATGAGAGCGTCCCTTACAGGCTTCATATGCGGGGGACATTTCTCATTGTGGGCGTCTGCAAGAATAATTTTATTTTTATTAACCGGCTGAAAGCTGTTAAGCTTATATACAAGAGGAAACAAAACATGCTGGCAAAGCATTTTCAACAACTGTTTCATTTTAAATTTCAGCTTCCTCATAAATATTTCCTCTCTTTAAATATCAGCCTCACACAGGCAAAGTTTGTACTGCCTGTAAACTCCTACCTTGTCATACCCTCATATACGGATACGGTTTCCTCCATGTCGCCATATTTTATAAGCCTGCCACGCTCAAGAATTACAGCCTTGTTGCATATGCGTCTTACCTGATCCATATTATGCGAAACAAATAAAACCGTAATACCCATGTCCATCATATCCCTTATCTTTTTCTCGCTTTTTTTCTTAAATTTGGCATCGCCTACGGAAAGCACCTCGTCAAGTATCAGTATGTCAGGGGAAACGGCGGTTGCAATTGCAAAGCCAAGCCTTGCCCTCATGCCCGACGAGTAGTTTTTAAGGGGAACGTCAATAAATTCACTAAGCTCGGAAAACGTAACAATTTCATCATATTTTTCCTCCATGAATTTTCTGGAGTGTCCAAGCACCGCGCCGTACAGGAATATATTTTCAGCGCCCGTATACTGCATGTCAAAGCCTGCCCCAAGCTCTATCATGGGCGCAATTACGCCCTGCTTTTCCACAGTTCCCGTCGTCGGCTTAAACACGCCCGCTATCACCTTCATAAGGGTGGATTTTCCCGCGCCGTTAAGTCCGAGTATTCCAACCCTGTCTCCCTTTTCAACCGCAAAGGAAATATCCCTGAGCGCCCAGAATTCATTAAACGAAAGCTCCCGCTTTATGCGCTTAATAAAATATTCCTTGACGCTGTCTACCTTTTCCCTGCTTAAATTGAAACGCATGCCTACATCCGTAAGCGTAATTATACTATTCATACATTTTTACCTTTTTTCATGTGGATAATATATATTATACTGAAATATTTCAAAACGAACAAGCACGTTACAAATAAAGCCGAAATTTCGGTCAAAGCAGCGAGCTTTACCACAAAATCGACATTGAAAATACTAGTATCGGAGGACAAGTATAGAACGATAATGATTTTATTTTATATATACAAGATAAAATCATTCTGCTTTTTTGCAAACACAAAGCCCCCAACGATAACACTTACAAGAGCAAAGAGGCTTGCGTACGCCAGCATTCCCATATCGGGCATTTCGCCGAAGACACAGCTTCTGAAATTTGAAATAATGCAGAACAAGGGATTATATTTTAATATCCAGCCCACCCTGCTTGTAAGTATCGCATCAGGATAATAAAATATGGCGCAGGTATACATTACAAGCATAAGGGCGACGTTCCACAGATATTCAAGGTCGCGGAAAAAGACCCCTGCCGTTGCAAGTATCAGCCCCACTCCCACTGATAATACAAATAACACAAACAATGGCACTACCGCAAAAAGCATATAAAGGGTAGGATAAACCCTGAGTGATATGGACACCGCAAAAAGCACAACAAGGGATATTAAGAAAAGCACATAGTTATATGCTATCCCCGACAGGGGGTAAAGATATTTCGGCACATACACCTTTTTTATCATTCCCTGATTTGTCCTTATGGATTTTAACGCATTTGTGGTTGACTGGGAAAAAAGGGTATAGATAAGCCGTCCTGCAAGAATATAGACAGGAAAATCCTTCCCGTCATGTCCAAGCAGGGTTCCAAATACAACGGTAAGCACAATCATGGTAAGCAGCGGCTCAGCCATGGACCATATAATACCAAGATATGACCGTCTGTATTTTAATTTTATTCCCTTTCTTACAAGTTCCACGAACAGATTGCCGTATTGCTTAAATTCCTGAAAAAATGTTCTCATACCGTTCCATACCGCTTTTCTTAAATAATTTCCTTTAAAATTTCAATCGTTCTGATTAACCCGTCCTTCATGCCATATAATGATTTCCAGCCCGTTCCCTTTAGTTTCCCGCAATCAAGCAGAGCTTTTGTCGCCTTGGAATAGCCTGCGCTTTCCGCTTTATCCGGAAGCTCATAAACAACGCGTTTACCCACATAGTCCGCTATTGTTTCAGCAAGCTCCCTGAGGGTCAGGTCGGAAGCATCGGACACAATATTGTACGCCTGTCCGTTTTCCCCCTCAAGCATAAGCTTTATAACTGCGGAGGCGGCGTCCGCCGCATAAGCATACGAATAAAGCTGCGTGCCCTCGCTTTTTAACACGATATTCTCGCCATGAGCTCCCTTTAAAATAAACTGAGATATGGCTTTCGTGTCCGACATAAGCATCGTAGGCCCATAAGTTCTTGAAAGCCGCGGAATAACGATATCAAGCCCACACTGCTTCATATATGCCTGACAAAGCGACTCCCCCGTTCTCTTGCTCTCAGGATAGCCTGCCCGAAGCGTGTTGCAGTCAATATATCCAAGGTAATCCTCGCAGAACTTATCCGTGTCGCCCCTGTTTTCACCGTAAATCTCCACGGAGGATAAAAAAACAAACCGCTTGCAGCCTGCTTTTGCGGCAAAATCGAGAAGATATTTTGTTCCAAACACATTTGCGGATATTGTGCCTATGGGATCGCCTGCATAGGCAGCAGGATGCGTATTGCTTGCAGCATGTATAATGTAATCGATACCGGACTGCTCCCTATCCGTTATATCATGCATAATACGCATGCTGTCCATATGCATATTGTTCAAATCCCCAAACCTGCTTATATCCAACGGCTCATTTATATCATGGGAGATAAAATGAAAATTGTCGCAAGCCATATATTTCCCAAACCTGTTCCCTGCCTTTTCCCTGCTTCTTCCGAGAACGTATATATGAGTATCTAAGTTCATCACATCATTCTGATGCATAAGAACATCAACAATAAAGCTTCCTATCATGCCTGTACCGCCCGATATTGCAACGGATTTTCCTCTGAGCATTTCCCACTTATAGTTGCAATTTGCCACAAGCCTTATATCCTCCATATAAAGCCTGCTATCATATAACGACATACTAAAAACCCTCCGCAACAATTTCCTTAAAAAACGTTTTCTCTGCACATTTTACACATAAACAAACCTATAATTTTTACACATATACAAACCTGTAGTTATAACCTACTTCAGCCACTTGTCCTTCTCCGCCGTGAGATAGCCCTTAAATATCTCCAAATCATCCTTTGTGGTAAGCTTTATGTTTTTATCAGAGCCCTTTGCAAAATACAGCCTCTCCCCAAGCTCAACCATCATTGTATTTGTGTAGGAGGAGCCATATATTCCGATTTCCTCCCTAAACGCTTTCTCATACGCCCATATAAGCTTGTCCAGCTTGTACGCCTGAGGCGTTGACACTCTTCTTAACGTCTCTCTCGGAATATACTTTACGGTGGATTTTTCATCATCAACAACAAAAATCTGCTCATTGTACGGCAGGGAGGTCACGCCATTTCCATATTCATTGCACTTATCAATAACATCATTTAAAACCTCAGCATCAACAAGCGGTCTGATTCCATCGTGAATTATAATGTTATCATTTCTGTCGCATTTATCCTTTAAATGATAAACACCGTTTCTTATGGACTCCTGCGCACTGCTGCCTCCTGACACAACCCATTTAAGCTTTGTTATGTTAAACTGCTTTGCATATGCCCAAAGTATATCATGCCAGCCATCTATGCAGACAACCAGAATGGCGTCAACCATGTGGTGTCTTTCAAAGCTCTCAAGTGTGTAAACTACGACCGGCTTGTCATATACATTTATAAACTGCTTTGGTATGTCCTGACCCATGCGGGAGCCGGAACCACCCGCAATAATAACCGCTATATTCATGTAGCGCCTCCTCTCCATTAAACGTCAGCTGCCCCAATCTAAATTCCTTCCGAGCTTTCCTTCCTGAAAATGACGCGGAAGGTTAAAATCATCAGCTTTATATCAAGCCAGTAGCTGTACTCCTGTATATAGGTCAAATCGAGCTTAAGCTTATCTATGGGCTTGGTGTTGTATTTTCCGTAAACCTGCGCATAGCCCGTTATGCCCGCCTTAACCTTAAGCCTTATTCCAAAATCAGGTATTTCCTTCAAATAATTTTCAAATATTTCAGGGCGTTCAGGGCGCGGTCCCACAATGGACATATCGCCTGAAAGCACGTTAAAAAGCTGTGGCAGCTCGTCTAAATGCAGTCTTCTTAATACCCTGCCTACGGGAGTTATCCTGCCGTCATGCTTTTTTGCAAGCTGCGCACCCTTTTCCTCCGCATCAATGCTCATGCTTCTGAATTTAAGCATCATAAAAGCTTTGCCTCCAAGGGTAAGCCGCTCCTGTCTGTACAAAACAGCCCCGCCGTCATAGAGCTTTATGAAAAGAGCAATAATAAGCATAAGGGGAGCAGTTAATACAATACCTGTAAGAGCCGTTACGATATCCATAATTCTCTTAACAAATCTCTGATCCGGATGAAGCCCCTGATTTCGCGAAAGAAAAAGCGGGGTGTCCACAAGATGCATATAATCCGAGCCACGCATAATAATATCCGTGATTTTAGGCACAACATATGTACGAATATCATGCTCATAGCAATATTTCATTATGCCATTCCTTTCCCCCGATGGAAGATCATACAAAAATACACCCTCAAAATCAGGCACACCGCTGCGTATTCTTTCAAAGCCCTTTTTATAATCTAAAATTTCCTTAACCTCGTATTTATCCGTTCTTGTATCAAGCTTTTCAAGGAAATTTTCCAAGGGATAATTTCCGCATATGATAATTACCTTTCTTGGCGGAAAAATTTTCTCGTGTACAACTCTTGTAAGCTTTATCCACACGCCCGCAAAAACAAGCTGAACCAAAGCGCCCAGAAAAACAGGAAGCACAGGCATATAATCGGTAAAAACCATACATATAAACACATAGCCCGCCCCGCTGGAACAGATAATTGCAAGCATATGTGAAAGTATCAGATCAACGGACCTCATGTAGCTTACATTATATCCGTTAAAGCTTTTTGTAAGCAGATACATAAATATGGCATACAGCCCGATAACCGCCATATGTCCGTACTTAAAAAAGTGGCTGTTATATGGATTGTGATAATACTTAAACCATACTACGGCAAATGTCAATGTCTCAAAAAGCCACAATATGAAATTGGACGTTATACTGAAAATTCGTTTTTGCTGCTCCGATTTATACATATTTTTCTCCGTTAGAAAGCATTACAATATAAACAAATCAACGCAAAACACCTTGCTTATGTGTCTATATTGTACAACTGTATTTTAAATAATACGTTTTACACATCATATCTGCAAACATCACTCGGACAGTGTAAAAGGCGGAAGTGTTACAGGAAAATTAATGTTATAAAAAGGGTCTCCGTCCCTTAAAATATCCTGCCACTTTTCCCTGAATAATGAAATCTCTCTTTCAAACCTTGCCTTTTTTTCAGGGGTATCCTCATATCCTCTTGATTTGGATTCATAGTGATACCATTTTGCATTTGCACAGTAGGTAACCAGAAAGCCTGCCCTGCCAACCCTCAGGCAGTAATCCACGTCATTGCCTGCAACAACAAACTCCTCACACAGTCCCCCAACCTTATCAAACACTGCCTTGGGCGTCATAAGACAAGCTGCTGTAACTGCGCTGAAATTGCTGTTTATCCTTGCACGCATCATGTAACCCATGTCAGTATCCTTACAGCCGGAAAAAACATGTCCCGCATAGCCGGCAAAGCCTATAACAATACCTGCATGCTGCACTGTGTCGTCTGCAAAAAAAAGCTTTGCCCCCACGGCTCCCACATCGCCCCTCATGCATATTCCAAGCATCCTTGAAAGAGCATCGGGACTTATAAGCTCCGTATCGTTATTTAACAGCAAAATATATTCTCCTTTTGCCTTGGAAACGCCAAAATTATTGATTGCTGAATAGTTAAAGCCCCTTTCCCATTTTACAACATGGAAATTATCATGCTCCTGCTCCATAGTCTCATAATACTGAAAGGTTTCCTCCCCGGTGCTTCCGTTTTCAACTATAACAAATTCATAGTTTTTGTAAGTACTCTTATCATATATGGAGCTTACGCATTTCGTCAAGTCATCTATATGGTCTTTATTTGGAATTACAATGGATATAAGCGGCTCCTTATCAATCAGGTACCTTATATCATAAAGTCCTGTCATGTCGGTAAACCCAACCTCCGCCTTGATTCCCACACGGTCCAAATGCGCCTTTAACGCCTTTCTGCCTGCATCATAAGCATATTCCTTGCTTTTTGGATTTCCCGCAGTAGAATTTTTGTGAATCCTCCAATGATAAAGAATATGAGGTATATGCTTTATTCGGTTTGTACGCTCAATACATTTCAGTATAAGATCATAGTCCTGCGCCCCGTCATATTCCCTGTCAAAGCCTCCCACCTTATGGATAAGCTCCTTTTTCACAACAAAAAAATGAGTGATATAATTGTGTACCAAAATAAGATCCATGGAAAAATCCGGTTTAAACTTTGGCTCCATCCGCTTATTTCCCTTGGAATTAATCATATCCTCATCCGTATATATAATGTCATATGCTCCATCGTGTGAAGCATTATTTATTTTATCGGATAATCCACCCTCTGCGCTTTCATTTAAAGCTTTGACAACATGGTAAAGGGCATCCGGCTCAAGCAAATCATCATGGTCAAAAAGTCCCACATACTCACCCTCTGCAAGCGCAAGGGCGGCATTTGTATTTTCTGAAATACCCTTGTTCTCATCAAGAAATGCGCACGTTATTCTGCTGTCCCGTGACTTATATTCTTTTATTATATCCCTCGCAAGTCTACCATCCTCTTTTTTTGTATCGCTTCCATCGGCTATGCAAAGCTGCCAGTTTTCATAGGACTGCGCCATAACGGACTCAATCATCTCACGAAGATAGCTCTCAGGCGTATTATAGGTAGGTACAATTACGCTTATAACAGGTTCATAGGTAAAGTGAGCCTTTTTCTGCCTTTCAATCTCCTCGGCATTGGATTTATGTTTTTCAAACCATTTCGGATAATAGTAGTCCATTCCCCAAAATATCTGTTTCATTTTTACTGCAAACAGACCGATTCCGTTTTGAAATAAATATTTTATGCCTTTTATTATCTTTTTAGGTTTCAATAATTCTTTATTCATGTTTTTCTCCAAACAGACGGATATGCCAGCTTATATTTTACATGAAATAATGATATCACATATCCTGTCAACATCGGCTAAGGAAAGCCCGGCATAAAGCGGCAGCGTCAAAACCCTCCTGCTTATATGTAACGCCACGGGCGTAAGACCGGCATCATATCTTCCATTGAAGCAGTCAAATGTATTGGTAATAGGGTAGAAATACTTTCTTGCGCCTATCCCGTGCTGCGCCAGAGTGCGGGAAACCTCATCCCTTCCCACCCCAAAACTCTTTTCATCAAAAACAACGGGAAAATATGCATAGTTAGACACAACATCAGGCTGTATGCTATTCAGTGTAATGCCGGCAACATTGCCAAGACGTTCCGTATACCTCTCAACTACAAGCCTTCGTTTTACAATTTCCTCATCAATGTGCCGTAAATTACATATTCCCATTGCTGCGCAAAATTCATTCATTTTGGCATTTGCGCCAATGCCGTCCACTGTCTCCTCATCACGTATGCCAAAGTTCTTCAATCTGTAAAGCTCTAATCCGAACTCATCGTCGGCAAAGCATGCTGCTCCGCCTTCAATCGTATGAAATACCTTTGTTGCATGAAAACTAAAGCAGGATACATCACCATAGTTACCCGTACTTTTTCCTTTATATGTGACCCCGAATGTATGGGCTGCATCATAAATAACCTTCAATCCGTACTTTTTCGCTATGCTGTCTATGGCTTCAATATCACAGACATTTCCATAGACATGCACCGGTACTATAGCGCAGGTTCTGTCCGTAATCAAGTCCTCCAGCTTTGAAACATCAATGGTAAAATTCTCTGGATTTATATCGCAAAAAACCGGCTCCAGCCCATTTCTTACGATGGCATGTGTTGTGGATGCAAACGTAAAAGGCGTCGTAATGACCTCCCCCTGAAGCTTTAAAGCCTGCAAAGAAAGCTCCAGCGCCATATGCCCGTTTGTAAACAAATCAAGCATAGGCACACCCAGATAATCCTTTAACAGTTCCTTAAGCTTATTATGCTCAGGCCCCATATTTGTAAGCCAGTGTGTATCCCACATTCCCTTTATCTCATCAATGTACTCATCAAAATCAGGCATGGAGGACCTTGTTACCAGAATGTTTTGCGACATATTATGCCTCCCTGTAATCCTTTATTCCGCCCCACTTTTTATCCTTGTCGGATATGGTAAGCTCATCCTTTGTCATTCCGTCAGGAAGGGGCCACTCAACACCTATGTCAGGGTCACTCCATAAAAGTCCTCCCTCATCATTGGCGTGATAAAAATCAGAGCATTTGTAGGTAAATTCTGCGTTTTCGGAAAGAACAATGAAGCCGTGAGCAAAATTTTTTGGAATGAAAAACTGTTTTTTATTCTCGGCAGAAAGAACAACTCCAAACCATTTTCCAAATGTTTCCGAGCCTTCTCTGAGGTCAACTGCCACGTCAAAAACTTCGCCGCTTACCACACGCACAAGCTTATCCTGTGGATAATGAATCTGAAAATGCAGTCCTCTTAAAACACCCTTCTTGGAGCTTGACTGATTGTCCTGCACAAAATCCACGTCAATGCCTGCTGCCTGAAAATCCTGCTTCTGATATGTCTCCATGAAATATCCGCGCTCATCACCGAACACCGATGGCGTAATTACCTTAAGCCCTTCTATATCACATGTTTCAACCGTTATTTTTCCGAATTTTTCTGTTTTACCGTTCATTTTGTCCGCCTTTCTTAATAAATATTTTTACTTGCCGTTTCGACCTTCACGTACACCATAATTAATATAATAAAAATAATATTTTGTCAAATCGTTTCCGAATGCATTTCTTAAATCTGCATACCTGTTTTTATAATCAGACGCCTTAAAATTTTTTTCTCATAGTATTTACCTCCCGCAATCCTGCCATACCTGTTCATTGAGCATTTTATCTATATATAACTTTATTTTATTATCCTGTTTTTGTTCCTCACTCATAGACATATAAACAGTCAAAGGGTCAACGACGCCTTTTCCCTTAAAATCTATACAATATCCAAGCTCATAAACAACACATCCAATTTCATCCTCAGAAAGAGCCTGCTCCCTTGTTTTAATCTGAAACCTCTGCAAATCCCGCTTGGTAACTGCATA
Organism: Lachnospiraceae bacterium UBA7076; assembly: GCA_002493625.1. Lineage (GTDB taxonomy): Bacteria > Bacillota > Clostridia > Lachnospirales > Lachnospiraceae > Coprococcus_C. The sequence continues at coordinate 42,610 of DKZK01000035.1, read as the reverse complement.
TGTAGGATACGGATTATCCTGCAAACCGGAGTATTCACATATTGCAGACATGCCTGCTTTTATGTCTGCAGAAATGTCCTCAACAAGCTTATACGTTTTAATAACGGGATTCCTGAATATTGGTTCAAGCATAATCCACATTTTCTTTGGTACAGCATCAATTGAAAGTAATCGTGACCTTCCAACCTCCTGAATAATCGGAAGCTTTAAATACTGTATTTCATCAAAACATTTACGCACTGCTACAATTGTTACATTAAGTATCTTTGCAATTTCCTGAACAGTTATATTCTGCCAATTTTCATATAAAGCCAAAAGCAGCAGCTTTTGAGTAAGGAATGCTATTTCCCCAACAGGCCTGAGTGCTTTATCCGCCCTCATATATACTAATACATTCAAAAAAGGAAGGAAAACCATTTTGTCCCAAATAATAAAAGGTATCCCTTCCTCCACCATCGTATTCCTTATATAAAGGCTTTGTTTTTTAAAATATAATGCACACTCCATACCCGAAATCTGTTTCATAAGCCTCTGATGTTTTCTCATAAATCTCAGGGAAAAAGCCATTAACGGTTCGGCAATCAGCCATTCAAGACCGTCCGTTTTAATTATGTAAAAATCATAAATATCCTCAAAGGCTCGTGACAATTCCTCACAATCCGGATATACTGACATTTTTATCGGTTTTTCAAGGCATTTTTCTAAGTATTTTTTCATATGTAGTTTTTTTCCTTGTGTAATTTTTTATATGCACTTATATTTAATATTATAAACTAAAATGGTATGCAGGACAAGAGCCGTTTCTGCCGAATACAGTCTAAATCAGCATACTCACATACACATCCGTTCTTACACTTTTTTGCGTTTATCAAACACAACACCAGAACATTTTTATATACAATTAATAAAAAGAATTACTCTCTTTTTACTTATTATTTAGCTGTAACAGATTTACTCTTTATATGTTTGTTCATGGGGGAGGGAATTAAAATTGATATGATATATTACAATATTTTCTTACTGATTGAGCGACAGGAAAATCAGAAATGACCGCATCGGAGGCTATAATCCAAATGATTACAGTTGTAATAAATAAGACGGTCAATTAAGACCGCCGGAAAACCAACACACTTTGGGATAGTCCTAAGTGGTTGCGGACTACACATAATTAAATTTAGTTAATTCTTCAAAAGTATTTTCAATCGTTACTTCATCAAATTTTGTTCCCTTAATTTCCTTAAATTTATTTATAATTTTTTCCTTACTGACAGGTTCATAAACAAGGTTATGCGCAACATAATCCATAGTGGCAAGCGCCTCTAATTCCCTGGGACTTCTATGTGCAAACCGGTCTATTACCTGTATGGCGCACCTTTTATCAGCATCTGACAGGATATTATGCGATATCCGGGCATTTCCTTTACTTATTACATGCGTCCTTCCACTGTCGTCAATGTCTATTACATTTTCACTTTCAAGATAATACATAATATTATCTAATTTCTCACTGTAAGGTCCATAATAATGTATACCATAACGAAGGTTAAGTGTTATGCCGTCCCTTTCAAAAAAGTAAAACAGCTTTTGAGCAGCCTTTTTTCCAAGCTCAGCGCCATCAAATCTGCTGCAAATCAATTCGAAAAGATACGCATGTTTTTCATATTTCATAGTTCGTCCTCCATAATACTATTATTAACGTCCTTCATGTATTCAAACGCTTTTCCTGCAACATTGGGAGCACAGTATATTCTCATTATATCAATTTTTTGCGACAGGGCATTGATAATTTCCGATTCTTCAGAAATGGTTGTTACCCTGCTGGTTTTTTCATCATAAATTATTATAGCCTTTTCGTCGGAAAACTCAACCCTTTTAGGAATTTTATGCGGCATTTTACCCGCTGATTTATCCACAATCAGATTTTCTTTACCCACTTTTTCTGATAATCCGACATAATTTCTTTGAAATTCTCTCTTGTCAGCTTCAGCCGGATGTGTTTTTGTGTAACAGACCCTTGGGTATACAATTCGGGATATAATATTTCTGCATGCCTCATCTTCGACATTTTCCTTTAACACCTGTATTACTTTGCAGTCATCCCATTTCAAATATTCCTCTGTATTTACCGGATATACGCCATCCGGTAAAACGGTCTGTAATGCTCTTACAAGCATAATATCAAAATATCTCCGGGTTCTATGGAAATATACCTGTATAAACATAAAATATCTGGCTAAAACAAATTCCTCAAATGCCTGAACACCTCCGTTTTGAATTGCAAGCCGCGGGCACTCATCCTTAAAATAAATTGTGAATGAGGAGATTAAACGCTCAATATCATAAACACCATATTTTACCCCGCAATAATAAGAATCACGCAGCAAGTAATCCATCTTATCACAATCCAATTCACTGTCCATAAAACTTTTCAGAAACATAAATTCTGAGTTAGGGCCCGCATCCCTCCCCATGTAAATATCACACAACAGCTTAGGTGTTATATTATAATCCTCGCCATACTTACTTACAAATTCTTTGCCTATTTCACATATAATGTCCGCAATTTCCGTTTCATTAATAATCTTAACAGTATAATCCTCATGCTCCATCCCATCGGAAAAAAGTTTTTCCGATGCATGAGAAAACGGTGCATGACCAATATCGTGTACAAGCGCTATCAGCCTCAGCAATTGCTCATACCATACACGCTTAGATTCAGGGAACTTATCTTCAAAACCTTGTATGGCAGAATTAAATGCTCTGGTTACAAGGTGCATAACCCCTAACGAGTGTTCAAAACGTGTGTGTTCAGCTCCATGAAAAACATAATATGTCATGGCAAGCTGCTTTATGTATCTAAGCCTTTGGAATGGCCCGGAATTTATAATTTTCAATTCACCGCTTCTTACTTCAATAAAGCCATGAATCGGATCCCGGAATTTATCGTTTTTCAACTTATCACCCCTTTTTATCAAGAACATTTGTTCTGTCTAGCATTATTATAAACATATTTTAATTTATTGTCAATGTGATTTATTCCCCTATGTTTCTGTATTTAGTCTATGACAAAAGTGACATACTATATTTCCATTATACCCTTATATCGCAGTTGAAGCTCATTAGCGTAATCATCATCCCATTCAACAATATCCAAATAAGAGATTAACTTCTCAATTTCTGCCATATAGTATTCCACCGGTTTTAAAAATACTTGCCTTGCCGATGCATTATCAGCCTTTAATAAAAATATTACATATGTATAAGCAAGTCCCAAAAGAGAAATCCGCAATGGATAATGTGGATTATGTTCTACGCCGGAACGGGCAATTGTCACATACTCATTTAGCAGTTTTGCATCTATGGCATCGTTGCCTTGCTCTTTTATTTCAAAAATCATTTTTGCAATTTCATCCCTGTATTCATCTAGTTCTTCCGCATTATCCAAGACTGAATCGCGCTCTGCTGATGTATATTTTAAACATCCATTATCAAATTCTGAAAAAGCATGTTTGAAAATTCTTTCAAAATAAGATAATGTTGTATGATAAATTTTTTGTATTCTTTCCTCAAACATACTACTGTCATTATGCATTATCTTAAATGCATATTTATAATTTTCCATAATTTGTTCTTTATGTTCAAAAGAGGGTTGTGTTTCATTTAATCTATCCAATCTTTCATATGCAACCCCCAGATTTCTAAAGTAAACTTCATTTTCACATGACGTATTTTTGCTCCACTTGGCAGCGCATCCACAAAAATAAATTGCCTTTTTGGCACACGTGATAATATCTTTCTTTTTAACACGCCCTCTTTTTGTCTGAAACACTTCCCACTTATTACAAATAAACGCTATTTGACTATACGAATCTCCAATAGAGCCTGCCAAATAACATAACATTTCAACAGAATTCCCCGTATAATCCGGAATTATATTATATTCATCTTCATTAAATTCAAACTGTGTAACAAATGCTTTTGCAAAATCAAAAAATGCTTCTGCGGCATCGCTCAGAATATTATATGCTTCTTCTGTTGATTTCTCACAATAACCTTTATAGTAATTAAATTCACCTTTTCTATAATTCAAATACTTCTTTACTAATCCCTCAACTTGTTCCTTTGATTCATATTCCTGTATTTTTTCCAATCCGTTATTTGCTTTTGATATCAATAATTCATCTGCATCATTAGCATTATTATGTAACAAATAAACTTCCGCAAAATTCTTTTCAATTTCCATAAGCAACGGAATTTTTACTATATTACTTTTTCTGTCCCTAAAAAAAACATTAAATTTCCCATACAAATATAAAGAACCGGCATCTATTTCTGTCTTTAACAATTCTTGTAAAAAGGATGAATAATAATCATTTTGCACCCCTGCCATTTTGATATTCATTTCTTTCACTTCATCTGATTGTTTTGCGGTGTCATTTTTTAACTCATCCAGGTTATCTGATTGTTCCTTGATGCCATCCTGCAGCTTTTCCAGATCTTTTTTGTTTACTGAATTAGCAATATTTAAGCCTGTCCATACAGTTATTGCAACTCCAATAATTGCAATTCCTGTTGCCAGTAATGATGCTTCTGAATATGCACAAGCTTTCTCCTCATCTAAAGTCGCAAAACCAATAAGTATAGTAATAGGACATGCAAGAATAAGTATTATAATAATTTTTTTATAAAATTTGTACTTATTATTTTCTTGCTCACCGGTTTTTGGCTCACCGGTTTCTTTCTCACTGGTTTCTTTCTCACTATTTTCTTCCATTTTCATAATCTCCTCCTCTTAATAATTAAGCAATTGCGAAACCACTTACAAGAATTATAAAATTCTATTTTTTATTATTCAATAAATTAACGTCAAACGACATATTTTGTATTTTTTTGTCGTTTTAGCATAAAAAAAGCATTTTTTTCAATATATAGCAGAATAATTTTATTTGACCGAAATGTTCCGTTCATTCAGTATATACTCGCCCATTGCTGTACCCCTCAAAATCTATTCTTATTATACAGATTTATCCTACGTAATATTGTTCATGAAGCAACTTAAACTTGATATGATAACTTATTATAATTTTAAAATTTTATCAGGAGTAATTATTGAATTATGATAAGTATCGAAAACTTCGGCAAAAATATAAAAAGAAAGCGAAAAAGTCTTGGAATGTCGCAATATAAATTAGCGGAAAGACTTGATATATCTCCAAATCATTTATCATCTCTTGAAACAGGAAAAACAAAACCCAGCTTTGACCTGCTGTGTAAGCTTTGTGCTGAACTTGATGTGCCGCCCGATTATCTTATGCTTGGCAGCATTCACTCAAACAACATTCTCCAAAATATTGCAGATAAGCTCAGGCTTTGTTCCGACGATACTCTTTGCATCATAGACGGCATAATAGATATTCTAATTGAGAGACAGGAAAATCGGAAATAAAAAAATATTTGATTACATGAGGAATTAAAACTCAGATTTGTTATGATATGGAAAAAAGATATCGCATCTGTTATCGTAAACAATTTTAATTAAGGGAAACAAAATATAAATGACTATTAAAGCATGCATATACCAAAGATGCGTAATCACACCTTTTCTCCTTTCCCATAAGCAAACCAAAAAGTCCTTAATGGGCATAAATTCATACCTTATGAACATAGAAATGAATGGAACTACCCCACCCCACAAGATAGTAAGCATGGCAAGCTTAATAATCTTTATAATATGCTTCTTAAGGTTGAAATCGCGATTTAGCAACAAATAACCATTTGCAAAAAAGAACAGGGGAACACAACAGCTTAGTATTGTATATCCGTCTGTCAAATTTTCCGATTTACATTGGATCTTGCTGCCCCACTTTTCAAGATTTTCACAATTTTTCTGTTACTTATTATCTTATTTCATGTACTGATTATACCACTTGACAAACTTAGTCAGCCCATCTTCCAGACTGGTATCAGGTTTAAAACCAAAATCCCTTTCCAGATCACTTACATCCGCAAATGTCTGGTATACATCTCCCTGTTGCATAGGTAAAAACTCCTTATTTGCTTTTCTGCCAAGACACTTTTCCAAAACTTCTACAAAATGCAATAGGTTTTCCGGCTTATTATTACCTATGTTGTACACTTTATATCTGACGCCGTCTTCATTTTCAACAGGAGGCTTTGGTATAATACGCATCAATCCCTGTATAATATCATCAATATATGTGAAATCCCTGTACAAATCACCATTATTGAATATTTTTATAGCTTCACCTGCGAGAATTTTATTTGTAAAAGAAAAATATGCCATATCAGGTCTTCCAAAAGGTCCATAAACCGTAAAAAATCTTAGTCCGGTTGCCGGTATGCCATATAATTTACTGTATGCATGTGCCATAAGCTCATTCGATTTTTTTGTTGCCGCATATAGGCTTACGGGATTGTCCACCCTGTCTTCAACAGAATACGGTACTTTTTTATTTGAGCCATATACGGAACTGGAAGAAGCATACACTAAATGCTCAACCATATTATGTCTGCAGCATTCAAGCACATTAAAAAAACCTACTAAATTTGAGCTTATATAAGCATCCGGATTTGTGATACTATATCTGACACCGGCCTGCGCTGCCAAATTTACAACAATATCAGGTCTGACATCCGCAAAAACCTTTTCAAGTAATGCTTTATCTGATATATCAATTTTGAAAAAATTATAATCCTCGTATGGTTTTAATTGTTCCAATCTATCAAGCTTAAGCCGGACATCATAATAATCGTTCAGATTATCTATTCCTACAACTGCAAAGCCCTCATCCAAAAGCTTTTTGGAAAGATGATATCCTATAAAACCGGCACTGCCGGTAACCAAAATTGTTTTTTTATTCATATTTTTATATCCTCACAATACATAATTAAAATTCAAACAATCACTGAATTTATTTTTTAATCTCTCTTAAACACATCTCTTGTATAAACCTTTTCTCTTACATCGTCAAGCTCATCATCATAACGGTTTGCAATAATTGCATTACATTTTACTTTAAATTCCTTTAGGTTATTCACAACCATTGAACCAAAAAAGGTTGTTCCGTCAGGCAGAGCAGGCTCATAGACAATTACCTTTGCTCCTTTTGCTTTAATCCGCTTCATAACCCCCTGTATAGACGACTGACGAAAATTATCCGAATTTGACTTCATCGTAAGACGATACACACCTATAACAACCTCCTTTTCACTTTTTTGATCCCATGAGCTGTTTGCACTATAATATCCTGCTTTTTCCAATACACGATCTGCAATAAAATCCTTTCTCGTTCTGTTACTCTCAACAATAGCAGACATCATATTTTGAGGCACATTATCATAATTTGCCAGTAATTGTTTCGTATCCTTTGGAAGACAATACCCTCCATATCCAAAGCTTGGATTATTGTAATGTGAGCCAATTCTCGGATCAAGGCATACCCCTTTAATCACTTCTTCCGTATTTAATCCCTTCATCTCAGCATAAGTATCAAGCTCATTAAAATAAGATACCCTGAGTGCAAGATACGTATTCGCAAAAAGCTTTACCGCCTCCGCCTCTGTGAATCCCATAAATAATGTATCAATATTTTCCTTAATGGCGCCCTCCTGTAAAAGCGCAGCGAATGTGTGTGCTGCAAGTGTGAGATTTTCGTCTGCTTCATCAGTGCCGACAATAATTCTGCTTGGGTACAAATTATCATAAAGCGCCTTTGACTCTCTTAAAAATTCAGGGCTGAAAATAATATTTGATGTATTATATTTCTTTCTTACAGAAACAGTATATCCCACCGGAATTGTTGATTTTATAACCATAACTGCATTTGGATTCACTTTTAAAACCAACTCAATTACAGCCTCAACAGCAGACGTATCAAAGAAATTTTTATGACTATCATAATTCGTCGGTGTTGCTATAACAATAAAATCAGCATCCTTATATGCGCTTTCAGCATCCAAAGTCGCCGTAAGCTTAAGTTCCTTTTCCAAAAGGAATTTTTCTATATATTCATCCTCAATAGGACTTTTTCGGTTGTTGACCATATCAACCTTTTCTTTAATCACATCAACCGCAGTCACCTCATGATGCTGTGACAAAAGCGTAGCAATAGAAAGCCCGACATAACCTGTACCTGCAACAGCGATTTTTATGTTTTCAAAATTATTCAAGATTTTTTCCTCCTCATAATAACTGAATCATCAATTTATATTAAAATATTTTTTATAATAACATACAGATTTATATTTATCAATTAATCCCTGAATACACGTTATTTTAATTCAGTAATAAAAAATAATATTAAAAACCTCCTTCACCCAAAAGCTGCATAAACTGCAATGCCGCCCACAATCAAAAGCAATGCGCATATTCTTCGTCTATTAATTTTAGTTTTAAATATGACAACATCAAATAAAGCCACAAACAAATAGCTTGCCGCCTCCATAACGGCTCCCAGTGATAACGGAATCCCTTTATATGCATAGATTGCCGTAAAGGTTGTTCCAAAAAAAAGAATATATGCAAATATTACCCTTACATTTAAGTATTCCTTTATTTTAGAATCATACTCCTGCATTGCAGCTTTCTTAAGTATCACTTGTGACACTGCCCCTATAAATACGCCTATTAAAAGTATTATACTATACATAAACACATTCTCATACATTACAGCTAATCCTTTTCATCTTCCTTTGCATACAAAACAATTCCAATAATTACCATTACCGCACCTATGAGTTTTCCAAGCGTAACCTTCTCGTCAAAAAAAAGAAAGCCCCATATGATACCCCACACAATTGTTATCGCTTTATTTGCAAACGCCACGGATAACGGCAGTCTCTTAATAACCTGCTGCCAGCCTATTGCATATAATGCCAGCAATAAAATTATCAACGCATAATAAATACAAAAATTCCAACTGAAAAATTGTTGCCTTGCTGCCAGCTTACTTAAAATGCTGCTAAAAGAATACAGAACAAGCATTATATGCAGGCACAGCATTACCTTTAACCTAGATCGCTTCATTTACACATTCTCCATCTGTACCTTTTTACTAAATTTATCGTACAGGAATATTCCAAATAAAAATACACATGCGGCAATTCCAAACCATAACCCCAGCTTCATATACGGAGGCGTATATTTCATTTCAATATGATATTGTCCTTCAGATAACGCAATACCGTTATATATATTATTAACCTTAATAAGGTCAACCTCATCCCCATTCACATAGCAACGCCAGCCCTTGGAGTACGGAATGGAAAAACACAAAATTTTATTTCCCGTTATTGTAATATCCCCTTGAAAATCATTCATTCCAAATACGACATTTTGCAGGCTGTTTTCCTTCAATTTATTTATATCATTATCAACTGTACTCAAATCTCTGCCATATACATTTACATCACCAAATATAATTTGTCTCCCGCTTTGAAATTCGATAAGTACATTGACAATACCGGACTCATAAATTCCAACATTAAAATTAAAGGTATCTATGTCATTCCCTCTGACTCCCGCTTCTGAATATAAAATTCCTGTATCCTCATTATTTCCATACCGCACCTTTATTGTACAGTTTCTGTCGCCGTCTGTATATATACCCGATAGCTGTACATAAAGCTCCTGCGGATACAAAACGGGAATCGAAAGTTCAATTGCAGCGCCCTTTTTCTCCGCAATATAAGAGTCATTTTCAACTTCAATACCGGAAAGAACCATATCATATTCCAGAACTTCACGGCTGCTCAAAAGGTCAGTATCGTATTCTCTCACATTACAAAAAGCGACGTCCCCCTCACTGATAATTGCAGCTTTCATCATCAGCTCCTGCTGTTTTGCAATATTTAACGTCCGGTAAATATCTGACTCAACAAAATTTTCATATGCATATCCCAAAGGCAAAACATTATCATTAACATATATCGAATATTCCTTATTATTTTCCGATTGCTTCAAAAAAGAAAAACCGTAAGGAATTTTTTCTGTCTCATTATTTTTTACGAAATAATATTTAACGCATGCCAGATGCTCATCTGTTGTTCTTCCGTTCAAATCACTCACCTTATTGGATTGAAGCAGCCCCGGATTTCCCGATTCACTCAAATACTGTATAACCTCAGGATTAAGCACATAAAAGGCACTTGTTCCATTATAGCCATAATGGTATGGAAGATTACAGCTCATTTCCGTTTCGTATTTTGATTTATCAGCCCGCCAGAATTGGGCATCATCTATTTCACGTGATAAAATATCAGAATAACCATCAAGAATATTATTTGCCTGCCCCGCGTCAACAAACATGTTTACAAACTGCTTATTTTCTGACAGGCATCCGTTAAATACCAGTGAAAAACACATAAGGGCAAAATTACACGCCCAAACATATCCTCCGTGTTTATTATATTTCCAGCACAAATTATAAAAAAGGAAGCAGATTACAACCATTACCGCAGCTGATATTACGGCTGCTTCACGCTCTTTCACATAAAAGAACAATAATGCTGCAAAATATATGAATACAATGATATTCATATATTTAATTTCCCTGGCTGACGGCTTTTTATCCATCAAATCATATAACGTCGCTGCTACGCAAAAGGAAACAGCCAAGCCAAGACAAAACGTCCATCTGTTACTTGGAATGCTTCCGCCTGCAACCAACTGAAAAAGCGGAATGTTCATCAATATGATAACACTGACAAGCCACCATCCAAACTTCCGCTGTTTTTTTGAAACCATTACATAAAGCATCGGATACAACGACATTACAGAAAAGCCGAGATAATTATAGTTTCTTGGATTTCCTCCCGTAAAGAAAAATTTTATAAAATTAGTATACTGCTCCCAATTATAAAGTAAATAGCTTTCTATGCTGCTGTCAGCACCAAGTCTGGATGAATGCATTATACCATACACGATTGGAAAGAAAACAACTGCCGACAATGCAATTCCCACAAAATAATATAATAACGTTCTTAAACAAAGGAACACTTTTTCCTTAATGCTTTTTCTGATGGTAAAAAGTCTTACCGCAAAATAAATCACACCTGCAAATGTAATATAATAAAATCCGATTGAAATTGAAAATATACTTACAGCCACCATAACAGAAAAGAAAACGCCATGCTTTCCTTCGATAATCTTCTCCAAGCCTATCAGCAAAAGAGGCGTCAGGTATAACAGCGTGGCAAATGGGGGCTGTTTTAATATATATACTATGGCAAAGCCACTGAACATATAAATATAGCTTGCGTATAATGTTGCCTTTTTTCCGCACCCCTTGTAAAAACAAAATAGCGAAAAGGTTAAGCCTGACAGCCAGGCTCTTGCTGCTATTACGGCACAATATGCCATTTCATGACATTGCTCAGGCACAAACCAAAACATAACGTCAAAAATCTCATGTCCGGCAATGACCCCGACATTTCTGTCTGCAATCAAATTATAGTTAATCCATGGCATTTCCAATGAATGATTTTGAATAAGGTTATCCCATACCTCCTTAGCTAATTTTTTTCTGTATAACAGCATTTCATAATAGGTCGAAAGACTGTCGTCATTAAAAATAAGCGACTTTCCGTTTTGAAGCAGATTTATATTAACCAGACAAAACATTCCGCAAAAGCCAATTGTCATAATTGCGAAATATATCAGAATTTTCACGTTCTTTGATTGTTTTACATACCACTCATACATTGCGTTTCTCCTTCAGTTCGTTCAGATTCTGATTTCATCTTCTTTCCAAAACAAGAATAATACTGCTTCCTCTCCGAAGTTTTTTCCCCGATATTATTTTCCTTAGCTCATGCTTTTCAAGCTTTTTTAAAACAAAGTCAACAATACCCTTTCTTTCCCTGAACTGACTTTGATTTACACGCTTCCTCTCATACTCCGAACGCTTTTCATAAGGCTTTAAAAGCCCGATTTTTTCTCCGTAATGCCGTACAACTTTAATCGGCATATACAAAAAGCCAAAAAAGTAATTTATCGTTATAATTTTAAAACCTGCCTGTTTCGCCACCTTGCTCAGGCTTTCGATTGTATATCTTCTGAAATGACCTGCGGCATCATCCTCACTGCTCCACAGCTTTTCAAATGCGGGAACTGTTATTAAAAGCCTGCCGTTAATTTTTAGCTTCTTTCGAATCAACATAAGAAATTCTTTATCATTTTCAATATGCTCTAATACATCCAGCAGCATGGCCTGCTCAAAACAGGCATCCTCCCCCGTCTCCTGCGTTACCTCCCCGCATATAACCTCATCAAGTCCACGGCTTCTGGCATTTAAGCAAGCCTCATATGTAGGCTCTATAAGCGAAGTCATCCACCCATTCCGCATCATTTTCGAGGAGGTATATCCGTTTCCCCCTCCGATATCATATAAACGTTTTGATTTGTCCAAATACTTTTCGGCAATTGTCTTAATAAAAAACGCCCTGTACTTAAACCACCATGAATTATCCTCGATCTGCATAAGCCCTTCCTGAGCCTTGCCGGTAAAAGCAGTGGATACCTGTCTTTTCTCAAATAATTTAATTCCATTTTCATCTATTGTATATGACTTCATTCATTTCACCTTTTATAATTTATAAAACGCCTCAATACTCTTTACGACAATTTCTATTTTATCACTGGTCAGTCCATAATGCATAGGCAGTCTGAGCAATCTTTCACTTTCACATGTCGTATATCTGTCTTCACCTATAAATTCACCATATTTTCTTCCTGCCGGCGAACTATGTAATGGAATGTAGTGAAACACCGTGTATATATCCTTTGCCTTTAAAAAGTCAATCAAATTATTTCTTTCCTCAATATTTTTTACCTTTATATAAAACATATGCGCATTGTGGATGCATTCCTCAGGAATAACAGGCAATTGAATTTTCTCCTCATTTTTCAACGGTGTCAGCAAAGTATAATATTCATTCCAGCTACGCATTCTATCATTATATATTTCTTGCGCAGCTTCAAGCTGTCCCCACAAATATGCTGCATTCAACTCGCTCGGCAAATATGAAGACCCTGATGCAATCCAGGTATATTTATCAATCTCGCCACGCCAAAATTTACTGCGGTTTGTTCCTTTTTCCCTGATTATTTCAGCCTGTTCAACATACTTACTGTCGTTAATGAGAATACATCCCCCTTCCCCCATGGAATAATTCTTAGTTTCATGAAAGCTGTAACAACCAAAGTCACCAAGGGTTCCAAGCTGTTTTCCCTTATATGCAGACATCATTCCCTGCGCGGCGTCTTCTACCACATGTATTTCATGCTTATGTGCAATATCGTTAATTTTATCCATTTCGCATGAAACTCCTGCATAATGCACCGGCACAATGCATTTTGTCCGTTCAGTAATTGCAGCTTCAATCAAATTTTCATCTATATTCATGGTATCAGGACGAATATCAACAAATTTTACTTTTGCTCCCCGTAAAACAAACGCATTCGCAGTGGACACAAAAGTATAAGCCGGCATTATAACCTCATCACCTGCCTTAATATCCAGCAACATTGCTGCCATCTCAGTTGCATGTGTACATGAAGTTGTCAGAAGCGCTCTATATGCGCCCGTGTTTTTTTCAAGCCATCGACTGCATAACATGGTATATTCACCATCGCCGCATATTTTTTTCTTGTTAATTGCATCACTTATATATTTGCACTCAGTCCCAACACAGGGTGGCACATTAAATGGGATTCGCATACCTGCCTCCAAAATTTATTTATATGAAAAAACATACACTTATTATCTTATATCTTTGTCTGTTAAATTAACACGTTTCCTGATAACATATTGCGGGGTCTCATTTATACACATATAAATCCTGCCTATATATTCACCAATGATTCCCACAACAAATAAAATCATACCGCCTATAAATAAAATTACTGCCATAAGAGAACTATACCCCACCATAATTGCAGGGTTAATAATTTTTCTTATGATAACAAAAATCCCATATAAAAAGCCGAATATGGAACATATAATTCCCATAATTGTAGCCAATCTGAGAGGTTTAATAGAAAAAGCGGTAAAACTGTTCAGCCATAAAGAAAACATTTTTCTGAACGTATAGGTTGTTTTCCCCTCCATTCGTTTACGTTCTTCCATTGGCACATTCAAAATACGATTACTGGAACGAAATAACAGACCTGATATATATGGATATGGTCCCTTATAATTATTTATTTCATCAGCAACAAATCGCTTTATTGCCATAAAGTTTCCCATTTGTATATCTTTGGGTTTATCAATTAAAATATTTGCAGCAAACTCATTAAGCCGGCTACAAATGTTTTTAAACATACTTTGTTTTTTCTTACCGTATTTTGCGATTGTAATATCATAATCCTCCTCAAGAGGCTTTATCATTTCAATAAGTCTGTCAACCGGACATTGCCCATCATCATCCAGAAAAACCACATAATCACCTGTTGAAGCACTGACTCCTGCCATCATTCCTGCATGTTGTCCAAAATTTTTAGCAAATCCAACAACCTTGATTTTTTCATTTTTGCCTGCCATACATTCAAGAACATTAAAAACATTGTCCGGTGAAAAGTCATCTACAGCAATAATTTCATAATCATATTCCTGCATATCAGATATTACGTTTATAATTTCATCTATCACTTTTCCTACAGTATTTTCACTTCTATAGCACGGAATTACAAAGCTAATCTTTTTACTCATCGTTACCCCTTAAAATATCGAATTTCTTCGCTTGTTTTTTTATATTTTTCTGTATAACTGCTTTTATATACACAGCCTTCTTCTGTATTTTTAGTAATTAATGCCCCTGAACCAATTACGCATTTTGGCGCAATTTCCACATGATCATTTATTGTTGCATTAACGCCAATAAAGCTATTGTCCCCAACCTTTGTCCTCCCAGATAAAACAACATGGGATGTGATAAAAACATTATTTCCGATTTCAGCATGATGTCCTATATGATTTCCGCTCCATAGCATTGTGTTATTTCCAATTCTGACAAACGGCTGTATAGTGTTATCCTCCAATATAAAACAATTCTCACCTATATCCTTTTTATCAATCCAGCAAGTCATATGACTGCTGATGTAGGAAGCTAATGTATATCCTTTTTTCTTTGCTTCTTTAAACTTATCTTCCCGTATTTCATTTAAATGCGTGTACGCCATTGCTATAAACATCTCATATTCATCCGGCGGAAATTTTTGTTCGATAGACGCAAAGTCATAAACCGGAAGCCCTAAAAAGGTATTTGTTTTCTTATATTCTTTATCAACAGTAAATGCAGCCACCTCATAATCAGCATCATTTTCAAAATAAAACCTTGCTATTTCTGCAAGATCGCCAATTCCAAACAAAACAAGCTTTTTCATTATCCAACCTCTATTTTCGTACTATAATAGTAAATTCATATAAATCATAATCATGTAATAAAGCAACATTTCTGGAAAAATGTTTTTTACAGTAATCAAAATAATATAATGGATCTGCATAATACAGGTAATCCTTCATATAATCAGCATCAGAGTATTTTGTAAGACAGTTAAAGGAAAATCCTTTTTGGGAATGTTCATTAAATTGTGTGATGACATCTGACATATATGCTCCCCATTCTTTATCATCCGTTTTCTGTCTTACATTAAATATTCCACTTGCAACAATATAATCGTATTTTTCAATCAGCTCAGCGCTGTTAATAAAACATCTGTTTTTCTTAACAGCATAGGTTTCTTTTGCAGCAGCAATCATTTTTTCAGAAATATCCAGTCCATAATAATCACAGCAATACCCTTGCTCCTCCAGATATTCAGACAAATATCCATAGCCACAGCCATAATCGCATATTGAAAAGCTGTTCTTTCCCTCAGCAGAGAAAACCTTACTGATTTGTTCAAACCTCAATCTCTGCGATTCAGTGGAATTCCAATCGACGCCTCTGCTTGTCTTTCCAAACTCCTCAATTTTTTTTGTATAATATTGGTTTGTACTTTTTAAAATTTCCTGATTCATTTTAATGCCCGCTTTCCTGTAATTTTGCTATTCCAAATCCGGTCATTCCATATTCGTTACCATTATATAACATA
The DNA here is from genome assembly GCA_002493625.1 of Lachnospiraceae bacterium UBA7076. Taxonomy (GTDB): domain Bacteria; phylum Bacillota; class Clostridia; order Lachnospirales; family Lachnospiraceae; genus Coprococcus_C. Next base: position 26,496 of record DKZK01000035.1, on the reverse strand, counting down.
TAATATTCACCTTCACATTCGAACACATATGCATAACATATCATATCCGAATCAAAACCATCATCGGAAACACTGATTCCAGCTTCAGCATCCTTTCTCGTCCACTCAATACCATCCTGCGACTCCGCATAACCAATACGGTATTTATCTCCCCTATATGAATAAAACATACGATATAAACCGTTCATTTTCAAAACGCACGGTCTTGATAGTGCATATTCTGCATCATTTTTAAAATCAATACAAACCTTTCCTTCTCTTTTCCATTCAATGCCATCCATTGATTCAGCATATTTTATATGATAATAATGTTTCGTTTTTCCAGCTTCATAAATCCACTTTACGCATGATATATACCACATTCGCCAAATATCGTTCTCTTTTATTACACAGGGGTTAGAACAAAAAATAGGTTCATACTTTTCCCTATCCAAAACAGGTCCTGTATATTTCCTCTTGAAATTAATTCCGTCCTCACTTACAGCTAATCCAATAGAATTATGAAAAGGAACTGTTTTTCCCAGATTCCAGCCGGTATAATATAAATAATAATATTCATTACCTTTCAAAATCCATGAAGTCATAGCTCCTCTGTCATCAAAGCAGCCTAACTCACCCGGGCTTAAAATCGGTTTCGTTACAACACTTATAACTTTCATAGAAATAATATCTACATCAACATAAAAAATATTTGAACAGCCATTTTTATCCCTTGCAGTGTAATAAATTCTATATACACCGTCATACAGCTTAAGTACCATTGGAACAGCAGCGCCTCTATATTCTTTTGTATATTTGTTTAAATCAAACAAAAAACCTGTTTTTTCCCAATTCATGCCAAATCTCCTATCATTATATCATAATCAACACGTTAATGCATGCGCATGCCACTAAAAGTATTATTCGTGACTGCCTAAATAACATTAATCATATATAACGATAGAAAATTTGCTTATGCTAACTCTGCCATTCCAAATCCGGTTTGTCCATAGCCGTTTCCACAATACAGCATATACATTTTTTCCCCATCCTTAAACACCATAGGATAACAAATTTCCTCCGAATCAAAGCCCGATTCAGATACATTCATTCCCACTTCCGAATCTTTTCGAATCCACTTTTTACCATCGTAAGATTCGGCATATCCTATCCTATACTTATCTCCCCTGAATGTGTACCACATTTTGAAGATGTTATTATCTACTAAAACAGATGGTCTGGCAAATGCATATTCCCTTGAATTTGTTCTTTCAACACATATTTCCCCACACCGGTTCCATAGTATGCCATCCGATGATGAGGCGTATTTTATCACATAGTACATATCCGAACCCTGACCCCATTTTACATTGCTTCCATACCACATATGAAAGCAGTTTTCCTTCAGCATTACATATGGATATGAGAGAGATAACGGATCCACATGATTTCGGTCTAAAACGGGCGCATCAGATAACTTTCTATATGTGTCTTCCTTTATATCATGCATGACGATTCCTATACTGTTTCTCCACGGAACAGTAATTCCAAGATTCCAGCCAAGATAATATATATATTCAATTTCATCAGAAATTCTGACAATAGAGCCAAGCGAACATCCCGAATCATCAAAGTATCCTCTGTCTCCCGGACATATAACAGGTTCACTTGATATGGATAAAATTTTATAATCGGAAATATCAAAATCTAAATATGTTATATATGACTTATTTTCATTATCTCTTACATTAAAATAAATTCTGTAAATTCCCTTTTCAAGCTTTGTTGCTATAGGGTTAGCACCATATTTGTACCCCCCCCCTAAAATTTTCAGGGTCATATATTATTCCCAATTTTTTCCATTTCATATTACATCATCCTTTTTATTAAAACTTTTCATATATTTCTTTGCATCATATCCTTCATTGAAAATCAAATCCAAGACAGATACACCATGCTCAAACGTATTTGTTAATTGGATATATTCCGGATAGCCCGAATAATCCATCCACTCAAGATTTATTCCGGCGTCATAAAAAAGGCTTTCAACTATATAATCCTTAGCTGCCGGTCCCGACAAATAATAATCTCCCCCTGCATCCTTAACAAGACCAACTAATCGTTCTGTTTTTCCGTCTGTCAGATTATAGTCTGAACTCCATGTTATTTTTGTATTTATTCCTAATATATCGCATATTTCACGTATAAACCTATAATTAATCACACTAAGGTATTCCTCATTTTTACATTCATCATATACCTTTTTTATTCTGTCCGAAAAATTATTAAAAAACCGTGCTTTTGAATAATTATATTTTATGCTTTTCCAATGTTCAAAAGCCCACCTGTTATCAACAACTCTTGTTTCATTTATTTTCTGATAAAATTTACCTTTGCTTTCAACAGGTATGCTCAGCCATAGCAAACCGTCAGGAGTTACTATTTTGTTTCTGTTCCTCCAATCACGTCTTGTATATTGCATATCATCATACAATATAAACTCATCAACCATGTTAATAATATCAAAGTACCCTTTCCATGGTATATAATTCGACTGTAATATTGCTACCTTTTTCATTTAACCCCCATCTCTCCGCAGTATGCTATGAATTTTTTTGCAATATATCAAAACACAAACATCCGTTTTTTTACAATAATATATCTAATTATAAATATACTACAGTCTTATGAGAATCACAACATAATACTTGAGTTTCCGAATATCAAGTAATTCTTAACTTCCATGCAACATATTTTTTAATAACATCAAATCACTTTTTTGAACAAACATTATCAAGCGATATGGTATTTTACTTACCTTATGAAAATAAATTGCAAATGCTGCGCCACATATATTATATGAAATAACCGATGTTATTGCTGCGCCCCAGATTCCCCATATCGGAATCATAAAATAATTACCAATAACATTAACAATTGCAGCCAGCCCAAGAAACATTAAATTAATCTTTCTTTTGCCTTGCGAAATATTATAGGAATAAATCATTTTATAAAAAATCATGCCGATTACCCCTAACATCATCAAAATCATCACATAATAGGATTTTTCGAATGATTTTCCATATAGTAAAATCAGTATAGGTTTTCCTGCTATAATCAAAGCAACAATTGAAAGTAAACATATCAAAATATTAATCCGCAGAATTTTAGCCACTTCATCTTCGCCTTTTCCCTTTACTAATTTTGATAATAAAATATCTTTCATGGCATCCGGTATAAGCCAGACCTTTTCTGCCAGACTCACACCCAACCCATAAATTCCTATATCTGATAAAGGTACAGAGTTGCACTTTTCTAACATTAAAATATCAATTTTGTAATTAATAGTCATGCAAAGAAGCACCAGCATTGGAATAAAACCAAATCGAGCAAATTCCTTAAGGCGATTGACCTCTAATTTAATCTTTAATGGATTTATTTTCAAATTATAAAAAGAAATAAACAAATTCACCAATTGAGCAACCGCATAATAAATCATAACAATATTTACGGAAGCATCAATAACCAGCCATAATATCAACAGCAGTATAATCTCTGATACGGCAACAACGATATCAGCAATATTCCGTCTTCGTGGACATTCAATCAAAACAATATAATTTAATTGTTTAATATACACCGCAACCGGCATAAAAATAATTGCGAAGGCTAAATATGAATTATAATTGCTTTTATATATCAGGAAACTGATAAACAATGCCAATAATTCATATATCAAAAACTGTGTTGTAATATTATTGATAAAATGGGGATATAAATTTTTCTCCTTTTTTCGATAAAAAGGATATGCCTGATAAATTCCCAAGCCCAAAAAGACTGAATATATACTGACATAATTATCGATTACAGATTGTATGCCTTTCAGATCAGTGCCAAAATAGCGGGCAACTACTATACTTAACAACAGCGCCAGCATTACACCCGTTATTTTTGTTATCATAGAAAAAAAATAATCATTATTCGCTATACGTTCTATGCTTTTCTTCATATGCCTTTAGCCTTCCTAATCAAATCCTGTGTAAATTTCTTGTCCAGATTTATTGTTGCGGTGTCCATAGTATAGTAGTGAATATCCACATCTGCCAGCTTTTTATAAAATAAATTAAAATTTTTTTCCTCTTGTTCAAGAACGTAACATCTTTCTCTATTATCTTCTATAGCATCGCATCTGCCATGATTTTTTGTATTTCTGCTTATTATTCTGTCGTTTGCCACATCCTTTGACGTTTGCAAAAAAATCGGAATAATTTTTTCTCTCTGCATAGTTTTCGCAAGCCATAAAAAATCCATTGTATTACGGGTACTGGTAAATAATGCAGAAATTACGCCTTGAATTATCCCCTCATCCATTACAATGATTGCATTTTTTCCCTTTAGCGCCTTATAAAATGCAATAAAAGATAAACAATAGAACATCCGCTTTGCAATATCATTCTTAAACAAAAGATTATGTTTTAACAAAAAACAGAATGATTGAATTGCAAATAACATACCGTTTTTTGTAAAAAATCCTTTTAATACAGCAATTTTACGCCCTCTATTCATAAAATTCAAATAATCTGAATACTCATATATATTCAAGTTTTCTTCAGACATTTCTTTTACCAATTCATTTTTTAATGTAGACTTGCCCGACCCGGGCAACCCATACAGCTCAATTATAATTCTTTTATTTTTTCCCATATAATCGTTTTAATTTCCTTGATTTCCTCAGAATAATCTTTTGCTGCATCTATTTCATAAGTTGGTACATTTATAAAATCCCATTTTTGAATAATATTATGTTTTATTTTTACTTCTTCTAATGTTTCCTCAGGCTTTCTTCTTATTGATTCTTCCGGTGAAAGCATTAATTTGAAAACTAAATTCGGTTTTATTTTTATGGCATTTCTGATATATTTTTCTTCCACATTTGCACAGTGCTCAATAAATCTATAAACCAAGCTATTCTTTTTTATCTTTTTCAAAGTCATCCTGATCTTCGGACCATCATTGCGACCTTCAAAAAAAATTTGCGGATAACGGTCAAATAACGCAATTCCTCCTTTTTTTGAATATCTTGCCGCTTTTTTTGTGGTTCGATAATATGTCTTTGCTATTTTTTTATAATTGCTGACGGTAAGCAGCGCATATATAATGTAGCCTATTTTATTTTTCTTTATATTCTTTTTTTCAATATAACTCAGGAAAGATTTTTGCCATGATTTATAATGATCCCCGCTTCCTAAATAAAATCTGCGCGCATCTAATTTCCATGACAGCCAATTCTCTATTTCACTTGTCACGGTACTCTTTCCTGCCCCGTCCTGTCCAATAAATGCAATAATCATTCCGGCATCATTATCCACTACTTTTCTGATAATAATATTTTTATTAAAATGATTCCGCAAATAGTGATTACATCTGATTGTAAACCAATAATAATTACGCAGCAGCATTGTCGCTATAGAATTATATTGTCTATGTTGCTTCATATCGTTTAAAATAAGCTTACGGCACTGCAAAAACCGGTCATTTGTTGGTTCATCCATTTTAAGAAATGCAATTAATTCATCTGTATTTTTAAAATATTTTTCAGAAAAAAAATTTACTTTATCCCAATTTATTCTTTCCTTTAAATATGTGAATTCACGTATATCATCCTCATTTAAGAAATACTTTCCCCTCTTTATTTTTTTTATATCTGCTCCATTTTTTTTCAACGACACACGAGTAAGCAGCTCCAAAATTTCTAAATCAGGATCTAAAATATATACATTCGTTTTTTTATCCAATTGCCGATATTCAAGTGCATCATAAGTCCAAGGCAAATTGTACTCTTTCAACCCTTGATGTCCTGTCAGCAATGCATAATGCAAGTGGACATGTATCATAATGCCTGACTTATCTACACCCACCCAGTCACAAACATTCCTGTATCTTGAACCAAATTGTGATTTGCACTTTCTTAACCCCAAATCAGTCATGATACAATCAGCTGTTTCCTGACTATCACCGGAAATTAAAATATCCAGATCCGTTTCTCCCTTTAACGCAGGAATCAAATGTTCATTACTTTTCCAATGACAGTAAACCACACCATTTTCATTCCATTTAAGAAATAATGACCTGCACAACTCTAATATTTCCATTTTTAAATACTCCGTTTTCTACTAAATTATCTTAACAGTCTATATTAATTGTATTATTTTTCGAAACAGTTTCATTCTCAATTACCACAATTCCCATTGCAATAATCACCCAAAAAATCCTGATGTGCTGCATTTCCATAAACATACAAACTACAAATATGCTCAGCATAGCATATATCATCATTTTTTCGCCTTTGAGGGCTGTTCGTTTTATATTTTTTATCGCACGCTTAGTCAAGTTAAAAATAAAACTTATCGTTACAGCAAAACATAATACGCCATATCTGACAAAAACTCCTAAATATGTATTATGCGGAGTTTTCTTTGATATCGTATGCATGTGCTGTTCCGTAATGCCTGTCAGCCAATATTTATCTGTATTGGACAAATAGTTCTGCCAGATTCCCCATCGAATATTATCACTATAACCGCTGCTTTCGTAATTCCCTCCCATAAACCTTTGAAATATCATTTCATCGGCATATATAATTAATATAATTATTGCAATTATTGGAATTATAATTGACAAAATAATTTTTTGTTTTGCCGAACAGTAATAGTAAATATATAATAAGGCACATATTGAAACTGCAAGCACAACGCTTCTTGTACCTGTTTCCAACAACAAATATGCACAAAACAAAAATAATAGCATTAAAATTGCTGTTGACAAAATCTTTCTGTTATTTTTTTTATTTTTATTATCAACAATAAAGCTCATCAATATATACATGGCAAGCATAATATCCAGTGCATATCTGTTTGGATTTAAATATGTTCCCACAAATCTGACTTCGTTTCCGTAATATGTATTATAACTCGAAAAGAAAGTTAATACAAAAAAAGTCATTATATAACCAATTGAAAACGCTTTACATGTATTTTTGTTTTCCGGCGCAATGAGCGTTATAGATAATGCTATTAAAGCAAACAAAACCTCTTGCAATAAATACATTGATACCGACTCTGCACCAGTAATAATCCTGATTACATTAATAAAAAAAATAAGTATTAAAACAAACAGTAATTGCATTTGCAATTTTGACAATTGGCTCTTGCCCTCTTTTACAATTAATATTCCGGCATATAAAATAACCATAAATGCCACAATGACAAACCATTTACTTGAATACGGCAGATATTGATTCATTTGCTCTCCTATAGGCAGCGTAAGTCCTAAGAAAAACATCAGTATAGATGAAATATTTATCTTAGTATTCAATGTTATTCCCCCTTCTTTGGGTTATAATTTCAAAAAAGCTTTCCCACTGAGAATAAATTTTTTCAGGTTTAAAGTCTTTCATCTTATCCTTTGCTTTTTCACCCATTTTTTCAGCTGCAAGTTGATTATCAAGCATTTGCATCAAAGCTGCTTTTAATCTCTCCACATTATTACAAGGTACAATAAGTCCCTCCACGCCAGATTTTATAAGCTCCCTTGCCCCTCCGGGTCTGCAATCTGTCGATATACAAGGAATACCCAGAGCCATCGCCTCCATCAACGCATTCGGCATTCCTTCATAATCAGATGTCAATACAAATACAGCAGCATTCTTTATTTTTTCTATCACATCACTGCAAGCTCCCATAAGAAATACTTGTTTTGTCAGATTTTTTTCATCAATTTGTTTTTGTAATTCCTCTTTTAATTCTCCCGCCCCGTAAATTTCAACCTTATATTTCTTATATTTCAACGGTAATTCGGCAATTGCATTTACGAGTAATCTATGATTTTTTTGTTCATGAAGTCTTCCAACCGTGACAATCCTATTATCCGGAGCGCTCACTCTGTTATACTCATTGGGATTAATAAATATAGGATTACTTACCACTATACTTTTTTCTCTCACATACATTGGAAAAAATTCCTGTGCGCCCTTTGTCTGGAATACAAATCCACCAACTTTTCTGCACATGAATTTTCTGATAATTGCAAGCATTCCTGTATACTCTTTGTCATATGGATCTCCCCGTTCTGCATATATTGTTGACAACGAAATCCTTTTACCCATAAATGCACACATATAAGCTGATTGAAGGTTAAAGTGAATAATTAAATCGGGAGCTATTTCCTTTATTTTTCTTTTAAGATACAGAAACCTGCTTCCGATATTTAAAAGCCGCAATTTATACCTGTCTAAAAAATAATCATAGCTTACCTTTGATGAAATCTGGAAACAGGGATTATTCTCAGACAAAGAAACCAACGCTACATCATGGCATCTCTCTGCCATTTCATTTGCCAGCATTATAAGTTGTTTTTCCGCACCGCCATATCCATGCAGGTAACCTACAAACAATAACCTCATATACGTCTCCCTTTTACTTATGCTTTGCTTTGCGATATAATTTAACCGGTACCTCAAGCAGTCTGAAATCTATAACTAAAAGCAATAAGCATATTTTTCTGCTGAAAGCCATAGGTGCCTTAATCAACAGCTTAAAATTTTTTCTTAATTCAGTCTGAAGCTTCTTAACAACATCTGCTTTATCAATAGACTCATCACTGACGCCAAAATATGCTATCTTACATAACAGTGAAAAACTTGTTCTGGCATATTTTACCTCGCCCATTTTTTTAATTTCACCATAGTCTTCCTTATCAGTTAAAGCCTTTAATTCACTTGCTGCTGTATATAAATCAAAATCTTTTTTTTTCAATCCATCCGTTGTAATACTGCCAGTGTTTTGAAAATAATAATATTTTATACAATTGCTGTCTATCATCATATTTGCCTTAGCAAATACCTGATATTTAAAAACTATATCCTCATTGATACGGCCCAAAGGAAACCTTTCATCCTGCAATATATTTCGTGAAAAAAGACATCTGCAGACAGAAAAATAGCTGTCTGTTTTTGTTGATTGTATCATAAGAAAATTCAAAATATCTTTATTTTCATGCCTTGTTATTTTTTCTTTTCTGACCTTCGGTTGTTCTTTTTCATCTTCTACACAGCTTATCCCAAATTGAACAACATCAACCTTACAATTTTCATTATTTATTAAGTCAAGACAATACGAATATGTATTTTTTTCAATCCAATCATCACTATCAACAAAGCTGACATATTCGCCCATCACATTTTCCAATCCAAAATTACGGGCGGAGGCTACTCCGCCATTTTTTTTATGAAAAGCTCTGACACGCTTATCAGTCCCTACATACTCATCACAAATTTGACCTGACAAATCATTTGAACCGTCATCTACAAGTAATATTTCCAGATTTTTATATGTTTGACTTAAAATTGAATCGACACATCTTCTGATATATTTTTCTACATTGTATACCGGCACAATAACACTGATAAGCGGGTATTTTTCCTGTTTCATTTCTTTCAAAGCATTAATTCCTCCCAACAAATTAGCTTCTCAATAACTTTTTATAAACCCAGCCTCTTAATTTGTTCGGGAGAATCGCCACTATGAATTGTGCCATTATCGTATAAAAATAATCCCACCAAGAAATAAAGCCTGTTTTATAAATTTTTTTTCTTCCTGCTTTATATTTTTTGTAGTAAGCAAATCCGCCGCGGCGCTCAAACATACAATCACCTGTACGTGCAAAAACGAGATAATCATCAACATTGGCACATTTAGCCCCACTCATAATCATATTTGCCCAAAGAAGCGAATCCTCCATAAGTAAACAGGGTTTATAATTCCCTGCCTTTAATACAGCATCCTTTTTAAACATTACTGTCATATGGTTAAAAGCATCTCTCCTTTTCTGATATGACTGAATATCCTTATTACTTAACGGAACCTTTCTTATTGATAAAACATTCCTGATTGTTCCCTCAAATTCCTTTACATGACTTCCACATATATCCAAGCCTGAATCTTCTTGAAATAATGCCAACTGTTTTTCAAAACGATCTGCTCTTGCGATATCATCTGTATCCATTCTGGCAATCAATGGATATTTACATTCACACACACCTTTTCGCAGTGCAACACCTAATCCATGATTTTTTTTGAATACAATTCTTCTAATTAATCCCGGATTTTCATCCTGATATTTATTGAGCAAATCATACATTTCCTCCGTAAGGGGACCATCCTCAACAATAACCCATTCTGCTGCCGGAATTGTTTGCGCTAACAGACTATCAAAACAGGCTTTCGCATATTCTGCCTTTTCATTAATATAAAGTGACATCAAAACACTAAATTGCATATATATTTCCTCCTGCTCAAATTTCGGAAGCATACCCTATAGTATAATTCCGCCCAACACCTGAATATTTTGCAATTTGCAAATTTTAATGTACTGCTCAATACTATTAATTTGTGAAACGGTCGTTTTTTCCACCAATACCACTTCCTTCAGTTTTGTCATCCGTTCAAAGGAGTCCATGTCCTTCAATACATTATCACAAACAATAATCTTTAATCCTTTCTTACTTAATTGCTCCGTTACTGATATAACAAATTCCCTTTCATTATCCGTCAATGGCATAGTAGCGGCAAAACAGATTTCAGTAATATCATTTTCCTTACACAATTTTTCCAAATTAGCGCAAAGGATACCTTTTTTTACGTCCAACGTATAACCGCACTTATTCTTGATCTTACGAATCATTCTACCAACCGCAAACATTTTTTTTCTGTCTATATCAGTTGTGAAGCCTTCAAATGTTTCAAGCACAGTCAATCCGTATCGGTGTGCAAATTCTTCTGATGTTTTCAGGCTTCCGCCTAAGATATATATAACAACAATCCATGCGAAAGCGACAAATACACCTGCAAACAAACCGGCTCCCCCATACTTAACAACGCCGGAGTTCAATGCAATCGGCATGTTTGATTCCTTATTCTTATCCGGTTCTGTTTCGGGAACCGTTTTCCCGCATAATTCCTCATAAAATTTTTTCTGTTCCTGTGTGAATTTTCCTGTTAAATTATTAACATTTGTTTGTAATGTATTAATGCGATTCATTAAATTATATTGATCCACCGCTAATTCTTCATTACCAATATATCCCATCTTTTCTTCTAATATATTCAAATTATGTCCGCATACTTCAGCACTTAATATTTTGTTATATTCCTCCATATCCTGCTTCACTTCATCTGCCAGTTTTCCTGTCTGTTCTGAATCAGCGCCTGCAACATATATAATAAAAATCAAATCATTTATATTATCTTCCTGAACATTTAATGCTATCGTTTCCGGCATGGAAGCTCCCTTTGCCCATACAAGCGAATTCTTGGGAGCATCCGATGAAACATAATTATTTGCTCTGTAAATGTATGCAGACTCCAATTCATAGAATAAATTTGTTTGCGCAGCTTCAGTCAATTCCAACCTATACGTAATACCTAATACGTTAAGCTGATATGCATCCAAATCGTCAGATGAAATATTTTTCTGCGTTTCAAGCAATTCGCATAATTGTTTATATTCTTCAAATGCAACATATACCATACTTTTATCATCTTCCGATAACTTATCTTCTACGCTTTCATTCACCGGTGGATTGGAGGTATTGTCTAACGAAGCATTATACTGCTGATTTCCGTGCACCTTATATGCAATCAGGCAGGCGCTAAACAGCACCCCAACGCACAGCATCAGCTTCCATCTTCGTAATATCCAGCATAAAACATCCAATATATCAATTTTATCATACGTATTCATAACTAAATCCTCCTCCGGTTAAACAAAAACTTTACTCTTTATCAGATTCAAAAACATCCCATCCCGCTAATTCTATCACATCAATGTTGTCTTGGATAGCCTCAAAAATATTATCATAAAATTACAGTATATCCCGTTACTTTAATCAATCTCTATTTTTTTATTATTCAAATCATAATATTTTTTTTCTCTGACCGTATTATTATCATTATAGCAATACTCAACATATGCATATCCGCCCGCTACCAATACCGGATTTCGATTTTGATCCATATACCATACTCTTTCAACACGATTCATATTATCATATGCCGTTGCAATTCCATAATGTCCCTTCCGCAATTTTACCGGCTTATCCTCAGCATCTAAATAATATTCATAGATATTATTCCCTGATTCATCTCTTTCATAACAGATTGTTGCATAACCGTCAGATAAAGGCACCGGTTCCTTATCCGCATCAATATAAGTCATTTGTTTCACATACCCTTTTTCGTCATATTCCTTATGGACCCCTGCATACGTATTTTGTATTAAAAAAGGCTGATTGTTCTTGTCATAATAAAATTCGTATTCTACCTGCCCATTTTCATTATATTCATAAACGACAGCCGCACCATAGCCATTGTTTATATTCATTGGGACTTCATTTCCATCTACATAGGTAACGGATAACTCGTTTCCTTCGTCATCATATTCCCTCCGAATACCATAATATCCTCCTGTAGTCAGCATAGGGCTACCATCTTTATCTAAATACATTATCACATTAACCATACCATTTACGTCATACGTTCTTCGTACGCCATATTGACCTAATGACAATGCTGTAGGGTTGTTTTTTTCGTCATAATAAGCTTCTTTGACTATATTTCCTTCTTTATCATATTCATATTTTACCGTTGCATATCCATCAGCGCCTGTTACTATATTATCATTTTCGTCAATATATGTAACAGAAATCCGCTGCATCATATCATTATATCTATATTTCACTCCGGAAACACCCTCCACATGATATACGAGATAATCATTTGTCACACACTCCGGATTCAGATTCCGTTCAGCAAAAGCTTCCTTCATCTTATTGCTATTGACAACAACAACATAATCGCAGCCGTTGCTTCTTGTTTTTTCTAATATGGCTTGGGCATCCGGTTCATCGCTGGTCAACAAATCTGTCCAGCTTGGACCATACCTGCCATACGGCATTACCAACGAGGCATCAATCTGCCTGACATAGCTTGCGATATCTCTTGGGACCGCCACTTCTATTATATCATCATCATTATGAAGATAATTGCATATGTCAATAACATCATCCGAAATTTTTGTTAAATTCGTAGATTTCTGCATCCATTCTACCGAATAATAAAGCCCATTTCCACCGATTACAATAGCAAAGCCTAAAGCAGTTACCAGCAAAAGCTTATTTCGTCCCGCTGACTGTTTTAATAAAACAGCCAAACCATATGCCAGCACACACATAATCGGGATTTCGGTAAATAACCGGACAAAATACTGTATCGTGTATTTTTCTGCAAAAAACAACTCTATAACTTTTATGGAAATCGGGCTGAAAATTATCAGCAGCACTAGCAGGGAATAAATTCCATACGTCAGCTTTTTGGTTTTATCTCTTTCTAAAAACAATATAGAAACGATTGCAAAAAGCAGCCAATATTGATAGACACCATTTCCCCAATATGTTTGTAATATCGTAGTAAAAAATTCTTTTAATTCGCCCATGCCGCACCTCCTACATGATACGTTGAAGCAAATAGGCTGCACCAATCACTCCCGGGATAATACATGCCCATATGATATACAACAGCAATCGGCAATTTCTATTATATAATGCAAATAATACCGTCAAAATAACCACCACAAAAAATATAGTTGCAATGCCCATCAAGCTTAATGAGACGGCTGAAGCTGATAAAATCATCAATAACAGCCCATATTTCCAATGATAATGCTCCGATAAAATTCTTCGCATCAAAATAAACAATAACGGAGTTAATATAACAGCAAGTATAGCCTTTCCCTGCCACAAGGTTGCCAGCAAACGAAAGGAATGTGAATAATTGGTATAATTTCCAAAAAGAAAAAATAACGAAATAAAAATCAGAAAAATGAGCTGATCATCTCGCTTCTTGAATAAATCCTTCGCCATAATGCCATATACACAGTATGCCATCAGTAATAATACTGTGTTCAGCACTGTATGCGCAACAGTTGGAACAGATACATTTATTACTTTCGCAAGATATGCATAAAAAATTAAAGAAGACTGAAATACCCTTTTTATCTCTAACGGGTAATATATACCCGTATAAGGATTAATTTCGTATAAATCATTCTTCGCTATTGCAGAAGAACCTATTGCTATGTAAGTTGCGTCATCCACGGAATAAATTGTAGAAAAATAGAATATAGCTCCATATACCTGTATGCCCAATAAAACAAGAAAAGCAATCAGATAAATCCACTCATACCCAGACCACTCTCTATATAATTTTTGTATCGTTTGTCCTGTTTTTTTCAATGAAAAAAGCTTAAGGCGTTTTATTATTTTTTCTTTAATAAAAACAGCCGCCACAACTGCCATCAACAAAACAGAATATAAAACCACTACAACATTAAATGACAATCTCATATATGATGCCACAACACATACCGGTTCAAAAAGGGCAAGCATGAAGAAAAACCCACAAACATAACAATATAAATGTAATGCTGCTCCGTCCTTACAAGGTATCATTTTTCTAATGTACAGCCCTAATATATAAGGTACTATTCCCAACATGAGAACAGTCATCATCAATTTTAGTATCATCATACTATCCTTTATCCCTTTTAAATACTGCAACTATCGTTTTAAACATTGTATATATTTCCGAACCAATACTAAATTTCATCAGACTATGTAAATTATACTTCATTTTTTCAGGTAAAATTTTTTCAACATAAACGAAGTCCGCATCAGCCGCATTCTGTAACAGCTTATCCTCGTCTTTGTATTCAATGCTCGCTTCAGATGTAACTCCGGCAGGCAGCAACAAAGTTGCCATCATCTCAGGGCTGTATTTCGTTACATATTTCACAACCTCCGGTCTTGTCCCAACAAAACTCATGTCCCCAACAATAATATTAAACAATTGCGGCAATTCATCCAGACGATATTTTCTTAACGTTCTCCCTATTTTTGTTACCCTGCTGTCATGTTCTACAGTAACCTGGGTGCCCTTTTTTTCCGCATCTGAAATCATTGTCCTGAATTTAATTATTTTGAATCTTCTTCCATATTGAGTGACCCTTTCCTGACAGAAAAAAATTTTTGCCTTAGGATCCTCCTTTTTTATTAATATTGCTATAATAAATAATACCGGAATAAGCAAAATAAGCAAGACTGTTGCCAAAACAACATCAAAGCCGCGTTTGGCTGAAAGACTTACTTTTTTTCTGCTTAAAATATCATAATACGGCTTAACCGCCTCAGTTCTCATGTATCCGGGCAGTTCCTCCCATTTAGATAAACCCACTGCAATTTCCTCACTTAACAATCTACTGACATTTTTTAACACATTCAATTACATATTCCACATCATCATCTGACAGACATGTATGTAAAGGCAGCGTTACCTCATTTTTAAACATATCATATGCATTAGGATAATCTAAAATGTCAAAACCAAGCTTTTGGTATCCTGTATGCATCGGAAGCGGTTTATAATGTACATTTGCAGCAACGCCACACTCTGCCAGTCTGACAATAAAAGCATTACGTTCCTCCTCACCGCAGCCATTTAAATTACAAATATATAAATGTCCCGATGACTCATATTGCTCCGAAAAATGCTGCACAAATGACATCGGCAAATCTCTGAATTCACTATTCATTTTTTCTATTATTGTTCTTCGTCTGGCTAAAATTGTATCATATCTTCTTATCTGCCCTAATCCAATCGCCGCATGTACATCCGTCATATTGCACTTATACCACGGAGCTACAATATCATATTCCCAAGCCCCCATTTTTGTTTTTTCAAGCGCATCCTTACTTTGTCCATGCAGGCTCAGCAGCATATATTGATGATAAAGCTCATCATCACTGATTCCATCTATGGTTCTCCATGTAACTGCGCCGCCCTCGGCTGTAGTCATATTTTTAACCGCATGAAATGAGAAATTTGTAAAATCTGCAACAGCTCCCACCTGTGTTCCCCGATATACGGCGCCAAAGGAATGGGCGGCATCCGCCATGACAATGATTCTACCAAATGCTCTCTGAATCGCATTTTCACCCGGATGAAACAGAGCCTTCTTTCTTTCTACAATCTCGAATATACGATTATAATCACAAGGAATTCCAAACAAATCCACGGGAATAATCACCTTGGTTTTGTCCGTGATGGCATTTTCCAGCTTATCATAATCCATTGTGAATTTACCCGGCTCACAATCCACCATAACTAACCCGGCGCCCACATGCTCCACAACACTGGCAGTTGCGGTATAAGTATAAGCAGGTACAATCACCTCATCCCCTGCTCCGATTCCCAAAATTCTTAACGTCATTTCAGCGCAGGCAGTGTTGGAATTAAGACAGACGGCACGATTTGTTCCGCAGCGTGCCGCAACACTTTTTTCCAATTCCTTGGTTCTGGGACCCGTAGTAATCCAACCGGATTTTAACGCATCCACAACCTCACTGATTTCCGATTCTGTTATATCAGGCGGACTGAACGGAATTTTTCTCATTTTTTTTTCCTCTCTTACTATATCTGCGGATGATATGTCGGCACAATCCTCTGTACCCATTCCCTTATATCATCAGGTTCCTCAGCAACATAAGACTTTAGTTCTTCCAATTGGTTCATAAAGCCTTCTTCATCTAAATCAATCGGCTTTCCTATATGGATAAGTCTATTTTCCGTATCCTGTAAGCCCTCCTCATCCATGAGCATTTCCTCATAAAGCTTTTCGCCCGGACGAAGCCCCGTAAACTCAATTTTTATATCGTCTCCCGGCTTATGTCCCGACAAACGTATAAGGTTTTTTGCCAGATCCAATATCTTTACCGGTTCCCCCATGTCAAGGACAAATATTTCTCCGCCCTTTGCATATGCTCCTGCCTGAAGCACAAGAGATACCGCCTCCGGAATTGTCATAAAATACCTTATAATGTCAGGATGCGTAACCGTAACGGGTCCCCCCACCTCTATCTGCTTTTTAAAAAGCGGTATTACGCTTCCGTTGCTTCCAAGAACATTGCCAAATCGCACTGCCACAAATTCCGTATCCGAATGTTTATCATATGTCTGAATTATCATCTCACATATACGCTTTGTTGCACCCATGATATTGGTAGGATTTACAGCCTTGTCCGTTGATATCATAACAAATCGTTTAACCTTCCACTTATCAGCAGCCTGAACAACCTTCCATGTGCCAAGAACGTTGTTTTTTACTGCCTCATTCGGACTATCCTCCATAAGCGGCACATGCTTATGAGCCGCTGCATGATACACAATATCAGGCTTATATTTCTCAAATATCATATCCATACGTTTCGTATTTCTGACAGAAGCAATAAGCACAACCAAATTAAGCCTCGGAAAGCTGTTTCGAAGCTCCTGCTGAATATCATAGGTTGTATTCTCATAAATGTCAACCAATACAAGCTGTTTTGGATTATGGGATGCGATCTGACGGCACAGCTCACTGCCAATGGAACCGCCGCCGCCTGTTACCATAACCACCTTACCCGATACATAATCAAGTATCGATGTTAAATCCACCTTTATCGGTTCCCTTCCCAAAAGGTCATTCACATCAACATTTTTCAGATTGCTTACACTCACATCGCCATTTACAAACTGATAGATACCGGGTAGCTTTTTAAGCTCGCAGTTCGTCTGCTTACATATATCCAATAATTCCTTTAATTTACCCGGTGAAGCAGACGGAATTGCTATAATTATCTCTTTAGCCCCTGTTTTTTCGGCTATATCCACAATTTTGTTTCTGTCGCCAAGAATTTTTATGCCATGAATATAACCGCCAATTTTACTTTGCGCATCATCAATTACACCCACTATATTCATGTTAAGATGTCTGCTGTTGCGTATCTCCTTAATAAGCGCATTGCCCGCGTCACCGGCACCCACAATAAGCACCTTTCTCTGTTCCTTCCTATATTGCCGCCAGTCTGCAAATGAACGAAGCGCCCTGTATGCAAACCTGCTAAGCAAGATAAGTATCCATAAAATACCGCCATACAATATATAAAAGCTTCGCGGAAGCGGAGTATCAACTCCATGATGCACAAGTCCCACAATACCTATGGATAATACGCCTTCTGACACACACGCTACGGTAACATTAAATACCTCCATTGCTCCCGCATATGCCCATAAGCTTGAATAAAGCTTAAACAGCGCAAATAATAATACAGCAGAAACTATCAAAAGCGGAAGACATTTCCACAATCTGTCTAAATATTTTTTTTCAATATTCCGATATGCAAACTCATACCTTAGCCACAGTGCACAAAATGCTGCCACAAAAACTGCACAGGCATCATAGCATATTAAAAACAAGCGTTTAATCCATAATTCAGCACTTTTTTGCAACATCTGCATTTCCTCTTTCCGTCTCATTATAAGCTTCAACAATTGTAGCACTTATTCCTCTAAGCGTCAAATAACATTCTTCTTACTTTCCGTTTCTTCTTTCATAGTCCGTCCACCAATGCAGCTATAAATATAGTATGCCATGGCAGGACCTGCATTATCCTGAAAACATTTAATATTGTAAGTTATTAATAAACATTTGCAAATCCGTAACATTTTTCATCTATCATCTTTCCATTTTTATCATAAACACGGAACAAAGTCCAATAATACCCATACCTTGGCTGCCAAATTGTCCAAAAAGCATTTCCTTCGGATACCCTGCAAGGTGTTGTAGTATATATCCATGCGTCCTTCCCCTGTGCCAGCAAAGTACAATCCAAAATAAGCAGTTCATATTGATATGACTGATTTGGATTATCATAGGATTCAACGCCAATAAGATATCCTCCGCCTTCTCCGGTATAAGGCATCTGACAAATACCTTTTATAACCGGATTATATGATATATTTGTTGTTGCCTGAACCAAAGTTTTTTCGTTTCCTTTAATTTTTGCCTTACATACAAGAACATATTCACCAAATTCATCAGGTGTCCATGTAAGCCACTCATTATTACATATCCAATCCTGCGCCAAAATCCAATTTTCTCCGTCCTTACATGCATACCAGCTATATTCGACATTTTCAGGATGTGATGACTCCGTAACCATACCTGCTATAATTTTTTTCTCAGACATTTCAAAAATATAAATGCCTTTAACCTCCACCGTTCCTTCCAAAGGTTTCTCCGGTGTCGGCTGCGGTTCAATTCCCGGCACTTGCGCTGCTTCCAGAACCTCATATGCAAATGTATTATTTTTTCCTCCATAGCTTACCGTAGCCAGATAACTTCCCGCTTTTCCTGTATTAAAACCACTTATGGTATAGCTATCAGCAGAAACCTCACGCCTGCCTTTTGTATAATTGGCAATAACCCTAAGTCCGTCTCCATTAAAATCCTCTCCGACAGCATAGGTTGATTTGTGTGGCGGAATAATCGTCAAAGATAACAAGCTGTTTGATATATTTTTTTCCTTAACCGCAAGACTATCATCCGTTTGTCTTTGTAAGGCTACATACAGATGATTATCGTTTGCTGTCATAGTAACACTTTTAGCAGCATTATCCACATCTGCGCCTTCCTGAACAATTATATTTTTATCTTTGTCATAAACAAAAACTCTTGTCTTTCCTGTCCCATTTATAGCATTTGTCAATATATACAAATTACCCTGTGTTGTAACAAGCTTTGGGAAGCCTAATGATATGTCCGAAGCAACAGTTGACCAGTTTGTTCCGTCAAAACAATATAAAGATAAATTTTGTCCATCAGTTACACCTAATGAAAAATACAATTTGCCATCCAAAGCAGCCATATCATATGTATTTGATGACATATTATTATTTATTTCCCTGAAGCTGCCGCTTACATACTCATAAAGCCTTATCGTATTATCAGCCTGACGAACTGATACATATATCCGTCCATTAACAATACATACACAAGGAGAACCACACGCTGTATTTGATAAATACTGTCCGCATTTTATTATTGTATTTTGTTCAAAGCAAAGCAGGCTTGCGCCATTCACACCTTGATTTCCTGCGTCAGATACAGCTATGTATAACCGGTCTTTCTCCGAAGCTATATCAAAAAAACCATTTGTATCCGTATATACAGGTGCTGCATCCTCCCAGCTCATAACGGACGAATTCCATCTTTTAAGATATAAAAATCCCCACCCTGAATAACACAAATATAAGTTTCTTCCTGTACTTACAAGCTCTATCTGTGATACATTACTGTTTATATTGTATACATTTCCTTTTTGAATCCATACTCCATTCTCATATGTCTGGGTATATAACTTTCCATCGCAGTATGAAACCATATATGGAATACTCCCATATTCTTCAATATCAAATTGCCTGTCATTTACAAATACATTTCCTCCTGCTAAATCATTGTACGAAGTATCATTCCACAAATCATAATCAGACGAATCCGGAATTGTAACCTTACATGTCATTGTATCTCCCGAGCTTTTAGAAACTTCGCTTATAACAATTCCTGAATTGCTTCCATCAGAAAATGTAAGAGCTCCATCTTCCAGCGTCTTACTCATATCCGTTGTACCGATGGTTGTATTCCCACTTTCCAATGATAAATATGCATTTAAAACCCGGCTCTTTTCTGTATCATTCTCAACATGGTTAGGTCTGAATACATATACTCCGGTCTGCCCATAATAATTACTCAACGATGTAACTGTCGTATTAACACGATATACAATAATTCCCGAACCACCAATTCCTCTGTCCAATGTATTTTCATCAATTCCATATCCGGGATGTTTTCTGAATTCTACAACAAACAATTCATACTCATTTAGAGGTGATTTTAAAATATAAGCCTGATTGCCATCCCTATTGCTCTGTTCATGCAATGTCAAAGTCCGGCTCTCGGTAATTGTTTCAATATCGAGCCAACCTGCAAAATACATTCTCATATATGCCAGCGGATAAGACATATATCGATTTGCAGAGGCCATAATATCCCATGTATAAACAGGATAATCGTCACCATCACCCCGATATAAGTCAGGAAATCCCAGGGAATGAAGGAACTCGTGTGCTATAACTCCTGTTTCCTGCGCCGAAACCCCTGCCTCCATCATTGTATATGTATTTAAAAAATTGTATGTACCTATTCGTTTTCCTGACCATGTTTCATTTGAACTAAAATCTGATTTGTGAGGAACAAAGGTTGAGTTGGATGAATAATTTTTCTCACCGCCACGAATAATTATTGTAAGATTATCAATAAATCCATCTCCGTCATAATCTACAATTTGATTTTTAATATCCGGTATATTATTAATCATTTCATGTATTATGGAATAGTCAATATTCCCATTATATGCGGATGATGCATCAAAGGGCAATTCATAAGATACGATTTTCTGTCCGTCGTCCTGCGGGAAAATATTTTTTATATGAAATTTCCCATAAGAAATTGTCTTTAAATAATTCGTAAGCGAACGTCCGTATGCGCCATCATACATTTTTATTATTTTGTCCCTGTTATCAACAAAAAATTCTGCGTCAGCTGATGCATTATCCCCCTTAAAATGTGCAAATAAAACAATATTTGCAAAATTTTGTTCTGATGCAGCGGAAGCCTTGGCATATGACACTATAGGCAAATCAGAAAAAATCATGAACAGCACAAGCAGCAATACATATATTTTTTTCTTTATTTTGTGTTTTTCAGCCATGTTGTTTCCACCTTTCAAAAATATATCAGTTTGGTTTTAGCACGCCTATTCTATTGTATATGTCCGTCTCCCTGCAAATAGACAAATCTTCCGAGCCAGTCATATGTATATGTGTTTATCATAAGAGTTCCGTCTGTGTTCGCATATCCGTATCCTTTTCCTACTTTCTTATCCGTTCCTGCCCATACACAGGTATCTGAAAATTCAAACCACTTTCCCTGCTCTATTACACCATAAGGATTTACATAGTACAGGTTCTTTCCGGTCTGATCATAAGTCATAACATCAACATACATGTAGCCATATATATCAAAGAAACAAAGGTCATCTACAGCATCCCCTGCTATTGTTTTTTCTACATGATGAAAGTTGCTGAAAACCTCGTGTCCATACTCATCAAAGTATATTACATGCACTCCGTCCGGATGGTATGTAAGCCTGTTTTTCATTGCAGTTCCGTCAAGCTGGAAATAGTATGTATAAGTTCCGTCACAGCGAAATCCGTTTATTACCGTTTTCCCTGCACTATCCTTGCAGGTCACATTTCCGTTTGCATCTCTATGAAATGAGTGTCCGTCATATTTTGCAAATTCACCCACTTTACCAAGTGACGGATCAACTGAATTTGGCAGTTCAGGTGAATAAAAGCTTATATCCTGCGATTTTTGCATAGTCGACGCAGGATTACCTGCAACACGAACCGTACACGTAAGCCTATAGGTTGCATTTTCCTGAGGATACCACTTAAGCCATTCATTATTAAGTGTCCAACCGGATACTACCGTTGTTTGTTTAGTCGTGTAATTATATGCGCTCCATGTATATTCCAAATCCACAATATCCTTACCCGGATTAGTTGTCAGACCGATGAATATTGACCCATTCTCCTGCTGGTCAGCCGGATAATATATACTTGCATCCTGAAGGGTTACATTTGTAGCCGGAGTCTTGTAAAGTATATCATCTGTCCATGAAGAAATTGTTCTTCCCGTCCATGCACTCAGCTTGCCAAGATATGGGTCTACATATGCAGTTTTTCCACTTGTATTTAAATTTTTAAAAACATTAAATGAAGGTTTTTTATTTCCGTTATAATCCAATACTCCCATATCATAATTGTCATGGTAAACAGAATTTGTGTCCTTCCATGTAGTCAAAATGACTGCATCAATCATGTCATTAACAGCGCCCGCATAATAGGTGTATGCAATCATTGCCGCCTGTTCTTCTTGTCCGTATTTCGAATCAAAGCTCTGCTCTGACAGCATAATCCTATGGTTGGAGCCAAATTTATTTTTCACATAATCCGTAAGCACGTTAAGGTTTGGCGCACATATAAATTTTGTGTCTACATCATTTCTAAGATATGCAGAAGATGCTTTTGTCCACACCTGCTCGTGCATTTGAGGTGGATATGCATGGAAGTCAATATTCCAGTTTTTTGAACCGGTTCTTGTACTAAAGGTATCCAAAAATTCCTTTGTAGGTACGCCGGTTCCGGAATTATCATTGTTCCAATCATGTGTTACCGATACATATACCTTGGCATAAGGATTCTTTTCTGCAAGCGCTTTATACATAATATCATATGAGTCCACAGCCAGAGTTACAATTGTGGATTTAAGCGCTATTCCACCTGTACCTGCCCCTGTGTAGTTATAATCATGTGAAACATTAACTTCATTTCCCACTCTCCAATACTGCACAAATGTATCTGAATAAGAAAATTCCTCAGCCATAAAATATAAAATTGCCTCTACATGATCCCGTACCTCCTGTTTCGAAGATGAGGAATTAAGTGCATAGTATACTTTTCCCGGCTGTGGATTATACATAAGCTTCTGTATCTCAGGATTGTCACTCCAGCCAAGCACAAGGCAGAAGGTTATGGCAACATTCATCTCGCGAAGCTCTTTAACACGAGCCTTATATACCTTTAACATACTTCCCTCAGCATCGTTAAAGTAGTATGTTTTTCCTTTATATATATACGGTCTTCCCGTTCCATTCGTGCTGATAATATCCGTAAGGTTCACATTAAACATAATATGGTTAATTCCTAAGCTTTGCAGAGTTTCCCCATTAGCAGAATTTTTACACCATTCCATTACCTCAGAACCCTGCACTCCCTTTTTGTTGTTTGCATCAGGGGTAAGTACATCTGCTGATGTGGCTTTTGTATGAGACACGGCAGCCGCCTTGGAATTTAAAGCTCCCGTTCCAAATGAATTTGCAAATTGCGGCATTTGTAACAATATAATTATCATCGCAAGCAGCAGTACACAAGCTGTCCTGCAAATTTTTTTTGTCCTTTTCATATATAATCCTCCAGCCATTTTATTATTTAATCGTTCAACAGATATTTTCAAAGCCAAAGCACTGCTGGTCTATCAATTCGCCATTCTCGTCATATATGCGGAACAATGTCCAGTAATATCCGTATAACGGCTGCCAGATTGTCCAAAGACATGTGTCCGGCGCATAGCATTGCCCTGTCGTATATATCCACGCATCCTTGCCCTGTGCAAGAAGCGTACAGTCAAGAATAAGCATTTCATATCTGTAAGCACGGTCAGGATTTTCGTAGCTTTCAATTCCTATAAGATAACCACCGCCCTCACCGGTATACGGCATCTGACAAATTCCTTTTATGGCAGGATGATAGCTTATATTTGTCACTGCCTGACTTATAGTCGAATCATCCTTATCGTATCTTACTTTTCCAACAACAACATAATCGCCATATTCCTTCGGAGTCCAATTAAGCCATTCACTGCCTCTTGTCCAGTCCTGAATTTTTATCCAATTCTGTCCGTCATCCTTCATTGCCCACCAACTAAATTCACATTCACTTTTTGGCGCTCCATCAAAAACCAGTCCGAGAGTTTCTCCCGTATGGTCGCTTTTTGCGGTATATATACCGGTCGCATCAGGCGACGCACCTTCTTCAGTCACTTTTAAATTAATTGTATCGGGAACAATAGCAGCACTATTCTTTTCCTTATCATTATATAATACAGAACAATATTCTCCGGTATCACTTTTTTTAAATGAATTAAAGATATAGGTATGAGTAAAACTGGTATATTCCAACTCTATCTTCAAATCCTCAGACGTATCTGAATCAAAACGTTCTGTTGCATTATACTGTCCGTATTCATCCTGATTTATCTGATATACTTTGCTATGATTTACGTATCTGGATAAGGATGCCATCATTGTCCCCGATGTCCCCACATACGGATTTCTGTCACGCATACCAAACCAGCATGTATCGGTTTTGAAGACATATTTAAACGTTATTTTTTTCAAGACACCGTTTGTATCTGTAATTCTGTCCGGCAGGTCGGACTCATCCACACTGTTTGTCCAGCATTGGTTTGCTTTATCCAATACCCATTCTCCACTAACAGGAGCCGTATATGTACAGCCATTTTCAGCTTCAAAAACGACCTCTTTGGGAAGTGTAGTCTGCAGCTTTTTCAATATATCATCCTCATTGTCAGGATTCATATCGATTACGTAGCTGCTGTACGGCATGGCCAATGCTGAAGCATTGGATGCACCGTATACTTTTACATCCTTAAAATCCACGCGATACTTAATTTGTGCCTGCCTGCCCGTGGCCTTATCCTTCATTCCCGAGATAACAACCTCGTACGAATTTTCATATCGGTTGGTTTTCCTGTTGTAGTCATCAGGCTGTATAAAGCAGATACTACTCGAAGAAAGCTGCATATCATTATCTGCAGAAGTCATATTTGTATACTTATTTCTTATCCATTTCTCCCCTGTATCCAGATTAGTAATTGTAACCGCTGCCTTACTTTCATCAGGAAAATAAACTTTAGAAAAGTCAAAAAAGATACTCCATGCGGCACTTTGTGGCATTATCAGGTCATTAGGCATAGCCCCCGGACAGGGATATGCAGAAAATCCTTCATATGATCCACCGGAATCTCCACTTAACATTACTCCTATACCAACGCCGCCTGAATAACCAAAGCCCATTTTCGGAGCCCCTATAAGCATAATTCTATGACCTATGGAGGCCCCGCCCCAATCCCATTCTTTTTTACCTAAGGAATAACCCTCGTTCATCCATGCATATATTGCTCCATACGGCGTAATCCCATACGCCACAATATTATGACTTGCATTAGCCCCCATATTCCATAGCTCATCTGACATATCGGCAGGTTTTTTTGAATTATCAACAACATGTCCAAAGCTGAAGGTTCTCACAAATGCACCTGCCTGAAGCTCTGAAGAGCTTGTCCATGTAAGTGGTTTGATACCGCAAAGCCAGCGATAATAATTTGTCGTTGCAGCCATTACCGCAATGGTATCCTCATGCAGAACTCCCGGTTCATACGGAGCTTCAAATGAAGGCTGAACCTTATAGTATGTTTCGCTCTTATTGCTTACATATGAAGGTCCGGCATTTTTTGCTTCCCAATACCTATCTGCCGTTTCTTCAAGGGTTCTGTTTTTAAACGTATCCATCTGATTTAAATCATAAACAATCCCATTCGCCTCACAGTCTTCAAATTCTTCCTCGTAAGCATCTGTAGGTGTCTGCTCCGATACCGTCATTTCTTCTGCATTGACGTTCATACCAAATATACCTATAGACATAACGATTGTCAGCCCCACTGCAATAAAACGCATTTTCATATTTCTTCTCCTCTCCCGCCTTTTGTAAAAATCATTAACAGATATTTTCAAAGCCGAAACACTGCTGGTCTATCAATTCGCCA
>DKZK01000033.1:11704-40011 GCA_002493625.1 Lachnospiraceae bacterium UBA7076 | reverse complement strand
AGAAAAAGATGTAACTGACGGGAATACATTTTAGGAATGAGTATTACGGAAGAAAAAGAGGAGGAATTATTTAATGAAGGGTTATGGAAAAAGGAAAAGTAAGCTGTTAGTTTTTCTGCTATTGTTATGCATGTCGGCGGGATGCAGTAAGGCGGACACGGCAAGTGAAAAAACAGAAGCTGCAACAGGCGAAAAAACAGAAGCTGCAACAGACGAAAGAACAGAAAATGTAACAGAAGAAGCATTAGCACCGGAAAAGCCGGAAGGAAAAAATGATGCGGATGTGGAGACGTTACAAAAAATAATTGAGGAACAAAATGCATCAGGAGCTGACATGCCTGTTGATTTAAATGACGAGGCTTATACGTGGGATGAAAAAGGAAGATTAACAGAATTACACATTGATAATTGTAAGTTGCAAGGAGAACTTTCCTGTGAAGGTTTGTCTGCACTCACGTATTTGGATTGCAGTTATAATAAACTAAGCAGTCTGGATGTATGCAAAAATACAGAATTGACGGAGTTGTTTTGTGGGTACAATGAACTAAGCAGTCTGGATATGAGTAATAATATAAAATTGACGGACTTATTTTGTTATAAAAATAAGTTAAGTAGTCTGAATGTGAGTAACAATATAGAATTAGCGTACTTGAATTGTAGCTACAATGAACTAAGCAGTTTGGATGTGAGTTATAATACAAAATTGCAGATATTGGTTTGTGCATACAATGAACTAAGCAGTTTGGATATGGGTAATAATACAAAATTGCAGATGTTGAGTTGTACAAATAATGAACTAAGCAGTCTGGATGTGGACAAAAATGCAGAATTGGAGACGTTAGAGTGTGGTGATAATAAACTAAGCAGTTTGAATGTGGGTAATAATACAAAATTGACGAGCTTGCATTGTGGATATAATGAACTAAGCAGTCTGGATTTGAGCCAAAATACAGAATTGACAGATTTGCAGTGTGATGATAATGTGGAAATAATTGGGCGCTAGCATAGTCAGGTTGACAAAAATCAATATAGAAAAAGATGTAACTGAAAGAAACATATTTTAGGGGACTATTACGGAAGAAAAAGAGGAGGAATTATTTAATGAAGGGTTATGGAAAAAGGAAAAGTAAGCTGTTAGTTTTTCTGCTATTGTTATGCATGTCGGCAGGATGCAGTAAGGCGGACACGGCAAGTGAAAAAACGGAAGCTGCAACAGGTGAGAAAACAGAAAATGTAACAGAAGAAGCATTAGCACCGGAAAATCCGGAAGGAAAAAATGATGCGGATGTGGAAGCGTTACAAAAAATAATTGACAAACAAAATGCATCAGGAGCTGACATGCCTGTTGATTTAAATGACGAGGCTTATACGTGGGACGAAAATGGAAGATTAACAAAGCTAAACATTGCAAAATGTAAGCTGTACGGAATACTTTCCTGTGAAGGCTTGCCTGCTCTCACGTATTTGAATTGTGGCGATAATGAAATAACCGGTTTGGATGTGAGTAAAAATACAGAATTAGAGGTATTAGTTTGTCTTTACAATGAAATAAGCAGTTTGGATTTGGGTAATAATACAAAATTGGAGAAGTTGAGTTGTACTCACAATAAAATAAGCAGTTTGAATGTGGGTAATAGTACAGAATTGAAGGAGTTGTTTTGTGAGTACAATCAATTAAGTAGTTTGGATGTGAGTAATAATTTGGTATTGACGAAGTTGGATTGTTCAAACAATCATCTAAGAAGTTTGGATGTGAGTAAAAATACAAAATTGACGGATTTGAATTGTTGTGACAATTGGCTAAGCAGTTTGGATGTAGGTAATAATACGTTATTGACGACTTTGAGTTGTTCCAAAAATCAACTAAGCGGTCTTGATGTAAGTAAAAGTACAGCATTGGAGACGTTAGAATGTGGTTACAATGAACTAAGCAGTCTTGATGTGAGCGAAAATACAGAATTGACGCATATGTATTGTAACTACAATCAATTAAGCAGTCTTGATGTGAGCAAAAATACAAAACTGACGCACTTGTATTGTAATAACAATAAAATCACCAGTCTGGATATAAGTAATAATACGGTATTAACGGAGTTAGTTTGTAATGACAATCAACTAAGCACTCTGGATCTCAGTAATTTTCCAGAAATGATTTTGCATTGTGATGAAAGTGTAGAGGTAATTGGACGTTAGTATGGTCAAACTGACAAGAATTAATATAGAGAAGAATGTAACTGGCAGGGGTGCATTTTAGGAACAAATATTACGGAAGAAAAAAGATGGAGGAATTTTTCAGTGAGGGATTATGGAAAACGGAAAAGCAAGCTGTTAATTTTTCTGCTATTGTTATGCATGTCGGCAGGATGCAGTAAGGCGGACACGGCAGACGAAAAAACAGAAGCTGCAACAGGAGAAAAAACAGAAAATGTAACAGAAGAAGCATTAGCGTCGGAAAATCCGGAAGGAAAAAATGATGCGGATGTGAAAGCGTTACAAAAAATAATTGAAGAACAAAATGCTTCAGGAGCTGACATGCCTGTTGATTTAAATGCTAAGGCTTATACGTGGGATGAAAAAGGAAGATTAACAGAATTAAGCATTGCTAAGTGTAATCTGCAAGGAGAACTTTCATGTGAAGGATTGTCTGCACTCACGTATTTAGATTGCAGTTATAACGAACTAAGCAGTCTGGGCGTGAGCCAAAACCCAGAATTGACATACTTGGATTGCAGAGTCAATAAAATCAATAGTTTGGATGTGAGTAAAAACCCGGAATTAATGTACTTAATTTGTAACTGGAGCGAAATCAGCAGTCTTGATGTGAGCAAAAATTTAGAATTGACGGAGTTGCATTGTAGTAATAACCAAATCAGCAGTTTGGATGTGAGTCAAAATACAAAATTGACAAAGTTGTATTGTGGCTACAATGAAATCGGCAGTCTGGATGTGAGTCAAAATACAAAATTGACAGATCTGTATGGTGATGCAAATCAAATCAGTAGCTTGGATGTGAGCAACAATACAGAATTGACGTATTTGCGTTGTAGCTACAATCAATTAAGCAGTCTGGATGTGAGCAAAAATACAAAACTGACGCACTTGTATTGTAATAACAATAAAATTACCAGTCTGGATATAAGTAATAATACGGTATTGACGGAGTTGGTTTGTAATTACAATCAACTGAGCAGTCTGGATCTCAGCAATTTTACCGAAACGGATTTGTCATTACAGTGTGATGAAGATGTAGAGGTGCTTTGGCGTTAGTATGTTTAAACTAACAAAGCAACAAATACGGCAGAGGATAAAATGGTGCATAATACTGATAATCCGGTGGCAAGACCGCCGGGATGCGGCGTCAGCCCACAAGTTTGCGATTAATAAAATAAATGGGAACATATGCTGAAAGCAAATATGGAATGGCTGATGTTCAAAAAGGAGAAAAACATATGAAGACAGGCAATGAGTTGAGGATGCTGCTTCGCAGCATAGACCATAAGGGCTACCCGAACTATAAGCAGACGGCGGGAAGCTATCATTTTAATCAGTTTGACCTTTATATTGACCATGTTCAGGGAGATCCGTTTGCGTCTCCGTCAAGTCTGCACATTGAGGTGTCTCATGAGCAGGCTAAGTTTCCGGAGGCATATTATAAGGGAAATTCCCAACTGAAGGATAATGCGGGAAATGTGGGAGGTGATGTGGCAAAGGCTGCGAGAATCGCATTGCAGGATCATCTGACGAGGCTTTTGTCCGCCCAGTTTGAGCAATATAATTTCAAGGCAAAGGGGTCTGGAAAAAGCGGACTTATTTCCATCAGCCGATGCGGGCAGGAGGTGTTGGAACGAACCGCCTGTGAGATTACGGATGAGAAAATCATTATGCGCTTTCATGTGGGATTTCCTGCCTTTGGCAGGACAATTAATGCAGGTGAGCTTGAGAAGATATTATTTGAATTTCTTCCGAAATGTGTGGAGAATAGTGTGTATTATGTAAACTTGAATAAGAAAAAGGTTGAGGCGGCTGTGTTTCTTGCAGAGGACCAGTATGTGTTGCGTCAGACATTGCGGCAGGAGAAGCTTGTTTCCTTTGTTGCAAACGGCTCCATTCTGCCGAGAAAGAGCGGTGTATCGGATGTTCCGATGAAGGGCGCTGTTCCGTTTACATCACCGTCCTCAATGGAGAGAAGCTTTATCCTGCCCCATAAGGGAGAGATAAAGGGTATGGCGGTTCCGGAGGGAATTACGCTTATCGTGGGCGGCGGCTATCACGGGAAATCGACGCTTTTATCGGCAATTCAGCAGGGCGTTTATAATCACATTGAGGGAGACGGCAGGGAATTTGTCATTACGGAGGAGACGGCAATTAAGCTTCGCGCTGAGGATGGGCGCTCCATACGGAATGTGGATATTTCCATGTTTATCAACGATTTGCCAAACAATAAGGACACGGGATCCTTTGATACCGAAGATGCCAGCGGCAGCACTTCTCAGGCGGCAGGCGTGGTTGAGGGAATTGAGGCAGGGACGAGGCTGTTTTTAATTGACGAGGACACCTCCGCAACTAATTTTATGGTGCGCGATGAGTTTATGCAGCAGGTAATCAGCCGTGAAAAGGAACCGATTACGCCGTTCTTGGAGCGGGCAAGGGATTTGTATGAGAAGTCCGGAATTTCTACAATTCTTGTAGCAGGCAGCTCGGGAGCGTTCTTTTATATTGCCGATTATATTTTACAGATGGATTGCTACAATACAGTTGACATAACATCAAATGTCAAGGGCTTGTGCAGCGGTCATACGGCGCCGCGGACGCAGGCACCAAATTATGCGGTGCCTGATTTTCAGCGTGTTTTGCCGCCGTATCGTGGCAGGCTCATTTCGGGAAATGATGATAGAAATGATGCAGAAGGAAAAGACAGAGGCGGCAGATACAAGGAGCATGGAGGGCATGAAAGCCGCAACGGATACAGGGAGCATGGAGGGCATGAGAGCCATAGCGGACGGGGCGGAAGCCGCCATGAGCATATGAAGGTCAAGGCGTTTGGTTTAGAATCCCTGTCGCTGGATAAGGAAAGCATTAATGTTCGCTATGTTGAACAGCTTACAGATGCAGAGCAGACAACAGCGCTGGCTTATCTGATGCGGTATATATTGGAAAATAAGCTGGATGGCAGAGCTACGGTGCAGGATATTGTACGGAGCGTGGAGCAGGAATTGGAGCAAAAGGGTTTCAAGCCGTTTTGCAGCTCATACATACCGTGTGGGCTGGCAAGACCGAGAACACAGGAGCTTTATGCCTGTCTCAATCGTTTTCGGGGATAGAAGATATAAGCTTTTAAGGAAAAAGAAATGGGAGAGGTAGTGACAGGAGAAATGGCAGCAGATTATACAATATATGAAGCTGAGGCAGGCGAGAACATTGATGCAAGTGGATGCATTGATGGAAGTGGGAATATTGATGCGAGTGGATGCATTGATGGAAGTGGGAACATTGATGCAAATGGGAACATGACTGGACGTGAAAAGGATAACAAAAAAGAAAGCAGAGGGATTTCCGGCAGTACCCTGAAGCTGATTGCCGTTGTTACCATGCTGATTGACCATGTTGCGGCAAGCATATTGGCGCAGATAATTTTTATGAATCCGGCAAACTATACGAATGAAGGCTTGAAAAATACACCGATTGTTGTGGTGTATGTGATTATGCGGTGTATCGGGAGAATTGCATTTCCCATATATATTTTTCTGTTGCTGGAGGGTTTTCGTTATACACGCAACCGCTGGCGGTATCTTGGCAGGCTTGTGCTCTTTGCGCTCATATCGGAAATACCGTTTGATATGGCGCTGGCGGCAGAGAAAAAAGCGCTTGTGGCGGGGCATGTTTTGGAGTTTGGGTATCAAAATGTGTTCTTTACGCTGGCGATTGGTCTGCTTACAATTACATTGATGGATAAGGTTTGGAAATGTAAATGTAAAATATACATAAGGCTGTTAGTTGACGGCGTTATTGTGTTGGGCGGCATGGCGCTTGCCTCCCTGCTTTGCACTGATTATGATTCGGCAGGGGTGCTTGCAATCGTGGCTGCATATGCGCTTCGCAGATGGCGTATTTTGCAGATGGCAGGACTGTGTATTCCGTTGATTTGCTCCGGTCCCATTGAGGCGGTGGCGCTTCTTGATGTTTTGCCGGTCAGCTTTTATGACGGACGGCGGGGGTGGAACCTAAAATGGATATTTTATGCGTTTTATCCGGTGCATCTGCTGATACTCGGAATTATCCGCTGGCGCATGCTGCTGTAAAAAAAATTTATTTAATCGCACATTTAGCCCTTCACGATTGTTTATATAGTGAAGGGCCTTTCATTTCAGAATAAGGAAGTGCAGAATATGGATAACAACGTAATATCAATTATGCAAAAACGCTCCGGCTGCACGGCTCCGGTGAAAAAGCCATTGCACGGGGCGGCGGAAAATGAACAATCAAAACAGAATGCGGCAGAGTATGCGAGGATTGTGGAGGCATACATGGATACAGTTTATCGGATTGCCATTAACTATGCCAAATCAGTGCATGATGCCGAGGATATTGTTCAGAATACATTTGTCAAGCTGCTCACAAAGAATGTGGTTTTTCAGGATGAGGAGCATATCAGACGGTGGCTGATTCGTGTGGCGGTCAATGAGTGCAATAATCTGTGTTCTTCCTATTGGAGGAGACAGGTGGATTCCATTGATGCCCTCGGGGTTGAGCCGGAATTTACCCAGCCGGAGTACAGCGGACTGTATGAAGCGGTACGTCTGTTGCCGCCGAAATGCAGAAGCGTGGTGCATCTGTTTTATTATGAGGGATATTCCTGCAAGGAAATTGCGGATATTCTGCACATTCGTGAGGCAACGGTCCGGACGAGACTTGTCCGGGCAAGAAAATTATTGAAGGAACAGCTTAAGGAGGCGTGGGAACATGAGGAATAGCGAATATTATAAAAAAGCATATGACGAGGTACATGCGCCTGCCGCATTGCTGGGAAAGGTCATGAATATGAAAAAAGAGAGAAATGAAATAAAGAAAAAGAACACGGCAAAAAAATGGTTGACAGCAGCGGCTGCGATGGCACTCTGCTTTGTTGCTTCCAACGGAATCGCCTATGCAGCCACAGGCGAGACATGGGTACAGAAGGTAACGGTATATATGAATGGTGAGCCGGTTGAACAGGATGTTACCTTCCATCAGGAGGGCGACATGATTATCGGAGAGTTTGAAGTTGACGTGCCGGAGGGCGAAGACCCTGCTTATGTGGTAGTTGAATCAAAGGATGATGATTTATCCCAAGCAGTCAGCGAAAGCAGCAATTATACGATGAAAACGGAGCTCGTACAGGAAAATGACAGAGTTTATCTTGTTATTAACGGCGATAATGCAAACCGTGCTGATATTACGGAGGATTTTGCTGACGGAACAGCAACCGGAACATATACCTTAGAGGGTGTGTCACTCACATATACGGTAACCGGAACCGTGGAGGAGTACAATGTGACGCTTGCATGTGAGTAATATAAAATAGAATTTTAATCGAGAGGGCATCCCAAAGGTCACATAAATGACTTGCGGGATGCCTTTTTACATTATAGAGCATTTTATGCGGGCATAGTTTTCATTCTTAGTGCGACAGCCACATGTTGTTTTCTATTTCTGTCTGTCTTGCCTTTCTATAAGAATATCTATTATACCATTTACGGTGTAGAGAGTATCATTTGAACAAAGCTTAAGCTTATCCACAATATTCTGAGGTACATTGTTTGAATGCATACTTCCGAGCATAAGATAATCGGGTGGTACATTTAGTTCAACGCACAGCTTACACAGCAGGTCAAAGCTTGGTTTTGTTTTTCCTGTCTCAAGTGAAGACAAATGATTTGGAGATATATCAAGTCTTTTTGCCAATTCATATTGTGGTATGCCAAGATTTTTTCGTCGCCTTTTTATATTTTTTCCAAAGCTTTCGATACTTATCATACTTCAATCGATACTCCTTACAAGATAAGAAATTATTATAACCTATCATAACAATTTTAAATCCTCGTATGAACAAATTGACATAGAACAAATCTGTTACATATTGTAAAATAACAAACTATAATAGAATAATTTTTAATTTATTAGAAAAAATATAAAAATAATATATTGCAATAAGTATTTGCAGTGACATAATTAGTTTAAAGTAATTTCGTTATTATTAAAAAAATTGAAAAAGGTATTGACCCTGACGCTGCGTAATAGCCTATGCTAAAACTACCACAAGGGAGGGAAAACCAATGATGACTGTAAATGAAGTTAGTAAGCTGACAGGAGTAAGTATACGAGCACTTCAATATTATGATAAAATCGGGTTGCTGCATCCTGCCGCTTATACGGAAGCTGGCTATCGGCTGTATGACGATACGGCATTAGAACGGCTTCAGAATATTTTATTGTTTCGTGAATTGGAATTTTCATTAAAGGATATTAAGTCAATTCTCCAAAGCCCTGATTTTGACCGCGGTAAAGCGTTAGAACAGCAGATTGCGCTTCTTACGCTAAAAAAGGAGCATTTGGAAAATTTGATTGCCTTTGCCCATGGAATAAAAATGATTGGAGAAAATAAAATGGATTTTTCAGTATTTGACAAATCAAAACTTGAGGAATATGCAAAGGAGGCAAAAAGTAAATGGGGAAACACAGAGACTTACGGTGAGTTTATGGAAAAAAGTAAATGCCGTTCCAAGGAAACAGATGAAGCAATTGCAAATGGCCTGATGACGATATTTTCTGATTTTGGCAAAATCAAAGATGCATCACCGGATTCTGAGTCGGCGCAAGGCTTAGTAAAGAGGCTTCAAGGCTATATAACCGAGCATTATTACAACTGTACAAAAGAAATTTTGGCATCACTTGGGAAAATGTATGAAGGTAATGAAGCATTTACCCAAAATATTGATGCGGTAGGAGGAGTGGGAACTGCGCAGTTTGCAGGGACTGCAATTGAGTTATACTGCAAATAAAATTCTGTAACTGACATTAAATTGGTAAACAAAAGCTCAATTTGTAGATAATGAAAAGTTGACTTCGGAATATCAGAGTAATAAAATGGGAAATAAGTTATCTGCAAGGGTAAGTATTCCGAAAGGAGTTGCCGGTATGGAACAAAAATATACATTTAAAGCTGCTACATATAAGACTATTTTTTCAAAATTCATGGCAGATGGAGAAAGAACATGCGAGGATGAGATTCTGGCAGATATGGAAGAACCCAGAGGCATGAAAATATCTTTATTGCCTGCAAAGCATGCGCATCATGTAACTACATGTAAGGCATTTGCCACTACGACAACGACAGGAAGGCTTTTGATAGCCGTATTTGATTTATATGGGAAATTTTACGAATGTTATCATATGCAGATGATGGAGCTTCAAAATGTGGCGGTTAAAAAAGCTTTTGGCGGTATAAATATATCCTTTTACGGCAACACACAATTTGGAAAGCTTCATATGCAAATGTACATTCCAAACCATCAGTTTGGAACGGATTTAAAAGAACAGAAAAACCATTCAAAATTATTTGCGGAACATTTGTTAAGTAAAAATACGGCAGTTGAAGTGAGCAGGAAAACAGAAGATTATGAAACAATATCTATTGAAATTGCAGAGAAAACAGTAGGTTATAAACGAGTGTCAGAAAAAACGTCAGAGGATAAGGCAGAAACCAAGAAAACTAATAAAAATCCCATGCAGAATATATTTGAGGAAATCATCAGGCTGAGTGGTATTTTGGAGGAAAACGGTATAAATTTTGTTAAGTGCAAGACTGGAACAACGGAAGTAAGATTAAATGATGCTGAGAATGAGCTTCTGCTTTGTCTGCCGGAGGATTATAAAAATATACTTTTGCTTTCGAATGGGCTGACGTACGGCGGAACGGAAATTTATCCTATTGAGCAGGTGAGAAAAACCCGCTTGCCCGATAATCCCGAAGTCAATAAATATTATATTATTGGCGCATATATTGGAGATGGTTCGCATATAGTGATCGACAATAAGGGGGATGTATATTATCTTGATCATGTGCGCGGAATAGAAGAAACTACATTTATTGAATTTATAAATACGTGGCTGATAGATATTATGAAGGATGATTTGGCAGAAAACGACATTGATGAAATTTAGAAGAAAGTCCCAAAAAATTCTCATAAAATTGGTTGATTTTATTGCCTTTTTCCGGCATTTTGTGTATAATATAATGTAATATATTGAGCGGATTATACAATGTCAGAAGGGAGGATGAGCGTATGAGCATTAGCGGTGTAAGTGCATCAAAAAATGTATCGGCAGGACGGATGATAAAGCAGGAACCTGTGGATGCCATAAGCAAAAGCATTGAAAATGAAATTTCAGATGTTCAAAGACAGAGACAGCAGGTATCTAAACAGGATTTGTCTGCCGACGAGAAGATGAAAAAACGTCGGGAGCTTCAGCAGGAGATAAGCAGGCTGAATAATCAGTTAAGGCAGCGTCAGGCAGAGGCTCGCAGGGAGCAGAACAAAGAGAAAGTGGTAAAAGAGCGGGATGCAGAAGCTGTAAGGATTGATGACGAGAAAAAGGCACAGGATGCAGCTTCCCAAAGGGACGAGACGAGGGAAAAGGAAACGGAAAGTAAAACTGTGGAGATGCAGGATGCAAAAAGGGAAAAGCTTAATGCTCAGACAGTTGTTTCAGCAGAGACTGCCGTTTCTCAAAGCAGATTGCAGAGCAGAGTTGTGTCAGGCATACGAAACGACATAAAAATACTCAAAGGCGAAATCAGGCAGGATAAGGCAAGAGGGGAAAACGTAGACGACAAGAAGGAGCAGCTTGATAAAAACCGAAACAGATTACGCCGCGCATCCTCAGGAGAGTTTATCGGCGGAGCTAAAAAGGATGGCAGTGACATTAAGGTAAGCAGTACGAACTATTCAAAAGAAAAAAACATTGAGAGACAGAATTTTAATATATCTTTCAGTTAGACAGAAACCATAGGTGTTGTACAGGGAACAGGTTTTCTGATAGGTTTTGTGGGGATTTATACAGAAAATGCGCTTTCGCTCGTCTTAGACGCAGCGAAAGTGTTTTTCTGTTTTAATGCTTCTGCTATTTTCAGGGAAGTGTAAATATGGAAAATACATATGGGAGGATAAAAAAATGGATTTTACAAACTATCCCAATATTGCAGTTATAGATGCAAAGCTTGGGGGAATGAAGCAGACAATGCTTAACAAGAAGGCATTTGCAGCGGCAGAGGAGCGCTTGATGAGGATGGGGCATGATATGCTTTCTCAGATTAATTATGAGGCGCAGTCGGCAGTACAGGTGCTTTCTTCTTATGTTATGCCGTCGGCAGTTATATGTATGCAGCCGTTTCACGTGCTTAATATAATACCTGTCAATGATATAATATGGATTTACGGACACGTTGTAAAAAATTCGACTAACTTTATTCCTACGTCAAAGGATCATTCTATAAGGTTAATGACCCGTACAGGTGAGACCTATGTATTGGGGCAGAAATCGACAAATCCATTTACCAAGAAAGATATTACAGGAGATATAATTAATCAGATTGCTCCGATACTTTCGAGGACACGACCGGGAATCCTGTTTGGATATTCAGACGAAATTGCAAATGCGGTTCAACAAAACCTGCAATCCGTTGTAAATGCAGTTGATGAGAGATGTTATAACGCAATTGCTGCAAATCAGAATAATAATGCATAGGGCAATATTTCATCCGGAGGTACTATGTAGAAAGGTACTATGCGGAAAGGTATTATGCAGAAAGGCAATATATAGTAGAGGGGGGATAGCTGCATGTCCGGAAATATAATTGCATTTATCATATGGTGTGTCGTGGGCGTGCTGTTTATCGGTATAGGCATTTTTGCATTTTCTGCAAAAAAGGCTGTGGGCTTTTGGGCAAACGCAAAGATGTTTGAGGTGACGGATGTAAAAAAATACAACAAAGCCTGTGGTATTTTGTGGTGCGTATTCGGTTCTGTTTTCATAGCGCTCGGATTACCGCTGCTTGCAGGGCAAAATTCACCTATGATACTTTTGTCGGTTGTTGGTGTAATGGCAGAAGCGATTGCCCTGATGGTTGTTTATTCTCAGGTTATCGAGAAGAAATATCGAAAGGGATAAGCTAAGCGGCAAGGTCTATCCATTTATAATACGCATGTTTAATTCAGGAAAATTTAACCTACGGGGTTACTTTACAAAATCGAAAAATTTGGTTAATATACAAAAAGAAATAGAAAACAAAATTTTTGAAAGGAATTTAAGCAATGTTTTTCTTATCTGCAAGAGAATTACAATTTAACAGTGCCCGTAAAGCTCAGGAAATAATATACAAAACAAATTCTGGGTCTGTTTTTGTGCCGTTGTCAGATTGTGTGGATAAGCAAAAATGCTTGAAAGCTTGATAGTATAAATTTAAAAGAATGCTTTTCAAATACCACCTGTCAGATAATCGGCAGGTGGTATTTTTTATTTTGGGAAGCTTTTGCGTCATTAGCCAAGTGGTATGGCAACAGGCTTTTAACCTGTATATCAAGGGTTCGATTCCCTTATGGCGCATTGTGAAATTTATGGAAAGGAGAAGATGGTATGAGTTATCCTGTAGTAAACCCTGTTGAAACAGGGGAGAACATTAACAGAATAAGGAAGGAAAGGGGAATAACCGTTAAGGATATGAGTGAGTATTTTGGGATGGTAAATACAAATTCAATCTATAAGTGGCTGAGAGGAGAGACACTTCCGTCACTTGAAAATTTTTACGCCTTATCGGTTTTGCTGGAAACCTCCATGAACGATATGATTGCAATTTAATAGATGTTATTTATCCTTTTTGTTTTTTATTGGATAACCGTTTCCCTGCATGTCGGTGGAAGGCTGGAATTTGTCATTGTTATTTTTATTTTTGTTTGGTCTGCTGCTTTCCCAGACGCCTGACGGAATGGTTTTTATGGTTTTGTTTCGCGATGCCTCTTTCATGTTTACCTCCGGTTAATTTTGTATTAAAATATTAATATTAGTATTTGGCATATTGAAAAAAAGATACATGAAATTCAACATATGAAAAAATACATAAAAGTTATGATGTGGAAGAAGGAGGTATTTTATGGGAATAACATCGGCAATTATGGTGCCTCACCCGCCGCTTATTATACCGGAGATTGGCAGGGGTAAGGAAAATGGAATAGAAAAAACAATTCATGCATATGATGAGGCAGCAAGGCAGCTTGCGGAGCATAAGCCTGAAACAATCGTGCTTATCTCACCGCATCAGATTTTGTATTCGGATTATTTTCACATTTCGCCGGGAAACGGCGCCAAAGGGGATTTTGGCAGATTTATGGCGGGGCAGGTAAAAATGGAGGTATCTTACGATACAGAATTTGTAAAGGAGCTCTGCGCGCTTGCAGATGAGAGAGACATTCCGGCGGGAACAATGGGCGAGCGTGACAAAAGCTTAGACCACGGTACGATGGTGCCGTTATATTTTATAAATAAATACTGGAAGGACTACAAGCTTGTGAGGATTGGACTTTCGGGCATGCCTCTTGCAATGCATTACGAGCTTGGACAGTGTATCAAGATGGTTGCAGATAAGCTTGGCAGAAATGTGGCAGTTATTGCAAGCGGAGATTTGTCACATAAGCTTACGGAGGACGGACCTTACGGCTACAGCAAGGACGGACCGGAATATGGCAGAAGGATTATGGATGTAATGGAGAGAGCCTCCTTTAATGAGCTGTTTGATTTTTCGGAATATTTTTTGGAGAGCGCCGCAGAGTGCGGACACCGTTCCTTTGTTATTATGGCAGGAACCCTTGACGAAAGAGCGGTGGAAGCAAGGCGGCTTTCATACGAAGGGCCATTTGGCGTGGGTTATGGTGTATGCACATATGAGCCTGAGGGCAAGGACAGCGGACGAAGCTTTAAAAAGCAATTTGAAAATATATTGCAGGAGCGGCTTGCCGGTCAGAGAAAAAATGAAGATGCCTATGTAGGTCTTGCAAGAAAGACCATTGAGGAATATATAACCATGGGTAAAACGCCTGATATGCCAAAAGAGCTTCCGGAAGAAATGCAGAAAAAACAGGCAGGGGTTTTTGTTTCCATAAAAAAGGACGGAAGACTCAGGGGCTGTATCGGAACTATAGAAGCAGTACAAAGCTCCATTGCAAAGGAAATTGTTGCAAATGCCATAAGCGCAGCTACCCGTGACCCGAGATTTTCGCCGATAAAACAGGCGGAGCTGCCGTGGCTTACCATAAGCGTGGACGTTCTGGGGGACACGGAAAAAATATCCTCCACCGATGAGCTTGATGTAAAACGTTACGGCGTTATCGTTACAAGGGGAAGAAGGAGAGGGCTTCTTCTTCCGAATCTGGAAGGCGTAGATACTGTGGAGGAGCAGCTTGCCATTGCAAAGCAGAAGGCAGGCATTGGAGAGGATGAGCCTGTGGAAATGGAACGCTTTGAGGTAGTGAGACATTATTAATGTCGGGAGTTTCGCAAACGTCTGACTGTGGATGTATAGTGAGGAGGAAAAAATGGAAGCAACCTGTGATGTATGTTTTCATCATTGCAAACTGAAAAGCGGGGCGTGGGGACTTTGCAGGGCAAGGAAAAACGAGGACGGAAAAATAGTCTGTAAAAATTACGGACATATAACCTCCGTGGCGCTTGACCCCATTGAAAAAAAGCCCCTTAAAATGTTTTGCGAGGGCAGCAGAATTTTATCTGTGGGAAGCTACGGCTGCAACCTGCGGTGTCCATTTTGCCAGAACCATGAAATTTCAATGGCAGGGCAGGAGGATATAGGAGCAAGATATATTTCACCTGAAGAACTTGTGAATGAGGCGCTTTATTACCAAAAAACGGGGAATATCGGGGTTGCATTTACCTACAATGAGCCTCTTATAAGCTGGGAGTATGTCCTTGACGTGTCAAGGCTTTTGCATGAGCAAAATATGAAATCCGTCCTTGTGACAAATGGTACGGTGGCCCTTCCTGTCATGGAAAAGCTTTTGCCATACATTGATGCAATGAATATAGATTTAAAGGGCTTCCGTGATGAATATTACAAAAGGCTTGGCGGAAGCTTGGAGGCGGTTAAGGCTGTTATCAGATGTGCTGCCGTCGCATGTCACGTGGAGCTTACAACGCTTATTGTGCCAAACGAAAATGATGCTTTAGAGGAAATGGAGGAGGAAGCAAAATGGATTGCATCGGTGGATGACAACATTCCCCTTCATATTACGCGCTTCTATCCAAGATATAATATGCAGGACAGGGAAGCTACGGATGTGGAAAGGGTATATGAACTCAAGGCTGTTGCCGGGCGATACCTGAAAAATGTTTTTGCAGGAAACTGCTGATGTTCAAAAAGGAAAGGATTAGGTTATGAGAATTTTATTATTGCTGCGTGGCTCTGCCGGCTGCGGCAAGTCTACGTGGATTGAGAAAAACGGACTGAAGCCATATGCGCTTTCTGCGGATGATATAAGGCTTTTATGTCAAAGTCCTGTTATGCAGGTTGACGGAACGACAAGTATCAGTCAGGACAATGAAAGCGTTGTGTGGAAAACCCTTTACAGCCTGCTTGAGACAAGGATGCAGCGTGGGGAATTTACGGTAATTGACGCAACAAACTCAAAAAGGACGGAGATGAACAAATACAAGGAGCTGTGCAATACATACAGATACAGAATTTTCTGTGTTGACTTTACGGATATTCCCATTGAGGAGGTAAAGAGAAGAAATGCGGAAAGAGACGTATATAAAAGAGTTTCTGAGGATGTGATAGACAGGATGTACTCAAGATTTGCAACCCAGAAAATTCCCTCAGGCATTACCGTTATCAGACCGGATGAATTAGACAGAATATGGCTTAAAATGATTGATTTGTCCGAATATAAAAAAATACATCATATCGGAGATGTTCACGGCTGTAATACTGCGCTACAAAAATATTTTTCTGATAACGGAGGCATAAAGGAGGACGAGTTTTACATATTTGTGGGCGACTACATTGACAGGGGCATAGAAAATGTCGAGGTTCTGGAATTTCTGCTTTCCGTTAAGGACAGGAAAAATGTGCTGCTGCTTGAAGGAAACCACGAGAGATGGCTCTGGTATTGGGCGAACGAAAGCACAGGCAGGTCAAGGGAATTTGAGATGGTTACACGTCCGGCTCTTGAGGCTTCCGGTATCGACAAAAAGGATATCAGGCAGCTTTACAGAAAATTCGGACAGTGCGCATACTACAAATACGGAGAAAACATATATCTGGTAACCCATGCAGGACTTAGCACCATACCTGACAATTTATCCCTTGTGGCTACAGAGCAGATGATAAAGGGCGTTGGCAGCTACAATGATTTTGAGAGGATTGCCGAAACCTTTTACGATACAACTCCCCCAAATTATTATCAGATACACGGACACAGAAACACAAAGCAGCTTCCTGTTCTGGTTAATGACAGGGTGTTTAATCTGGAGGGGCAGGTTGAATTTGGCGGACATTTAAGATGCGTGCAGATTGATAAGGATGGCGCTCACACATTTGAAATTAAAAATGATGTGTATAAAAAGCCTGAAATTCTGTCGGAACAGCCAGGCACGACATTATCGGTGGCAGAAGCCATAACAGCCATGCGTGGAAACGAGTATATTCAGGAAAAGAAATTTGGAAATATATCCTCCTTTAATTTTACGAGCAAGGCATTTTATGAAAAGGTGTGGAATGAGCAGACCACCAAGGCGAGGGGCTTATATCTTGATACCGCTAAGGAAAAGGTTGCCGCAAGAGCATATGACAAATTTTTCAATGTAAATGAACGTGAGGAGACAAGGTTTGAAATGCTTCAGCATAAATTACAGTTTCCGGTTACCGCATATGTAAAGGAAAATGGTTTTTTGGGAATCGTAAGCTATAACGAGTATGAGGACGACCTTTTTATTGCCACAAAGTCCACCATTGGAGGCGACTATGCAGCATGGCTAAGGGAGATGCTCCTTGAAAAGGTGTCAAAGGAAAATCTTGACAAAATGAAGGAATATATCAAGGCTTATGATGTATCCTTTGTATTTGAGTGCGTGGATATGGAGCATGACCCGCATATAATTGAGTACCCTGAAAATCATTTGTTTTTAC
This sequence comes from Lachnospiraceae bacterium UBA7076, assembly GCA_002493625.1. GTDB lineage: Bacteria > Bacillota > Clostridia > Lachnospirales > Lachnospiraceae > Coprococcus_C. The sequence goes on along the minus strand of DKZK01000033.1, from coordinate 22,781 downwards.
TTGATATTATTCACAATCAAATGAATTTTGAAAAGTACGAGTATGAGAATATGTGTCATGTGGCAGGGCAGTTTGGACTTGAATACAAGGAACGGGCTGTCTGTCTTGAAAGCTGGCAGGAATTTTATGACTGGTACTATGAGATTCTGGAGGCGGATTATGAGTATAATGGCAGGAAAATTGAGGGCTTTGTAATCGAGGACATCACTGGCTATATGACAAAGCTTAAGCTTACCTATTATAATTTCTGGAAGTTTATGAGAAGCGTGTCACATGAGGCAATCAGGAAAGGCTATATAATGAAAACCTCCGCACTTATCACTCCCCTTGCAAATGAGTATTATGCGTGGGTGAGAACGCTGCATGATGTTGAGGATATTGAAAGCGTGCCAAGGGATATCTGCACGCTTAGAAAAATGTTTTATCAAAAGAAGGACGGAGAGGGACAGTGAAAAAACTGGCGGTTTGTTTTCAAACCGCCGGTTCTTTGCTGACCGTGTATATTTTATAAATAAAACAACAATTCCTCATAAGTCGGATAAGGCAGGAAGTCATTTGGTATGGCAGCCTCCGCATCATCTGCAATGGCGCGGATTTCATCCATTGTCACAATAATCCTGTCACGGCAGTAGTCCGCTGCTCCCTGCATGCTGCTTATGCCGCCAAGCTGGGTAAGCTCATGCTTAAGCTTGTCGATAAGGTTTGTCATGTCCGTGTAATCAGATGTAAGCCGTCTGATAAGGGCGTCCTGTGCATTGCAGGATATGTTTGGAAGATATGCTTTTGTTTCGGCTGCTTCCCTTGCAGTTGTGGCGGCAAAGGCATTTACGGCAGGAAGCAAATCCTTGGAAATCATGTCAATCATTGCTTTCGCTTCAATCTTTATTGTTTTCACATATGTTTCCAACTGAATTTCATATCTTGAGAGAAGCTCCTCCTTCGTATAAATGTGATGCTTCGTAAAGAGGCTTATATTCTTCTCATTTATAAAATAAGGCATGCAGTCAGGGGTTGTCGGAAGGTTGTATAGGTTCCGCGCCTCTGCTTCCTTCACCCATTCCTCCGTATATCCGTTTCCGTCAAATATAACCTTTTTGTGCTTTCTTATGGCGCGCTTTATAAGCTCATGCACTGCATGCTCCATGTCCTCCTCTTTTGTTCCATCAAGCTCAATGTAGAACTGCGCAAGGGATTCTGCCACGGCAGTGTTGAGTATAACATTAGGACCCGAAACGGAGGCGGCGGAGCCCACCATGCGGAACTCAAATTTATTTCCCGTAAATGCAAATGGGGACGTGCGGTTTCGGTCAGTTGTATCTCTGAAAAAGTGAGGAAGCACATTTGCGCCAATGTTCATTTCTATCTTTTCCTGCTTGCCAAAGTATGTATCATTCTCAATTGACTTTAAAACAGCATTTAATTCATCGCCGAGGAAAATGGATACTATGGCAGGCGGCGCTTCATTTGCGCCGAGACGGTGGTCGTTTCCTGCGCTGGCAGCGGAAACACGCATTAAATCTGCGTAATCGTCCACAGCTTTAATTACAGCCATAAGAAATACAAGAAACTGTATATTCTGCGCAGGCGTGCGTCCCGGCTTTAAAAGATTTACGCCGTCGCTTGTGCTTATGGACCAGTTGTTATGCTTTCCGCTTCCGTTTATACCGGCAAAAGGTTTTTCGTGAAGTAAGCAGACAAGATTATGCTTGTCGGCAACCTTTCTCATAATCTCCATTGTGAGCTGGTTATGGTCTGTGGCAATGTTTACGTTTTCAAATATTGGCGCCATCTCGTGCTGCGCAGGAGCCACCTCGTTGTGCTTTGTCTTGGAAGGGATGCCAAGCTTCCAGAGCTCCTCGTCAAGCTCATGCATAAATGCGGAAACACGGGGCTTCAATATTCCAAAGTAGTGGTCGTTCATTTCCTGACCCTTTGGCGCAGGGGCGCCGATAAGGGTTCTTCCGCAGAAAATCAGATCTTTACGTTTTTTGTACATATCTTTATCGATAAGGAAATATTCCTGTTCAGGTCCAACCGTTATATTTATTCCGGTAACCGTTTTATTTCCAAGTAAATGAAGCATTTTAACAGCCTGTTCATTTAACGCCTCCATGGAACGGAGCAGCGGGGTCTTTTTGTCCAGCGCTTCTCCGCTGTAGGAGCAGAAGGCTGTAGGGATGTACAGTGTTTTATCCTTTATAAATGCAGGGGAGGTAGGATCCCATGCAGTGTAGCCTCTCGCCTCAAAGGTGGCACGTAGACCACCCGATGGAAAGCTTGATGCGTCGGGCTCGCCCTTTACAAGCTCTTTGCCGGAAAATTCCATAATTACATGACCGTCACCTGCTATATTGATAAAACTGTCATGTTTTTCGGCGGTAAAGCCGGTCATTGGCTGGAACCAGTGAGAATAATGGGTTGCGCCTAATTCTACAGCCCATTCCTTCATTGCAACGGCAACGGAGTTTGCAACGTCAAGCTCAAGATGCGTTCCGTTTTGTATTGTTTTCTTAAGCGCTTTGTAAATATCATTTGGAAGCTTATTTCGCATAACCTCGTCGTTAAATACAAGACTTCCAAAAAGCTTTGGGATTTCTGTTGACATATGATACCTCTTTCCCTGATTATACTTTCAGATGCATTAATTATAAGTTGAGGGTATAAAAAGTCAATAAAATTATATTAAAACGACGGAAAAACAAGTGAATGTCCGGTTTTACAATTGAAAAACAATTGGAGACAGTTGACCGATTGGAAAATATATGGTATAAGATAATATCAGGCAAAACAATACATCTCGGAAGCCGGTGTAAGTCCGGCACTGTGTCTCAGCAACCGTGTTGCCTACGAAGGGACGTGCAAATTTGCAGCCACTGAAGCATAGCTTTTGCTTTGGGAAGGTGTCTTGGTAGGATAAAGGCTAAGTCGGGAGACCTGTATTGTTTTTAAGCGGAAGTCTTCTGAGGTAGGGCGGCGTTTATGCTTCTTATTTTGACGCCCTCTAAAAATATTTCAGTATTTTTAGAGGTTTTGTTTTTGTATGATTTATTTCTATGGGAAATGTTGTAATCATATGTTTTTTTGAAGTGTAAAATTATCCTAATCAGGCGGTTTCTGCCCCAAATTCAATTTTTTAAAGCCATTACAGGTATATGATAAGAATTAGAGAAAGAAGGGATGTCTTGAATAATAAGAAAAAACAGATATTATACAACGCTGTAATGCTTGCAGTTATTGTAATTATGGTATTGTGCGCCGTATTCACCACAAAAAAAATTAAAACATCTGAAACTGAAAAAAACAGAGCAGATGATGCAACCGTTACAGACACCGTGTCATCAGTTTATGAGGATAATATTTCAGCCGGTGATGAAGAAAAAGATGTAATAACAGAAGAAAATACAAAAAGAGATACAGAAACAATAAAAGAAAACAGCGGAATTGACAGTACGTCAACAGATGATAAAAATAATGCGCAAGCACATGAAACCGGACAAAATGTATCGGTAAACAGTGGCGCAGCTACATCGACCGAGGATAAAAGCTTCACGGATGAAGAACCTGCGACTGAAAAAAATACAGTGGAAAACACCGTGACGGAAGCTGTTTCAGGAGAGACGGTGACAGAAGCAGCTCATATGACATGCACTGTTCAGATTAACTGTAGCTCAATATTAGATAATATGGATAAGCTAAAGGAGGGAAAGGCTGATTATGTTCCCGCAAGCGGAACGGTGCTTGGAATGGTTACGGTAACATTTACGGAAGGGGAAACTGCGTTTGATGTTTTAAAAAAGGTATGCTCATCTTATGGAATACAATTGGAATATTCATATACACCTGTGTATGGAAGCTATTATGTTGAGGGGATAAATAATCTCTATGAATCAGACTGTGGAAGCGGTTCAGGCTGGCATTATTACATAAATGGAAGCTCACCGGGGTATGGCTGTAGCTCTTATAATATGTCGGATGGGGACAGTATGGTGTGGAACTATTATTGTCAGTAGGCATGCTGTACAATATAGACATATCACCGCAAGGTACGCTTTCGCTATGTGTCGCACGTAGCAGTGCTAAGCTCGAAAATAACGTGTCCTCAGGACTCCGTCCGCTTCGCAGACACCTCAGGACATACCTCGCTAAACACTGACGGCTCCACGAATGCCTTGCTTGCGATATTGTCTATATTGTACAACTATGTTGTGAAAATAAGAAGTTTCGCAAAATTCTAAAATAAAAAAAAGGAGAATACATCTAATGAAAAATGCAAAAAAAACATTTGCGGTTTTGTTTGCCGCAATAATGGTCTTTATGACAATTAATGTATCTTTAATGCCGAAAGCAGATGAACATGCAAATCAGGTACACGTAATAATTAAAAATGAAACTTATAGCGCGGCAGAAGGCGCTGCATGGGAAGGAACAATAGACACATGGATTGATGTAAACAGCGGAAGCAGTGCTTATTATTATATGGAAAAAGCTGTGACGGAGGCGGATCAGACTATTGCTCAGGATGGTAACGGAATTGTCTATTTGTGCGGTCTTACTGTAGCTGATAGCTGGACACAATATTGGTGTTTTTTTACAAATGATGCAATGGCACCTGTAGGGCTTAAGGATTACATACCTGTTGCAGGAGACATTATTTCTATGGAGTGGACAAATGACGGTGGCTCTGATGTAAATGCTGATTGGCAGGAAACATCGAATCAGCTTTCAACATTGATTGTAAATACAGGTACATTAGAGCCGGCATTTTCGCCTGATGTAACCGAATATACATTGAAGCTGGAAAGCGATGTGGAAGGCATAGCATTTTCACTTAAGGCGGCAAACAGAAACAGTGCGGTTTCCATAGTTGCAGACGGAGTAACATACAGAGCATCAGACACTATCCCGATAGGGGATAATATAAGCATAAAGCTTACCAGATACGGCGCAGACGACAAAACATATACTGTTTCAATGGAAGAAGCAAAGACGGAGTCTGAGGGTGATGATATTAAAAAAGCACCTGCAACAAAGGATGAGATTATGGCAATGGGCGCTGACCTTACGGGTATCGTAAGCAAAAGTATTACAGCAGAAGCCTGTGTATATGGTAACGAATGGACAGTTATGACGGCGGCAAGAGCAGGTGTACTCACTGATGAGATGAAAAATGTTTATTATGAAAGTCTTGTGAAGGAGCTTTCCGATTACTCTGACCTTGACGGGAAGGCTGTCACATATGCAAAGGTAATTCTTACGCTTTCAGCAATAGGAAAAAATCCTGAAAATGTAAATGGCGTTAATCTTCTTAAGCCTTTATCTGATATGGATTTTGTTGTAGAGGCAGGAGTAAATTCAACAATGTATGTGTTGCTTGCGCTTGACAGCAAGGATTACAATATACCAACGGCAGAGGCAGGAAAGACGCAGACGACGAGAGAAGCTCTTGTGGCGGAAATTTTGTCACATGAGGTAACCGGAGGCGGCTGGGATTGGTCTGATGCTGCTGCGGACACGGATATGACGGCTATAGGTATTCAGTCCCTTACACCATACTATAATATAAATGCCGAGGCAAAGGCGGCAGTGGACAGAGGGCTTGCAGTGCTTTCCGATATGCAAAATGCTGACGGAAGCTTTTCGAGCTATGGTTCAAAAAATGCATGCAGTGCTGCGCAGGTTATCACGGCGCTTACGGGAATGGGAATTAATCCATTAACGGACGACAGGTTTATAAAAGACGGTTATACAGCATTTGACGGAATAAATGCATTTTATGTAAGCGGTCAGGGCATAAAGGGTTATGGAGATGTAATTGATTTTCCTTTTTCAACCATTCAGTCGGCATACGCTTTTGTGGCATATGACAGATTATTAAATGGAAAAACAGCATTATATGATATGACGGATGTTCATGCGGCAGAGGATAAAAAGGCAGAGGAGATTGTTGAGGGAAAAAATGATAAATCACCAAATACAGGTGATGAGGCCCCAATAGATTTTGTGGTAATGTTGATTATGGCTTCAGGGCTTGGTATAATTACACAAAAAAGAAGAAGCAGAGTGTAGTATGTTATGAGACAAAAAGGATTTGCAACTTATAATCCCATAGTCTGTTTTGTATATTTTGCAGGGACAATCGTAATCAGTATGCTTACCGTGCATCCTGCGGCTGCTTTTATTTCGCTTGTTATGGCTGCCGTATGTTATATCAATGTGCATGGAAGAACTGCATTCAAGCTGATTGGAGCCATGCTTCCGATATTTGCTTTGCTTGCTTTGGCAAACCCGGTATTCAATACAAGGGGAAAAACGGTACTGTTTACTTATATGGGAGGACGGGCATTTACGCTGGAAGCGCTATACTACGGTATAGTGCTTGCAGCTATGTTTATTTCCGTCATTATCTGGTTTTTTGTCTACCATGAGATAATGACAGCGGATAAGCTGTTATATATATTCGGAGGGCTTGCGCCGGCGTTGGGACTTGCCCTTTCCATGATACTCAGGCTTGTGCCGCATTACGGAAATCATATGAAAAGCATATCTGCCGCGAGAAAAGCAATATCCTGTGACGGGGAAAATAAGACTGCTGAGACTGCAAATATTATGCTTGCGATGCTTTCATGGTCTCTTGAGGAGGGGATTATCACCTCGGACAGCATGAAATGCAGGGGATATGGCTGTGGGAAGCGGAGCCGTTTTTCGGTATATTCATTTAAGGCGAAGGATGTGCTTTTAATTCTGTGGATTGCCGCATTGATTGTATGCATCATTATGTGTAAGGCAAAAAAGGGGCTGGAGGCGGTATTTCTGCCAAATATAAATATAAGCGGAGAGGAAAACAGGTATTTTGTCATGGGACTTATGGCTATGATATTATATTTTGCAACACCCATTGTGATAAATGTTACGGAGGCAGTAAAATGGAGCTTTTTGAAATCAGGAATTTAAGCTTTTGCTATCCCGTCAGGGAACGTGAGGCATTGACGGATATTAATCTTACAATAGAGCAGGGAGAATATATTACAATATGCGGAAAAAGCGGAAGCGGGAAAACCACGCTGCTGAGACATTTGAAGCCACCTGTAACGCCCAAAGGAAAGAAGTCAGGACAGGTGCTGTTTGAGGGAACGCCGGTGGAAGCTCTGGACCTTAAAACTCAGGCGGCACATATCGGATATGTAATGCAAAATCCTGATAATCAGATTGTGACAGACAAGGTGTGGCATGAGCTTGCATTTGGTCTTGAGAGCCTTGGGTACGACACGAGGACAATAAGGCTTAAGGTGGCTGAAATGGCGAGCTATTTTGGCATACAGGACTGGTTTTATAAAAATGTAAACGAGCTTTCAGGGGGGCAGAAGCAGCTTCTTAATCTGGCGTCCATTATGGCAATGCAGCCAAAGGTGCTCATATGCGACGAGCCCACGTCACAGCTTGATCCCATTGCGGCGTCGGACTTTTTGCAGACCATAAAGAAAATTAATCTTGAGCTTGGCACTACTATAATAATGACAGAGCACAGGCTTGAGGGGGTGCTTCACGCCTCGGACAGGGTTGTTGTCATGGAGGCGGGAAAAATTATAGCATGTGGCGCTCCAAGACTTGTGGGGGACATGCTGAAAAAGGAAAACAGTGATATGGCGGCGGCGCTGCCTGCGCCTATGCGGATATATTACGGCGTGGAAAGCAGCCTTGAAAGTCCCCTTATCGTGGGAGAAGAAAAAAGCAGCTTTGGAAGTTCCCTTGCCGTGGGAGAAGGAAAAAGAAGATTTGAAAGTCCTAAGACCGTGGAAGAAGAAAAAAGCAGCTTTGAATGTCCCCTTACCGTGAGAGAGGGAAGAAGCTGGCTTGAAAGGAAGCTTAAATGTGAGGGGAAAGCTCTGAAAAAAGACAGGCTTGATGAGCCGGATTTACCGGAGGAAACCGGAAAGCCTGCAATTTATGCAAAGGAGCTGTGGTACAGATACAGCAAGGAGGGGGCGGATGTCCTGAAGGGCGCTTCCATTTCCGTGCCAAAAGGGAGCTTTTACGCCATTGTGGGCGGAAACGGTACGGGAAAGTCAACATTTTTAAGGGCAATATGTGGGATATTAAAGCCCTACAGCGGAAAGATAAAAATAGAGGGAACACCGCTTGATAAATATAAAAAGGGTGAGCTTTTTCAGGGACATCTGGCAATGCTGCCACAGAATCCTCAAAGTCTGTTCGTGAAGAAAACGGTCAGGGAGGAGCTGCTTGAGATGGTTCATGGAAGCGAAGCGGAGCAGGATGTGGATGCCATAGCGGAAAAATGTCTTATCAGTCATCTTCTGGATAAGCACCCCTTTGACATATCGGGAGGCGAGCAGCAGAGGACGGCGCTTGCAAAGGTTCTGCTGACAAAGCCGTCAATCCTTCTTATGGACGAGCCTACAAAGGGCATGGATAATCATTTTAAGCAGAGCCTTGTGAGCATATTGAGGAAGCTTGAAAACCTTACAATACTGATGGTTTCACACGATATAGAATTTTGCGCAAAATATGCTGATATTGTGAGCATGTTTTTTGACGGCGGAATTATAACGACAAATACGGCAAGAAAGTTTTTTTCGGGCAACAGCTTTTATACAACGTCTGCAAACCGCATGAGCAGACATATATTTGTAAACGCCGTAACAGAGGAGGATGTGATAACACTATGCAGGGAAAATCTGTAAAAAGGCTGCTTGGATATATCGTTATGCTGCTGTTCACACTGGCTGTTCTGCTTGCCTTTTGGAAGCTTGGAAGCGGACGGTATTATTTGTTTGCAACATTGCTTATTATAGGCGGAATGTTGCCTTTTATACTGGGCTTTGAAAGGAAAAAGCCGCAGGCAGGAGAAATTGTCCTTGTGTCGGTTATGAGCGCGGTTGCCGTCGTGGCAAGAATGGCATTTTCTTTTGTTCCGCATTTTAAGCCTATGGCAGGAATTATCATGATAACGGGAATGGCATTCGGACCGACGGCAGGCTTTATTTCCGGAATGCTGTCGCTTTTTGTAAGCAATTTTACCGCCGGACAGGGACCGTGGACGCCATGGCAGATGTTTGCCTTTGGAATGGCAGGCTTTGCAGCAGGTATTTTGTATGAAAAAAATATTATGAACGAAAACAGAAGGCTTGTAACCGCCCTGCTTGGCTTTTTGATTGTAGTGCTTATTGTGGGACCGCTGTTAGACACATCCACCTTTTTCCTTATGGACGGAATGCTGGGTGATATGACGCCGTGGGCGATATATTTATCCGGGCTGTCCGTAAATGCCGTAAACGGTGCGGCTACCGCAGTAACGCTGCTGTTCCTTTGCAAGCCGTTTATGGAGAGAATAAACCGGATTAAGCTTAAATATGACATTTAAGTACCGACGGCTCCAAAGCACCTTGCTTATGAAATTGTCTATTTTTTACAACTCATATGTTGAAAAAGCGTTTTGCAAACGCCCAAATAACATAATCAAAAAGAGGAAGCTGCATGAAATTTGAAAATTATCATCCATGCATTAATTTCATATATTTTTTATTTTTCATGGTATTTATACTTTGTTTTAATCATCCTGTTTATGTTGCCATAGCATTTTTGTGCTCCTTTGCTTACTCCATAAAATTAAATGGGAAGCGGGAGGTAATATTTAATTTTATATTGGTGTTGTTTGTGGTAATATATTGTCTGTGGTATTCCTATTACAATCATTTCGGACTGACAAATATAAGAAAAAATTTTATAGGGAATAATATTACGGCGGAGGCGCTTTTTTATGGGCTGGTGCGTGGAACGAAGGCAGCGGCGTTCATTATGACGTTTGCCTGTATGCTTGCGGTCTTTTCCACGGATAAGGTAATATACCTTGCAGGCAGGCTGTTTCCAAAACTCTCGCTTTTCATTTCCATATTTCTGAGAAGCTTTTCACGCATAAGGGAAAGACATGCAGCGGTAAATATATCGAGAAAAGGAATCGGTATGGGAAAGGGGCAAAGCACAATAATCAGCGGCATAAGAAACAGGCTGCGCATACTGTCAATCATTATTACGTGGACATTGGAGGATTACATAGAAAGCTCCATGTCAATGAAATGCAGGGGATATACGCTAAAGCACAGGACGGCGTTTTCCATATACCGCTTTGACAACAGGGACAGAGGCCTTGTGATACTGCTTTTGGCAGGCATAACTATGACGTTTATGGCTGCATGGCTCAATCAGACAAATATATTGTATGACCCTGAAATCATTATGTACAGACCAAAGGGCTGGTCGTACATTTTTTACCTGTCCTATGCGTGCTTTTGCCTTCTGCCTATGGGAACGGAAATAATAAATGAAATAAAATATAAGAGAAGGCAAAGGTTAAACGGACCGACGTTTCGTGGAGAGGAAAATGCTTATGGAGAACTCCTATAAATATTTTGAAAACAGGGACTGCAAATATTACCCATGCCATAAGGGAATAGAAAATATAAACTGTCTGTTCTGCTTTTGTCCGTTGTATGATTTGGAAGAATGTCATGGGAATCCAAGGTACACAAACGTAAACGGAAAGAAGATAAAGGATTGTACAGACTGCGCCTTCCCCCACAGGGCGGAAAATTACGAGACGGTTTTAGAAAGGAAACATCTCCATGATAAAAATGATACTTCTTTACAGCTATCCCAATGAAATTCACAAAAAAATTGCGGACATATGTCTTGCGTGCGAAATAGAGTGCAAAAAAATACCGAAAAAGAGATTTTTGCAGACAATCGGAAATCATACAGGCGCGCCGGGACATGAGGGTACCGGTGAAATATATGAGGGACATGACCTTGCCGAGCCTGTCATGCTGCTCGCAGGCATGAGCGGCAGGGAGCTTGACCGTATTCTTGATACCTTAAAGGACTTGGGAGTACCGTCCGTGGGGGTTAAGGCTGTTGTCACAAGCCATAACATAAGCTGGACGATACTTGATTTGTATGAGGAGCTTGTAAGGGAGAGAGCTGCCATGGAAAAAGACAGGGGGCTGTCGCAATAAGGATTTTAATTCTTTTTATTATGCATTTTTAAACAAAGAACGCTCCAACG
>DKZK01000033.1:5635-11450 GCA_002493625.1 Lachnospiraceae bacterium UBA7076 | reverse complement strand
AACAAAGAACGCTCCAACGTGTTACTTAACTTTCGCTTTTCTTTGTTTAAAAATGCATAGTTATTATGAAAACAAATCCTTATTGCGACAGCCCTTGCAATTCCTCCATAAAATCAGCGGCTCTTTCATGCCATTTGGCGTATCTTTCGTCCTGCCGTCTGTCGGGAAGACTGAAATTATCCGCTAAATAGTTATCTAAATAAGCTGTCATTTTTAATGTTCCGTATACATTGACATGCTCGCCTCCGTCTAACAGGTCGGTCTGAAGATTTATGCCAATTTCATCATTAAGAATATTCATATCAACAAACGGAATATTGTTTGTGTCCGCATATGACTGAATGGTATTATGCTTTTTGTAAGAAAAAGTGCTGGGCGACGGAGCATAAACGAGCAGCACTTCAATCTCGTTTTGTCTGCATAAGTCAATAATCTTATTAAAATAATGCATGGTAATAGCATCCGTTTGTTCAAGCTCATCCGTATAGGTAAGGTAATCGCCGCCCTCATACGGCACAACATCTGCCCGTATGGAAAAGCCGTTGTGGTGTCTGGTTTTGGGCTTGTCTTCACTGACATATTTTTTCCATATACTGTGGTATTTTATAATTGGAAAATAATAGCCAAAGGTATTTGCTATTGCATGTTTTGTTTCACGAAGGAGGCCTATGGCATCAAATATATTATTTACTTCCAGAATGACAAGCTTTGGCGTCTGCTTTTTCAGGATAGTTTTTAAGCAGTAATATTCCTCCGAAAGCCGTAGTCCCGGCTTCCCCGCAATATATGAGGCTGTTCCGTGGCTTTGCCACAGATGCATGGGAGATAACAGACCAAAGGTCTGGCTGTTTCCAAGTATTACCACGTCCACGGTGTCATTTTCCTCTGAAAGTAGACCTGAAAAATATACTTCGCCTTCAAAGGCTACGTTATCCATTTCACATCTGAGAGGATTTACAAAATATGAGCCAATAGAGAGGAGGATTAATATAATTCCTATAAATATGAGAAATCGGATTGCTTTTATTTTAAAAGTCTGCATAGATAAAATCCACCTCCGTATATCCTGCCCCGTAAGCGCCGAAAATAATAACGGCAAGTATGAGGGCAATATAGATTGTCCATTTGATGTAAAGCTTTTTCTCACCTATTATTTCAAGAATATTTCCATGCCGTTCTCTTATAATGCCGACTGCAAAAACAATAATTGCCCCCACAACCGCCGCAAGAAAATCAGCCTTACTTAAACCAAGTGCATATATGCTGCCATTAGTAAACGTACTGAAATGAAAGTCCTTAAACATGGCAAAAAACATAGAAAAGCCCTGCTTTAAGGAATTAGCCCTGAAAAAAAGCTCACCGATAAATATGATAATCCATGTTTTAAATATTCTTAAAAAGCTGATAAGCTTATTATTTTCTGCTATTTTCAAGGTATTGGTTATGCCTTTCCCCACAGGCTCAAGTATAAGCTCCAGCATGATAACTACGAAATAATACATTCCATAAAAAATATAATTCCATCCTGCGCCGTGCCATAAGCCGTTACAAACCCATACCGGAAAGAGCGCCAGCGCTGACACCACAAGCATTGTAAAATGTCTGCTTAATTTTTCTTTGCCAAACTGGTTCCATTTTTTTGCGGCACCCGACATGGAGACAGGGTAGAAAATATACGTTTTCAGCCATACACCCAGTGTAATGTGCCATCTTCTCCAAAATTCTGAAGCGTTCTTAGATAAAAACGGCTGTCTGAAATTTTCAGGCAGTGTAATGCCAAAGAGCCGTCCGCTTCCTATGACAATATCCATGCAGCCGGAAAATTCCATATATAACTGAATGGTATAGGATATGGCAGCAATTACGATGTATGCTCCGCTGTAGCTTTCTACCCGGTCAAACAGCGCCGCCACGATTACATAAAGCCGGTCCGCAACAACAATTTTTTTAAAAAGTCCCCAGACAATTCGGATGCTTCCATAAGCAAGATTATCGGATTTTAGGCTCTCGCCGCGAAACAGGCTGCCTTTTATGTCTGTGTAGCTGCATATGGGACCCTCCATAACAGTTGGAAAAAAACATAAAAAGAGAAGCAGCTTAAAATAATTTTTTTCTGCGGGGGTTTTGCCCCAATATACATCAGCCATATATCCGATTGCCTGAAGCGTGTAAAATGAAATTCCGATAGGCGCAATAATGTGAAGCATGGAAATTTTTTCGCCGGTATTTGCAGCTCCCCTTATGTGGTTAATTGCTTCTGCGAAAAAATCAAAATATTTTAAAATAACAAGCATGGAAAGAGTTAAAAGGACTCCTGATGCAAGTATTATTCTTTTTTTCTTTGTGAAGCGGCTTTTTATCGTCTTTTTCTGCTCCCTGTCTGTCTGCTTAAGCACAGATTCACAATGTGTCTTTTGCCTTTCCAGCATAAGAGCCGTTATGTATATAATTGCGGCGATTACAAATGGGAAAAAAATGCTGCTTATTCCAAATAAAGAAACAAACGCCAGACTGAACATTAAAAGTGAAATATAACGTATTTTCTGATTTAAAAGCTGATATACTATTAAGGATGCCGGCAGAAACATTAAAAAATATATATAGTCATTGTAAGTCATATGTGAACCTCCCCCTTGGAACATCAGTCCATTAAAATTTGCTTTCAGCATATGTTCCGATTTACTTTGTAAATCAAGAACACACGGACTGACGACGTGTCTCGGCGGCTTTGCCACCGGACATACTGCATGTCAGGTTTTCATAGAAAACTTGACACATCCTTTGAAATATCAGACAAAAAATGCCGTCAATTTTGTATACAACAAATACATATATATGTCAACCTGTTTGACACAAATAATTGCACATTTTTCCATTTCGTATTATAATTAAATTTAATGATGTCAAAAGGCAGATAATCACTTAAAATGAGGTGCTTTTGAAATGAAATTTATACACATATCCGACGTTCATCTGGGCTTGAAGCCTGACAGAACCAAAATATGGAGTGATGAAAGAGCAGATGAACTATGGGACAGCTTTAAAAATATTGTAAAGCTCTGCGAGGAAAAAAAGGTGGAGCTGCTTCTTGTTTCAGGCAACCTTTTCCATGCGTCGCCGACCCTTCAGGAGCTTAAGAACCTTGATTTGCAGCTTAACAGGCTTTCCATGACGAAAACCGTTATCATAGCAGGCTCCTGTGATTATATTGCGGAGGGCTCCGTCTGGGAGCAGTACGATTTTAATTCAAATACGCTTGTCATGCCGAGGGATAAGGCTGCAAATGTATATTTTGAGGATATAAATGTATGTATTACAGGCTACAGCTATGGAAATCCGGAGTACACTGCTAAAATACTGGAAAAACTAAAACCAGGCAGAGAGGGCGCATATAATATTCTTCTGGGACATGGGGGAGATAAAAATCACATGCCGTTTTCAAAGGACAGGCTTGCAAAAACAGGCTTTGATTATATTGCCCTTGGCTACATCCGAAAGCCAACCCATATTCTTAAAAATAAAATGGCATTTCCTGGCTGCCTTGAGCCTCTTGATTATACGGACACGGGACGCAGGGGATATATTTACGGAGAGGTTGACGAGGAAAAAAATACGACCATCTCATGGGTGGCAAGCAACAAGAGAAGCTATATCAACATGACGCTTGAGCTTCAGCCGGACAGCACAAATGCTGACATTCTGGATATTGTGGAGACTGAGATAAGAAACCGCGGCAAGGAAAATATATACAGAATACTTCTCAAGGGAACGGTTGACAGCAGCCTTGAGATAAATTTAAGCGGAATTGTAAGAAGATATAATATAAATGAGGTTATCGACAGGACAGAGTATGATTACAATGTGGACGAGCTGTATCACGGCAATGAGAATAACCTTCTGGGAAGATTTATGAGCAGCATGAAGAATGAGGAAAGCGATGAAGCTGAGGAAATAAGACAAAAGGCGCTGGAATACGGAATAGGTGCGCTGTTGGGAGTTGGAGACAGATAAATGTATCTTAATAAGCTATCACTTAAGGATTTTGGAAAATTTAATAACAATGAAATAGACCTTAAGGCGGGTATCAATCTTGTCTCTGTGGATAGTGAGGCAAAGCGGTTTAACCTTAAGGAATTTGTCGTTGGCATGTTTTATGGAATAAACCGTTTCAAGGGTATTGAGAAAAATGATGATAACTATGAGCGCTTAAAGTCAATCAGCGGTAAAAATTCTTCGGGCAGGGTATATGTGAAAAAGGATGAAAAATCATATTTTCTTGAGCGGGACTTTCAAAAGCGCGGCGATAAGGTAAGTGTTCTTGATATTAAAACAGGACGGGAGCTTATGCTTAAAAACAGCAATAATCTCTATGAGACGTTTTTTGATACGGACAGGAGTACATATGCGGGAAGCTTATGTATTTCAAAGCCGAAGGCAGAAAATGCAAGGTCGCTGTCAAAGGAGCTTACGGAATATGCAGGAAATATGACGTTGGGCGGCTCGGCAGATATAAATAAAACAGAAATCGTTGAAGCCCTGAAGGATCAAAAAAGGCAGTATGATACAAGGTCGCTGGAGCGTGAGGCGGAAGGTATACGTGAGCAGATCGGGCGCTACGATGGAGTGGAGGATAAGCTCAAGGCGGTAAGGGATGAAATAAGGGAAGTTGAAGAAGAATTTGCAATGGAAACCGCTAAGAGAAAGCGCGAGGCAAGAAAGCTTATTGAGACTGACAAGGGCGTAACCTATGAGGAGGATAACGCTTTAAGCGATAATCTTGATGAGCTGACAAGGAACAGTACATTTACAAATGAGGAAGATGGCGGTGAGGAGAAGGAGGAAAAAATAACGGATAAGCTGTGGTTCATTCTGCTTACCGGTTTATTTGTCATAGCAGTTATAACCGCTATGGTATACATTCTTCCTTTTGAGAAAGGCGTAAGGCAGCTCTTTGTTGTTTGTACGGTGTTATTTGTAATCATAACGATTGTGGAGGGCTTATATGCCAAAGGTGTATTTGACGGTGATGTCACAACGCCTTCGGAGGAGGATTTTAAGCGGGTAATACAGGAGCTTGAGCAAAAGAAGACAGAGGAGGATGACGTTAAGATAGACATGTCCTTTGCCGAGGAATTTATGGAAAAGAAAACGGAGCTTAAGGCAGAGGAGCATGATTTGCTTGAGGATAAAAGAAGAAAGCAGGAGCTTCTTGATGAGCTTGGCATTGTGGAGGCAGAGCTTCAGAAAATGCAGAAGGAGCTTCATGCGATTAATCTTGCAATAAACACGGTAAATGAATTGTCAACAAACATTCAGGAGGAAATGAAAAATCTGTTTACGGCATCGGGAGAGTTTATATCTCCTCTTACAAACGGCAGATATGACGATGTGCGTTTTGAGATAAGCGGACGGGTAGCAGTGGGTAAAAACGGAAGCTATAAGGGCATTGACAGCCTTTCCTATGACGACCTTAAAATGGTATATATGTCAATGAAGCTTTCGGCGGCAAAGCTGCTGAATAAGGACAACATGCCTGTCGTGCTTGAGGACTGGTTTACGGGCAGTGAAAGCTTTGCGCCGGACCTTATACGTTGCATGGAAAAGGTAGGAGCAGAGCAGATCATACTTCTCACAGCTAATCAAACGGCAAAGCAGAAGTTTGATGATGCAGGAATCGAGTACAATTATGTTGCCATGTAGGTGATTTGAGTACAATAACGTAGTGGTATTAAGAGCTTGCCCACAGCTATACCGATACAGCATAAAAAACCGTTTGAAGACGTTGGTACTTGAGCCGGGCTTCAGATGTTAGCAG
>DKZK01000033.1:0-5403 GCA_002493625.1 Lachnospiraceae bacterium UBA7076 | reverse complement strand
CTGCTAACATCTGAAGCCCGGCTCTTAGAACCATTACGTCGGAAACGAGCGAAAGCGTGTTTTTTTGCTG
Organism: Lachnospiraceae bacterium UBA7076; assembly: GCA_002493625.1. Classification (GTDB taxonomy): domain Bacteria; phylum Bacillota; class Clostridia; order Lachnospirales; family Lachnospiraceae; genus Coprococcus_C. Next base: position 5,333 of record DKZK01000033.1, on the reverse strand, counting down.
TATCGGTATAGCGGCGGGTAAGCTCATATATCAACGTATTGTACTCAAGTCCATTTAATCAAGCCCCGGAGCCTTATAATTCGGCGTAATTGTTCCGCACTCCTTGTATTCCTGAATACGTGCCTGAATACGCTCAGACTGGTCAAGCAGACTGCTTATGGAAGCATTATGATTCAGGTGGTCAATAAGCGTTGCAATATATTTGCTGAGGTCGGCAGAGCCGTACCATGGTCTTTCAAAAAGCTCAGGCATCTGATAGGTCAGATTTGTGGTAATAACCTTCTCAATGATACCCTCCGTATGACATTTATCAAATACCTCCAGACCGCTTGTAAATAATCCGAAGGTTGCAAGTGCATAAACACGTCTTGCCTTGCGGCGTTTCAGCTCCCTTGCAACGTCAAGCATACTTTCGCCTGAAGCAATCATGTCATCCACGACAATCACGTCCTTGCCCTCAACGGAATCACCGAGAAATTCATGTGCCACAATCGGATTCTTGCCGTTTACGATAGTCGTATAGTCACGTCTCTTATAAAACATTCCAACGTCAACGCCGAGATGGTTTGCAAAATAAATTGCTCTGTTCATGGCGCCCTCATCAGGACTTATAACCATCATATGATCACTGTCAAGCTTAAGGTCAGGAGTGGATAAAAGCAGTGTCTTAATAAACTGGTAGGTAGGCATAATATTTTCAAAGCCGCTTCTTGGAATGGCATTTTGTACTCTCGGGTCGTGGGCATCAAATGTAATGATATTGTCAACGCCCATTCCCACAAGCTCCTGAAGGGCTATTGCGCAGTCTAAGGATTCCCTGTTGTTTCTTTTGTGCTGTCTGCTCTCATATAAAAACGGCATAATAACCGTTATTCTGTTTGATTTGCCGCCTATAGCTGCAATGATACGCTTTAAATCAGAATAATGGTCATCCGGTGACATCATATTTTTCTTGCCGCAGATTGAATATTCGATATTGTGATTCACAACATCCACCAACAAATAAAGATCCGTTCCGCGGACTGATTCTGAAAGAGTTCCCTTGGCTTCTCCTGAACCGAAACGCGGACAGGCGGATTTTAAGATATAGGATTCCTTTTCATATCCCGTAAATGTAAGATTATCCTTGTGTTCGTTGTGCCGTTGGGCTCTCCATTTTGCAATGTAGCTGTCCACCTTTTCTCCTAAGGTCTGGCAGCTTTGCAGAGGGATGATACCCAGCTTTCCTACAGGTATGTTAATTAGTTTGCTTGAATCCGGCATGATATTTCCTCCATAGCTTATGTAATTGAGTTAATTGCATTTTTTCTTTTTTGGTATCTTATATTATCACCGTACATATAAAATACGATGTAATCTGCTATTATTCTTGACATTATCCTCTCGGAATAGCGTTCCCTCAGCTGCGGCATTGTCAGGTTTGTTGAAATAAGGGTAGACTTGCCACATACGCCACGTTGGTTAATTATCTCAAACAGAGAGGAAAGCACAAAATTGTTTGTAAGCTCTGTGCCCAAATCGTCTATAATAAGAAGCTCGCAGGTGTAAGTATACTGATAGAGCTCCTCCAATTCCTTTTTGTGATTCATAACGTAGTCTGCAATCAGCTTTTCAAAAAGCTCAGTTGCTGAAAGATATAAAACAGAGTGCCCTGTATCTAAAAGCTCCTTTGCGATGCAGTTGGTGAGAAAGGTTTTTCCCATGCCCGTTTCACCGTATATAAGTATATTTCCACGCTCGGTTTTATTTTCCTGAAACCCTTCCGTAAATTCATGGGCACGCTTTAGTATGTTTTTCATATTTTCCCGAGGAGAATACTGCTGGCTGCCCCGTACAGTACTGTAGTATTCCAAATTGAACGTATCAAAATTCTCTTTTTGAAGTACATTTTTAAGATTGGACTGAATGTATAGGCAGTCTATAATCTGTCTTGTATAGCAGTTGCATTTTCTGATAAGGGGCAGCGTGCCGTGTTCGTCATCCGTAACCTCCACATACCCTGTATCCTTGCATTTCATACAGTTATAGACGGGTTCTAAATAATCAGAGGGATAACCTGCATCAAGTAAAAGATGCTTTTTTTCAGCATTGATTTCATGGATTTTTTCCTTTGTGGAGTTTGTGACGGTCTTGTCATTATCCAGACCAAGCGCACGCCTTTTAGCGGCTTCTATATGGTAGTTTGTAGCCTGTTCATCAAGCTCCTCAATGCGTGGAACCTTGATATAAACAGCCAGACGCCTTTCCTGAAGAAGCCGCTTGTTGTTTAATCTTGTTTTTTCATATCCGCGAATAATATCTTCTGTGCTTAGTGCAAAGTAACTCATTTGTTATTTACCTCTTTTAGAAATAATTCTTCCATTTCGGTAAGCTCATTATCAAGCTTTGTCTGCTTAAAGTTATTAAAGCTGCTAATATTTGAAGAATTCTGCCTGCGGCCTGTTTTTGCAACGAACTCCCTGTCTAACCGGTCAATATCTTCAAATGTCCTTACATTATTTTTATTCCAGTTTTCCAAAATTCCGTTTATGTATGCAAAGTTGGCTGAGCTTGGCTTTGCATCTATGGCACGCTCACATGCCTTTTGTATCATCTCCGCTGAAAAGCCGAAGTCCTTGCTCCATGTGGAAATGTATGCAAGCTCGATATTGGTTGGATTGGAACGTCGTATACCCAATGCCTTGAATACAACGCGTGTTATGCCGTTTGTTATGCTCGACTGTTCCCTCGCCTGCTGTCTTGTGGTAATTCCGTCATTGTACCACGCAATAGCGACAGCTTCCATGTAACGGCAGTTTTTTTTGTTCATTGTCGTACAGTATTCAATCAGGTATTCAAACAAGTCAACGCTGAATTTAAGAACATCATATATGTAAATAAGCGTTTCGGCATCCCGCGTTGAAATCTGCTTGCCAAAAAGCGTTTCCACCTGATACACAATATCGGACCAGTCATCATCAGCCATTTTTGCGTCAATATCCTTTGGCGTAAGCTTTGGCTTAGGCGGAGCACTAAGGTCCGCTGATTTTTTTGCTGCCTTAGGCTTGGCAAAATTATGTACATGTACCTCAGGTTCCGTCGTTTCCCCGATATTCATATCATCATTCATATCGTCCGTTCTTAAAATAGACACTGCATCGGAGGACATCTTAAGGCTGTCCTCAAACGGGTGGAGCGGCAAAAGAACGATACCGCTTAGCTGTCCCTTTCCGTTATAGTTCAGCTTAAGTACACTTTTGCTTATCCAGTATTTTATTGCGCGGCATATATCATTTTCAGTAAGGTTAAAATGGTCTGCAATTTCTGCTACGGTAATAGCTGTATTGTTGCTGAGCAATCGTACCAGATAAAGATATACCTTCACAAATTCCCCATTTGCATCCGTCATGTAGTAGTCGATAAAAAAGTTTGAAATTGAAGAATACGTCTCACTGTTTTCTGTTGAAATTGTAATATTTTTCATACATTTCATTCCCCTTTTTTGACGTCAGCCATTCCATATTCGCTTTCGTCATGTGCATTATAACATAGGATTTTTTAAATACAAGAGAACGTCTTTTCGGTGGAAGAAAAAGGGAAAAATGTTAATAATGTTGATAATGTTGATTGTATGTTACCATAATTTTGTTACCGGAAGTTATTGGCTTATAATTGTGTATTTTTAATTTGAGTTATGTAAACATAAATTTAAAGGGCTATCACCTAAAATTATAGCTGGTAGCCCTGTGGATAATGTGGATAACTATTTTTTTAAGAGATGATTTCCGATTGAATCGACATTTCCGGCGCCCATAGTTATCAACAAATCATTTTTTTTGCAATTTTTTTCGACATAGTCTTCTATTTTATCAAATTCACCTAAATAAACCGCATTGCCGCCCATTTTGTTTATGCCGTCACAGAGATCTTTGGATGAAATCATACCCGTATCTTTTTCTCTTGCGGCATATATGTCTGCAAGAAGAACATGGTCGCATACGGAAAGAGCCTTGGAAAATTCATCTGAAAGAGCATAGGTTCTTGTATATGTATGTGGCTGGAATACACACCAAAGCTCATTGTGAGGCGTGTTTTTTGCAGCGGCAAGCGTGGCCGCTATCTCTGTAGGATGATGGGCATAATCGTCAACTATAATGACTCCGTTTTTTGTTATACCCTTATGCTCAAAACGCCTTTTGGCGCTGCTGCACGAAAATAACCCGGCTTTTATGTGCTCCATGGATATGCCAAGCCTCATGGCAACCGCAATAACCGACAGGGAATTTGAAACATTGTGGATTCCTGTCGCATGCAGTGATATTATGTCCTTTTTCTCGCCGTTTACCACAAGGGTGTATGTAGGGTGTCCCTCCTCGTCAAAGGTTATGTCTGAAGCGGAGTACATGTTTTCCTCTTTCAGACCGAAGGTGTTAATGTCACATTTTAAATCCTTACATATATAATCCGTATATTCCATGTCGCCGTTTACCACAAGAAGCCCGTCATCCGGAAGCTTTTCGGCAAAGGTTTTAAAGGAGGCTGCAATTTCCTCTATGCCGCTGAAAAAGTCAAGATGGTCTGCATCAACATTTAATATGATGCTTATGTAAGGGTTGAATGCGTGGTAGCTGTTTGTGTACTCACATGCCTCCGTCACAAAATATTCAGAGTTTCCTACACGAATATTTCCGCCAATTACATCAAGTATTCCTCCGATTGAGACAGTGGGGTCGGTATCCGCTGAAAGCAGCACATGGGACATCATGGAAGTTGTTGTTGTTTTTCCGTGAGTTCCGCTTACTGCAACGGAATATTTGTAGTTGCTCATAATTTGTCCAAGGAGCTGCGCTCTTGTAAGCATTGGTATATTTTTTTCACATGTCGCAACGTATTCGGGATTATCCTTTCCGATTGCTGCAGTGTACACAACCAAATCTATATTATCCTTTATGTTTTCTGCTCTCTGACCGATTATAACCTCTGCACCGAGCTCTTTAAGCTTATTTGTCATGTCTGAGTCCTTCATATCCGAGCCTGATACGTGAAATCCCTCCTTGAGAAGAATTTCCGCAAGTCCGCTCATGCTTATGCCGCCTATACCCATAAAATACACATGGCAGGGTTTATTAAAATCTACCTTATACATAATGTTCACCTTTCATGAAATCTAAAATAGGTGATTGCGGAACTCTGTTTCAGAAATAACGAGTTTCGCAATTTCCTAAATCTGAAATATTGCGGGAAATGTTCTTTGATTTGTATTCCGCATAAACGCGCACCTCAAAACCTGCGGTTTTTCGGTGTTCGATATGCGCACATTATACCATGATTACATTCCGCATAAACGCGCACCT
>DKZK01000045.1:19882-20515 GCA_002493625.1 Lachnospiraceae bacterium UBA7076 | reverse complement strand
ATAAACGCATACACTTATGACTGGATTGGAAGATACGTATATTTGCAGGGGAACGGACATATGCATTAGGTTTTGGAATATCGCTGTATAAAGAATGTTTGCAAAAAGTTAAATGAAGTGGTAAAATTTTTATGGAACTGATTAAGTACAAAAGATAGGAGGATATTTAAAATGAAACTGAGAAAAATGAAACGCAGTATGATGGGATTTTCTTTGATTGTTGCCATGGGAGTAAGTTTGTTTTCAATAGGAACAGGTGTACTGCCCACAGTAAAGGCGGCAGAGCGGGAGGAAGCAGTAACAACATCTGAGGATGTGGCAACCTCATCTGATGCAGATGCATTGGATGTAACGGAAACTGAGGAGGAAATTTTAGTTGAGGACACCTTGGAAGTGGAAGCAAATCAGATAAGGATTAATGCAGCCAATTTTCCGGATGAGAATTTTAGGAAATATATTAAAAAAAATTTTGACAAAAATAATGATAATATTGTTGATAATATTGCAAATATAAAGTCTATGGAGATAACTACCGCCCCTATATATAATTTAAAGGGTATTGAGCATTTTGGGGCATTGGAGAGTCTTTCCTGCGATTATATCGGGTTGACAAGCCTTGATGTGAGCAAAAAC
>DKZK01000045.1:1741-19546 GCA_002493625.1 Lachnospiraceae bacterium UBA7076 | reverse complement strand
GATGTGAGTAAAAACACGGCATTGGAGAGTCTTGACTGCGAATATAATGCTCTGACAAGCCTTGATGTGGGTAGAAACACGGCATTGGAGAGTCTTTACTGCAATAGTAATGAGTTGACAAGCCTTGATGTGAGTAAAAACACGGTATTGAAGGGGCTTAATTGTGGTAGTAACGAGCTTACAAGCCTTGATGTGGGTAAAAACACGGCATTGAAATACCTTACCTGCGATTATAACCGGCTTACAAGCCTTGATGTGAGCAAAAACATAGCATTGGAGAGTCTCACCTGTGGTTATAATCGGTTGGCAAGCCTTGATGTGAGCAAAAACACGGCATTGAAGATGCTTTGGTGCAAAGGTAACAAATTGACAAGTCTTGATGTGAGTAAAAACACGGCAGTGGCATACCTTAACTGTGATAATAACGATTTTACAAGCCTTGATGTGAGTAAAAATACGGTATTGACATGGCTTTCTATTGACAGTAACATAACAGCGGATATATCAAATTTGAATTTGAGCAGATTGGAAATTTATGTACCGCAAGTAAAAGGAACCATTGATCTTTCCGGCATTACAGGTATTGAAAAATATATGTCGGGTTCAGGCTGGAATGGGAATACAAAAAAACTTACATATGAGCTGGAAATAAAACAGGAGGGTCAATATGCAAATTATAACATGAATGACCGCGTAAATTTAATATTAAGTAATGTGGGTTGGTTTTCACGTTATCAGAAATGCGATTTTTATAAAGACCTTTATGGTAACGTCACATGTAAGTACAGTAACGGCAATCCCGTAATAAATGAATTTAAGTGCGACGGAACATATACCTACTATTTCCAGCTTGACGGTACGGCAATGAGAAACAGGCTTACATACCACCCTGACGGGGAGCATGTCATATATTTTGATGAAAACGGACATGAAGTATTCAGCAACTTCCATCATGTGGAAAAGTCAATAGCAGGAGAAGCAGTGGACGACCTTTGCTTCTTTGATGTATATGGATATATGTATGTGGATGTCATGACCTATGATCAGGCGGGACAAAATCTTTACTATGTAAATCCGTATGGTGTTATAGAGCGGGGAAATTGGTTTGAATTTTCAGACACCTGTGTATGGGCAGGAACGACAAATAAGGTCGGAAAAGGCTACGGTTATGCATATGAAGACGGAACACTGATGATAAACACATACACTTATAACTGGATTGGAAGATATGTATATATGCAGGGTAACGGACATATGCAGTAAAGATTTTGAAACATAGTTGTGCTGCCTGTATGTGGGGTGACGGCTTCATTATGAAATATAACAGCCTCTATTTACAGTATATCAGACTGTAAAATAGGGGCTGTTTTTATTAAATTTGCAGTTGAATCTGCTTCTTTGATTCTGCAAACATTATTACCTTGCAAATATGCCTTCATAATGATAAAATATCATTTGGTGGGGTGTTTTATACGATTATTTTTAATAGGATAAATTTGATGCGGTGACGTTTAATGGATTGAGAGGGAAGATAAATGATACTTATTGATACTCAAAAGGAAGAATTTAGTAAATTAAAGGATATTCGTATTTTTGGAAAAGAGGATGACGAGAATAAGTTTAACGGTGATTTTCTCGTTATCGGTTTAGGCGGAGTAGGCGGAAAGGTTGTTACCAGCCTTAAAGGACGGCTGATGAATGAAATTACTCCAGAGGATAATATCAGCTTTCTTCTCATAGATTCAGATATACCTTCCATGGAGGACACCATTGAGGAAAGCAAAATGGGTGTAGGTCTTAACGCTCTTGAGGTCTTTAGTATTTACAGACCGAATCTTGAAAATATACTCGCAGATGGAATTAAAAATAATCCGGTTCACCCGAATCTTGCAAACTGGATGCAGGAGGATTTCCCTGAGCTTACAATCGGAACAGGAGGGGCCGGGGGCAACAGACAGATAGGACGCCTTATGTTTTCAAACGCATATGAGGATATTCGCATCCTTTTATTTGAGCGTCTTCAGGAGTTATATGATAAATCTGCCACGGGAAAGCTTGATGTGCTTATTGTATCAAGCGTGGCAGGAGGAACGGGAAGCGGAATTATCTCAGATGTGGCATATAACATAAAGGCTTTTGCAAGGTCAAGAAAATGGACGAATTTCAGGATAGGCGCATGCCTTCTCATGCCGGATGTGCTTTATGGTAATCTTAAGCTCAGGGAGGATACGGAAAAGGTATCACTCCTTAATGCAAACGGCTGCGCAACCTTAAAGGAAATCAATTATTTTATGCATCTTGTAGAGAAGGATGAGCCGTACAGATTTGAGAGTACAACTCACAGATTGAGCATGAAGGATAATATATTTGATTCCTGTATGCTTGTTTCGGGTAAAAAGGATGAGCAGGGATATCTTCCGGAGGAAAGCATATACAGTGATGTTGCAGAATTTTTATATAAAATTGCAAGCAACAAATATATTGGAAATGATGACGGTACTGAAAATCGCAGGCTTTTGAGAGATGTTTTGCTGGATAAAGCAGCAAACGGCGGCTTTAAGGTTATAAGCTCCGTTGACTACAGAATACCTGTCAGAGAGATGGAAAACATTTGTGAGTATCAGATATTTAACGAAAGCTACAAGGGGCTGTTTGAATCCCCTATGGATAAGCCTCAGGTAAAGGAGGATATTGATACGCTGTTTTCCGAGCTTAAAATATTTCTGGAGGGCAAGGCAGGAGACGATATAGGTCTTAATATACCCGGCATTATAAAGATAAGGCAATATGAAAAGCCGGTATATAAGCTTATAAAAAAAGGACAGGACAATTTAAGAATCCGGCTGGCAAACAGTCTTGCAAGCTTTGAAAACGACATTAATATAACAATAAAATCACTGAAAAACAGGATTCGCATTTCTGTTGATGAGTTTATTACAAAGTGTCTTAAGGAATACGGACCTTTTGGAGTCATTGAGCTTATCGGAGCCGCAGGAATAGGAAACGGTGAGCAGGACAGAAATCTCATTGCGGAAGTCAAAAAAATGTCGGAGCTGCACAAGGCATATCAGCACAACAATGAGTACACGAGAATAATTGAATCCATAAAGGATATGGTGGCAAAAAGATTTTTCACGTTTCCGAATGCAAAAAAAGAGACTGAAAACGGATATTATGACGCATGTATCAGGGAAACTCTGGCAAAGGAGCGGAGTATCCTCATAGACGAGATGGATAAGCAGGATGTTTTTGGCGATATCGTAAGGGCACTCAGGCAGAAGGCGGAAAGTCTTCATGAAATATATTCCCAGTTTGGAGACGACCTTAAATATGCAGTTGAGGATCTTGGAACTGCGGGAGAAGTAAAGGTTAAGAAAATACTTAAAAATCCTGTAAACCGCAAATATCTTCCTTCCGACTATGTAACACAGGCGAAGGTTACGGAGCTTAAGGATGGACTGATAAGACTTATGGTTGAAAATGAATCCAATATAGATAATGGCAGAATCGTCATGGTAAAGCAGGAGATGGAAAAGCTGTACAGGGATTTCCTTATAGGAGTAGGAACCTATGCACCTGAAAAAATGCTTGCAGTTGCATATTCCGAGAAAATGCCTACGCTTCAGAATCTTAATGTGATGTTTGTGTCCTCGACAAACGAAAGCCGTGATAATGTAATGAAGCTTGCAGCAACCGATTTTGTATGTGCAATAGGAGAGGGAGATAAGCTCTGCGTTCTCAAGAAAGATTATAAGGAAAGAACGGAAAATCAGAGATATATTTCACTTCCAAAGGCTGCGCCAAGCTTTAGTCAGGAGGTTAAAAAGCTCCTTGTAAATGAGCCGTACAATGAGCCTGAGGATGCAATAACCACAAATGCAGGTGAATTTGAAATATCCATTGATGATATAACTACCGGAGTGTCCCTTGATATGCTCCAGATTGCAGAGGATATGCAGGCAGCATACGATATGGTTGACGGATATAAGGGGCTTCATATTGATGAGGTGAACAAAAATATGAGGGAATATCCTGAAATAATTTAAAAACAGGATGTTGAGCGTTTAAGGCAGTAGAGGTTTTTATGGAAATGCGAAGAAAAGACAGACAGCTTACGGACTTGAAGGATATAAAGGAAATACTTGAGAGCTGCAGGGTATGCCGCATGGGATTTAGCTATGATGAACGGATACATATCATTCCCATGAATTATGGCTATGATTTTGATGCTGACGGAAGGCTCACATTTTATCTGCATGGCGCAATTGACGGAACAAAAATAAAGGCAATAAAATTCACAGGTGAAAACGGTCTTCCGGTTGCAGTGGAATTAGATACGGAGCATGGACTTGTTGCAGGCGATACGGCGTGCAGTTATGGATATACATACAAAAGCATAATGTGCAATGGAAATGCGTATCTTCTCAGTGATTTGGAAAGTAAAAAATATGGACTGAAAAGGCTTATGCATCAACAAACGGGAATGGATTTTGATTTTACGGAGGAAATGCTTGCAAATGTTTCCGTTATAAAAATTGATGTCTGTAATTATACAGCAAAGGCGAAAATGCCGGTAAAAGCTGATAAAGAGGTAAAAACCGACAAGGCGGAAAGTACGTCATGCGAGGCAGATACATGCGGTTATGCTTATGTTGACGGCTCATACAATGCTGCCACAGGCGTTTATGGCTTTGGCGGTTTTGTTATGGTATCAGGGGTAAAGCATGTGGTAACGGGTTCGGGCAGCGATCCTGAAATGGCATCCATGAGAAATGTTGCAGGCGAGATATTGGGAAGTATGGCAGCCATAAAAAAGGCAATTGAGCTTGGAGTAAAAAAGCTTGATATATATTATGACTACGCAGGAATTGAAATGTGGGCGACGGATAAATGGAAAAGAAACAAAAAAGGAACCATTGCTTACTATGACTTTATACAGAGCATAAAGAATAAAATAGAACTTAATTTTAAGCATGTGAAGGGTCATTCGGGAATAGAGGGAAATGACGAGGCTGACAGGCTTGCAAAGGAAGCCTGCGGAATAGCTTAATAGTTTAACAGATAAAGGAAGAACTGTCCAAGTCCAAGCATAACCATGCATATAACAACGCTTATGTACCAGTGACCCAATGATAAAATATAGGCTGCTGTGAGAAGAAGCAGTACAAGCATACCGGCAGTCATGATTGTAAGGGGTTTAACCATTCTTCCGTCATGGTGCGCAAGTATGTATATGGCAAGGTATATTACGCTGTATATCATTATAAATAAAAGTAAAAATAACATTTCTATATTCTCCCCGAAAAAAATAACATATCTAGTTTACCACAGTATATAAAATTTTCCTAGTAAAATTTTAAAAAAATCTTACAAATTTTTACAAAACCTTATAAAATCTTACAATTGTTTTACAAAAAATCTTAATTAATGTTTCCAAAAACTGTTATTTATAACTTCATAATATGATATTCATATGCATTTTTTGATTGTCCAAACGATGACAAATAGTCTTAAAAACCACGTAAAACAAAGGGTTTCAGCCATTTCGCCGTATTGACTTTTAATTGACTACATGGTAAAATTAGTCAAGTTTTCTATCAAATTAAAGACAAAGGTGGAATTTAAAATGAAATTAGGAATCAGTGAGTTGTTCAGGAAGAACAGCAAAAAGGAGGAGGCTCCTGCTGATGCAGCTTTAGGCAGTGAAAATACGGAGGAAAGCATGGATGCAAATACAAGGGATGAAAAACCGGCGGATGATACGGTGAATTGTCCTAAATGTAAGCAGACGTTCAAAAAGGCAGACGTTAAGGAAAATATGAATGTCTGTATGGCGTGTGGATATCATTTTGTAATTCCTGCTGACAGGCGTGTGAGATTTCTTGTGGATCCGGGTACATTCCGACCACTCAAATGCAAGGTGGCATTTTCAAATCCTTTAAATTATCCTGAGTATGAAGAAAAAATAAAATCCCTTCAGGAAAAGACGGGAATGGAGGAGGCCGTATATACAGGAGTAGGAAAGATTGACGGATATGAAACTGTAATTGCGGTTATGAGCAGCAAATTCCTCATGGGAAGCATGGGTATGGCTGTCGGTGAAAAAATTACCAACGCCGTTGAATATGCTGACAAGAAGAAGCTGCCTGTTATTATTTTTACGGCAAGCGGCGGTGCAAGAATGCAGGAGGGAATCATTTCCCTTATGCAGATGGCAAAGACAAGCGCCGCAGTTGAACGCTTTAACAGACACGGGGGCTTATACATTTCAGTTCTCACCCACCCGACTACGGGCGGAGTCACTGCAAGCTTTGCAACCCTTGGAGATATAACCCTTGCAGAGCCTGAAGCGCTTATAGGCTTTGCGGGACCGAGAGTAATAGAGCAGACGATAGGCGAGAAGCTTCCTGAGGGATTTCAGAGGTCAGAATTTCAGGAGGAGCATGGATTTGTAGACCAGATAGTTCCAAGGGACAAAATGAGAGAGGTGCTGGCGCATATTCTTCGACTTCACTGTAAGAGAGGTAAGTAGCTATGGTAAAAGTAATTGATGAGAGAATAACGGAAATTGACAAGGAAATACAAAATATCATGTCACAGGAATGTAAGGACGAGGCAAAAATGTATGTCCTGAAGAGAGAAAGACATGACCTTATAAAGATGTGCAAAAATCTTGAGCCCCATGATAAGGTATATATTGCAAGACATAAGAAAAGACCTAAGGTTACGGAATATATAGATGCCATATTTGAAGATTTCTTTGAGCAAAAGGGAGACGCGCTTGGCAAGGAGGACGGAAGCATATTTGGCGGCATTGCCCTTTACAAGGGACTTCCCGTTACTGTTCTGGGGCACAGAAAGGGAAATGATTTAAACGAAAATATAAAATGTAATTTTGGAATGCCCGGACCGGAAGGCTATCGTAAAGCGCTCAGACTTATGAAGCAGGCAGAAAAATTCGGACGTCCGATTATCACATTTATAGATACGCCGGGTGCTTATCCGGGACTTGAGGCTGAAACAAACGGTCAGGGAAGCGCAATTGCAGAAAATCTTGCAAAAATGAGCGCATTGAAGGTACCGGTAATAGCAATTGTAACAGGCGAAGGAAGCAGTGGGGGAGCGCTTGCAATCGGTGTTGCAAACAGCGTTCTCATGCTGGAAAATGCGATTTATTCCATATTGTCTCCGGAGGGATATGCAAGTATTCTCTGGAAGGACTCTACAAGAAGCAATGAGGCGTGCAGTATGATGAAGCTTACGGCGCAGGATTTAAAGGAATTTCATGTTATCGATGAAATTATTCCTGAGCCTGTAGGAGGTGCGCACATTAATCCGAAGGCTGTATTTAAGGTTACTGACAGATATATCGGCAGGGAGCTTGAAAAGTACAGTAAGATGAGTCCGGATGATTTAAGCAGGCACAGGTACAAAAAGTTCAGGAATATAGACCAGGATTTTCTGAATGTGCTATAAATTATTATAGAGATGAGAAAAATGCAGTATTTCTATATTGTACAACGGACGTTTGTAGAAAACAAAGTTTTGCTTATGGCTGATTTATTACGTTAAGAGGGGAAATATAAAATTATGTTGAAAGAAGGATTACGAATTGTATCTACGGGGCATTATGCGCCGCCTAAGGTTGTTACAAATGATGATTTAAGCAAAATCGTAGATACAAACGATGAGTGGATATCATCAAGGACGGGAATAAGAAGAAGACATTTTGTTGAGGAACAGACAAATTTATCAATGGCGCTTGCGGCTGTAAGTGAAGCCCTTGAAAGGGCAGATATTGACAAGTCCGAGATTGGAGCCTGCATTGTCGCCACGGTTAAGCCCGACAATCTTACACCTTCCATGGCATGTATGATACAGGCTAAGCTGGGGCTTCCTGAGGGAATACCGTGTATGGACATAAATGCTGCCTGTTCGGGCTTTACATATGCAATGGTAACGGCGAGAGGGCTTCTTATGCAAAGCGGCAAAAAATATGGCGTTATTGTTGGCTCTGAAACGCTTTCACGCATGCTTGACATGACGGACAGAAGCACATGTGTGCTTTTTGGCGACGGCGCAGGGGCAGCAGTAATAGAACTTAATGATACAAATAAATTCTGTTATGTTCTCGGTTCAAGGGGAAATGACGAGGTTCTTGTATGTCCAAATGGCAATACAATGGAGAGATTTGTACATATGGTGGGAAGCGAAGTGTTTAAGTTTGCGGTAAGCACGGTGTCAAAAGCTGTAAATGAGCTTCTGGAAAAGGCTTCGGTTTCAGCTGACGACATAGATTATTTTATATGCCATCAGGCAAATCTGAGAATAATCGAGTCGGTTGCAAAAAAGGTAAAGCAGCCTCTTGATAAGTTTTATGTAAATCTTGATGAGTATGGAAATACATCATCTGCAAGCATTCCGCTTGTTATGAATGAAATGAATGAAAAAGGCATGCTTAAAGCCGGAATGAAGATTATATGCGTCGGCTTTGGCGGCGGACTTACATGGGGCGGAGCATATCTTGAGTGGTAAATACACTTATTAAATAAATAGGCAATTGCGAAACTCTTTTTTTGGCAACGTCCGTTGTTCAATATAGAAAAATCAACGCATGGTACGCTTGCGCTGCTTGTCACACGTAGCAGTGCTAAGCTCGTAAATAACGTGTCCTCAGGACTCCGTCTGCTTTCGCAGACACCTCAGGACATACCTTGCTAAGCACTGACGGCTCCAAAGCACCATGCTTATGATATTGTCTATATTTCACAACTAGATTTCGAAAATAAGGAGTTTCGCAATTACCTACTATTAAATAAAAAAGGAGCACATATATGAGATTGAATGAATTTCTTGGTATAAAATATCCGATTATTCAGGGCGGTATGGCAAATATAGCGCTTGGGGAATTTGCGGCGGCAGTTTCAAATGCCGGCGGTCTTGGACTTATTGCGTCAGGCGGCTTTGACGCTGCAAGAATAAAGGAGGAAATTGACAAGTGCCGCGCACTTACGGACAAGCCCTTTGGCGTGAATCTTATGCTCATGAACCCTGATGTTGACAATATTGCCAAAATGCTTACGGAGGAAAAGGTTGACGTCATTACAACGGGAGCGGGAAGTCCTGAGAAATATATAGCGGACTGGAAGGCTTCCGGAAGCAAGGTCATTCCTGTGGTTGCAAGCGTGGCGTTAGCGAAGCGCATGGAGCGTATGGGCGCAGACGCTGTTATTGCAGAGGGCGGTGAGAGCGGCGGACATGTGGGAGAAATGACTACAATGGCGCTTGTTCCAATGGTTGTGGATGCGGTGGATATTCCTGTTATTGCGGCAGGCGGCATCGCAGACGGAAGGGGAATGGTTGCTGCATTTGCGCTTGGAGCTATCGGAGTACAGATTGGCACATGTCTCCTTGCAAGCGACGAATGTCCGATACATGAAAATTATAAGCAGGCGGTTGTAAAGGCGAAGGATAACGGAACGGCGGTTACGGGACGTTCGGCGGGAGCGCCTGTCAGGGTAATCAAAAATAACATGACAAGAGAATACCTTAAAATGGAGTCTCAGGGCGTTACAAGGGACGAGCTGGAACAGCTTACCCTTGGTTCATTGAGAAAGGCGGTTCTTGACGGAGATACAAAAAACGGTTCCCTTATGGCAGGACAGGTCTGCGGACTTGTCAAGGAGGTAAAGCCCGTTGCCAAAATACTTGAGGAGCTTTACGAGGGCGCAAAGGCGGAGCTTGACAGGGTAAATCAAAACTGGGGCTGATATATAGATAGGTGATTGCGAAGCTTCTTATGTTCAAAATTTAGTTGTGCAAAAAAGAGTTTTGCAAACGCCTGATAAATAGATAAATGGAGGAGTAAGCCATGAAAATAGGATTTTTATATGCGGGACAGGGCAGTCAGCATGTTGGAATGGGTAAGGATTTGTATAATGCATACCCTGAATTTCAGGAGGTTTTTGATAATATTAAATTGGACTTTGATGTGAAGAAATGTTGCTTTGAGGGACCAATCGAGCAGCTTGGACAGACAAGATATACCCAGCCGTGTATGGTTGCTTTTGCAGTGGGAGTTACAAAGCTTCTTTTTGCAAAGGGAATTAAGCCTTCCATAGCAGCGGGACTTTCCCTTGGAGAATATTCTGCCCTTTATGCTTCGGGAGTTTTTGATGAAAAACAGGTCATAGACCTTGTGGCATACAGAGGCAAGTCCATGGAGGAGGCTGTTACCGGACGTGATACGGGAATGATAGCAGTTATGAGCCTTGACAGAGAGATTATAAAGGAGTGCTGCAAGCAGGCAGAAGCGGAATTTGCTGACAGTCCATATCATATTGCCGAGGTGGCAAATTACAATACCCCTGTTCAGGTAACGGTTGCAGGTGACACGCCGGTTATTACAAGAGCCGGTGAGCTGATGATGGAGAAGGGGGCAAGGAGAATTGTTCCTATCGCTGTCAGCGGACCATTCCACACTTCTCTCATGAAGCCGGCAGGAGATAAGCTTGCGGAGCGGTTTAAAAATGAAAGCTTTGGCAGCATGGCCTTCCCGGTGCTTTTCAATGCAACAGGAAAAGAGCTTGAGGAGGGAAAAACAATACCGGAAATGCTGGAGCTTCAGGTTCAGAGCAGCGTATATTTTGAGGATTCCATAAAGTATATGATAGAGCAGGGAACAGATACGTTTATTGAGATTGGACCGGGCAAGACATTGAGCGGTTTTGTAAAGAAAATTGACAGGTCGCTTGCTACATATTCTGTTGAGGACGTGGAAAGTCTGAATGCTGCGATTACTGCGCTTAGCGCTGAGTAGCAGAAGGTAAAATAGTTTTATTGATATTGTTGTTGACATGTTTAAGTTGTTTTCAGGGAGGGGCTTGTGGAATGGCTATAGAAGGGGGTAAGAATATTTTAATTATTCTGTTGATATTGTTACTGACATATTTAAATTATTTTTAGAAAGGGATTTGAGGAATGAGTTTGGAAAATAAAACGGCAATCGTTACAGGCGGAAGCCGCGGCATTGGCAGAGCCATATGTCTGGCGCTGGCAAAGGCGGGCGCAAATGTTGTCACATGTTATTCAACCAGCGCAGTGTCTGCGGAGGAAACGGTAAAGCTTTGTGAGGAGTCCGGCGTTCGGGCGTTAGCTGTTGCGGCAGATGTTTCCGTGGCAGATGATGTTACAAGGCTTGTAGATACTGTAAAGGAGCAGTTTGGAAGCATTGATATCCTTGTGAACAATGCGGGCATAACAAGAGATAATCTTATATTGAAGATGAATGAGGCGGATTTTGATCAGGTTATCGATACAAATCTGAAGGGCGCTTTTCTCTGCATAAAGGGCGTTTCAAAGCTTATGTTGAAGCAGAGAGCGGGAAAAATAATAAATATAAGCAGTGTTGTGGGTGTCAGAGGTAATGCTGGGCAGGTAAACTATTCGGCAAGTAAGGCAGGAATGATTGGCATGACGAAGTCTGTTGCAAAGGAACTGGCATCAAGAGGTATAACCGTAAATGCAGTTGCGCCGGGATTTATTGAGACGGATATGACGGCGAAGCTTCCGGAGGCGGTAGTAGATGAAACCATGAAATCCATACCGATGCGGACAATAGGAAAATGTGAGGACGTGGCAAATCTTGTGGTATTCCTTGCCTCTGACAACGCAAGATACATAACAGGTCAGGTAATATGCGTTGACGGCGGAATGGCAATGTAATTATTAAAAGAAAGGAATTTCGTAAATGAAAAGAAGAGTTGTTATAACAGGTATGGGTACGGTAAACCCATTGGGGAATAATTTAACAGATACGTGGGAAAATGTAAAAAAGGGTGTTTGCGGAATCGGACAGATAACAAGCCTTGATGTTACAAATCATGCAGTTAAGGTGGCGGGCGAAGTCAAAAATTTTGATTCCTCTGCCGTTATAGATAAAAAGGAAGCACGCAGGATGGATCGATACTCACAGTTTGCGCTTGTGGCGGCTGACGAGGCTTTTCAGGACAGTAAGCTTGACATGGAGCAGGAGGACAGCTCACGCTGTGGTGTTATTTTTTCAAGCGGAATTGGGGGAATGGCAACCACAGAGGCAAATATGGTTACCGGTCAGAGACGTGGCTTTGATAAGGTGTCGCCTTTTTATATACCTATGACGATCGCAAATATGGCAGCAGGAAATATTGCCATCCGGTTTGGGTTTAAGGGAATGTGTACCTGTGTTGTAACAGCATGCGCAAGCGGAAATAATGCAATCGGCGACAGCTTCCATTATGTGAGGGACGGATATGCAGATGTTATGATTTGCGGCGGCTCCGAAAGCTGTATAACGGATCTGGGTATCGGCGGATTTACGGCAATGCAGGCGTTAAACGTAACAGACGATCCAAGCAGGGCGTCTATTCCGTTTGATAAGGAAAGAAGCGGTTTTGTTATGGGAGAGGGCGCTGCTGCGCTTGTCATTGAAGAATATGAGCATGCAAAAGCCCGCGGGGCAAAAATTTACGGCGAGCTTGTCGGATACGGCGCAACCTGTGATGCATATCATATAACGGCGCCTGCGCCAAACGGAGAGGGCGGAGCCGCATGTATGGAAATGGCTGTAAAGGATGCAGGAATAAAGCCGGAGGATATTGGATATATAAACGCCCATGGAACATCAACCCATTTAAATGATGTCTGCGAGACGGCGGCCATAAAGACAGCGTTTGGAGACCATGCGAAAAAGCTTATGGTAAGCTCAACAAAGTCAATGACCGGACATCTTCTCGGCGGAAGCGGAGCAGTGGAGGCTGTATTTACCACGATGGCTGTTTATGACGGATTTATACCTGCAACTATAAATTATAAGGTGCCGGATGAGGAGTGCGACCTTGACATTGTTCCAAATGAGGGAAGAAATGTTCAGGTAGAATATGCTGCGTCAAACTCACTTGGATTTGGCGGACACAATGCATGCATCATCATCAAAAGGTGGGAGGAGTAAATATGGAGTTAAATTCTAATCAGATTCAGGAAATACTTCCACACAGATACCCCTTTCAGCTTATTGACAGGGTTACGGATTATGAGCCGGGTAAATGGGCAAAGGGCATCAAATGCGTTTCTGTAAATGAAATGCAGTTTTTGGGACATTTCCCACAGCAGCATGTTATGCCCGGAGTGCTTGTTGTTGAAGCGCTTGCGCAGGTGGGAGCAATTGCTATTCTGACCGAGGAGGAAAATAAGGGCAAGATTGTTTTCTTTGGAGGAATTAAAAATGCAAGATTTAAGAAACAGATTGTTCCCGGCGATGTAATAGAAATGGAATGTGAGCTTACAGAGCGGAAAGGGCCTGTAGGCTACGGAAAGGCGACTGCAAAGGTTGACGGAAAAATTGCAGTAATTGCGGAGCTTACGTTTGCAGTACAGGGTTAATTGATTTATGTTATGGTTGCTTATGGCGGTATTATCTGCCTTTTTTGCAGGGATTACTTCTATTCTCGTAAAGTGCGGTATCAGACAAACAGATCCGGATATTGCAACGGCAATACGGACGATTGTTGTGCTGCTGTTTTCGTGGCTTATGGTATTTGTGAAGGGCTCTGCAAAAACAATAACTGAAATTGATACAAGTTCCTTGGTGTTTTTGGTTCTTTCCGGTTTTGCGACCGGAGCTTCGTGGCTGTGCTATTTTAAAGCGCTTTCAATAGGAAATGTCAACAAAGTTGCACCCATTGACAAATCCAGCACGATTCTTTCCGTGTTGCTCGCCATTGTTTTATTTAAGGAAACCAACCATCTGGCAGCAAAATTATTCGGAATGACGCTTCTTGCTGTCGGTATTTTTATGATGATTGAAAAGAAACACGTTGAAAAAGAAATTGAAAGCAGCAGATGGATGCCGTACGCCATACTGTCTGCTGTTTTTGCTGCCCTTACTGCTATTCTTGCCAAAATCGGCATAACAGGCGTGGAATCCAACCTTGCCACTGCCATTCGCACAGGCGTTGTGCTTATCATGGCATGGTTTATTGTTTTTTTGGAAGGAAAGCAAAAAGAGGTTAAAGCAACAAATAAAAAAGAAATGTTCTTTATTGTTTTATCGGGTCTTGCCACAGGAGCCTCATGGCTTTGTTATTATTATGCTGTTCAGAATGGAATTGTCAGCGTCGTCGTACCGATTGACAAACTCAGCATTGTGGTAACAATCCTGTTTTCGTATTTGGTTTTCCATGAAAAATTAAGTAAAAAGGCATTTTTCGGTCTTGTCTTAATGGTTGCAGGAACCCTTGTGATGACAGTCGGCTCGTGATTAAGAAAATATGTACCGCTACGTGCGACAAGCAGCACAAGTGTGCCATGCGTTGAAGTGTATATTTTCTACAATGTATTCAGCTAAAAACTTAGTTTCGCAAATGCCTATAATAAATGATGATAGAAAGGAGCTTCACATGAAAAGCATAAATATGATATATGATGTTTTTTTGTTTGACCTTGACGGAACTCTTACGGATACGGGACCGGGCATCAGAAATTCCGTTGCTTATGCCTTAAAGCAGCAGGGGATTGATGTCGGTGATATGTCAGAATTGAACAGGTTTATCGGTCCGCCGCTTATTGATTCTTTTCGGAACTTTTACGGAATGAATGATGAACAGGCAGCTAAAGCTGTAGCTGATTATCGCAGTGTTTATAACCAAAAAGGCATTTATGAAAATAATATATATGACGGTATGAGAGAGCTGCTTAAGACGCTTTTTGAGATGGGCAAAACCCTTGCGGTTGCGACCTCAAAGCCCGAAAGGTTTGCCGGACTTATTTTGGACGACCTTCAAATCAGTCAGTATTTTAAGCTTGTTGCAGGAGCTGACATGGAGGGAAAGCGCAACAAAAAGAGCGCAGTTATAGAATATGCCCTTGACGCACTTAATGTCACTGACAGAAGCAGGGTTCTCCTGATTGGAGATACAAAATTTGATGTGATTGGGGCAAGGGAATGCGGCATTGACTGCCTGGGAGTCCTGTTTGGCTTTGGAAGCAGGCAGGAGCTTGAGCAGGAAGGGGCTGCATATATTTGTGAGGATGTTCATTCTATAATGGAGCTTGTAATCTGACCATATAAAAAATAATTGAAATGGGACTATTCAATAATGCCAAATAAGATTAAACTAATGTTGCACCAGTTTAATAACAGGGAGGATTATTTTATGTCATATAAAAGGATACTTACAATTCAGGATGTTTCATGTCTGGGACAGTGCTCGCTTACGGTTGCGCTTCCCATTTTGTCAGCATGCGGACATGAAACCTGCGTGCTTCCGTCAGCGGTTTTATCCACGCATACAGGCGGCTTTACGGGCTATACATTCAGAGATTTAACGGAGGATATGCCTGATATTTTGAACCATTGGAAAAAGGAAGGCATTTCCTTTGATGCATTTTATACCGGATATCTTGGAAGCATAAAGCAGATTGATTATGTTACTGAAATAATGAAATCGGTTGGAAAAGAAGATTGTGTGCGTATCGTTGACCCTGCAATGGCGGATGGAGGTAAGCTTTATCCGGGCTTTGATAATGCTTTTGCAAATGCAATGGGACGGTTATGCGATGAGGCGGATACAATACTTCCAAACATAACGGAGGCATGTTTTATAACGGGTATGCCATATGAGGAAAGCTATGATAGACAATATATTGACGATTTGATAGCGCGCCTTATTAAAAATAAGGATAAGACCGTTATTCTGACAGGTGTAGGTTTTGATGCGGACAGCACCGGAGTAATGGTGTATGAGGCAGGGGAGACAAAATATTATAAGCATGAGAAGATAAGCAACGGCTGCCATGGAACGGGCGACATATATGCATCTGCATTTGCCGGCGCCTTTTTAAAGGGCAAATCCTCATATGATGCGGCTGTTATTGCGGCAGATTATACGGTTGAATGTATTAAAGAGACAATATCAGATGAAACACACTGGTATGGCGCAAAGTTTGAGCCTGTTCTCGGAAGTCTGATAAAGAAGCTTTCATAAAAGAGGTTTGGGATGGCTGAAAAAAAGAAGAAAAAGGAAAGGCAGTCAAGCTGCGATTCCTGCGCATACTATATGTATGATGATGAATATGAGTGCTATGTCTGTGACGTGAATCTTGACGAGGACGAGATGTCAAGATTTATTTCGGATGCCTTTTATAGCTGTCCTTATTATAAATATGGGGATGAGTACAGCGTTGTGAGAAAACAGATGTAGTATAAGGCTTTTGAATGAGGAAATTTATGAATGACAATATTATACTTATAGGAATGCCGGGGGCAGGGAAAAGCACAGTGGGTGTTTTGCTGGCAAAGGCGCTTGGCTATAATTTCATTGACACAGACTTAATAATACAGGGCAGGCTTAACAGCAGGCTGTACAAAATAATAGAGGACCATGGCATTGCTTATTTTTTGCAGGCTGAAAATAAAATTATCTCGGAGATAAATGCGGAACACACAGTTATAGCTACAGGAGGAAGCGCTGTTTTTGGAAAAGAGGCAATGGAGCATTTAAAGCAGATGGGAAAGGTCGTATACATTAAGCTTGGCTGTGATGAGATAAAAAAACGTGTAAATAATATAACCACAAGGGGTATCGTTATGAAAAAGGGCGAGACCATAGAGGATATTTACAGTGAGCGAGCGCCGCTATACGAAAGATATGCCGATATTACGGTTGACGCAGAAAATACTGCCATAGAGGAAGCGGTAGAAAAAATATTTGGTCTGCTTGAATGAAATTAAATAAAAGAGTATAACCTACTCCTTATCTGTTTGTTTAGATAAGGAGTTATTTTTATGGATAGATTTATAAGAACGGACCTTGCCGTTGAGCTTAAGGAGGATTTGGATAAGGAGGAGTGTCTTGACGGTGTAAGCCTGTCCTCATATATGGAATACGGGGTGGTTGTCAGTAAAATAAAGGTAAAAAATAAAGCAGGGGCCAAGCTTTTGGGCAAACCCATAGGAAATTACATTACGCTTGAAAATAAGGAGCTTTTGCAGGCGGATGAAAGCATACATGAGCAGTTTGTACAGGTGCTTTACAATAATCTGGAGGAAATGATTAAGGATGCAAAAAACATACTTGTGGTAGGGCTTGGAAACAGAGATGTAACTCCTGATGCGCTTGGACCCTATGTTGTTGACAATCTTTTTATTACAAGACATCTGGTACAGGAAAAGCTGATAAAGGATACAAAAATTTTAAGCGCAATTTCTCCGGGGGTTATGGCGCAGACAGGAGTGGAAACACTGTACATTCTAAAGGGCATATGCAAGGAGGTTAAGCCTGATGTTATAATTGCCGTTGATGCGCTGGCAGCCAGAGAGCCCTCAAGACTTAACACTACAATTCAGCTTTGCGACACGGGCATAAGTCCCGGCTCAGGAGTGGGAAACCACAGGTTATCGTTAAATGAGGAAACCCTGGGGGTAAAAGTAATTGCAATCGGTGTTCCTACGGTTATTTCGGTTACATCGATTATAAGTGAGGCAATGGAAGCCATGGTGAATGAGCTTTCCACAAGGAAGGATAAGCAGTACGAAATGGATTTTGATGAGCGGGAAAAATATGATCTGGTGAGCAGGCTTACGTCACCTGAGCTTGCAACCATGTTTGTGACGCCAAAGAACATAGACGAGTCCGTAAAAAGAATCAGCTATACGATATCCGAAGCCATAAACAGCTTTATAGAATTATAAGACAATCTGCCAAGGCTTTATGAAATTACAAGACAATCCGCCAAAGCTTTATAGAATTACAATACAATCTGTCAAAG
>DKZK01000045.1:0-1412 GCA_002493625.1 Lachnospiraceae bacterium UBA7076 | reverse complement strand
ATTACAATACAATCTGTCAAAGCATTATGAAATTACAAGACAATGTTCCAAAGTTTTATAGAATGATAAAAAAATTCAGGCATATAATTAAATATGGAAAAAATCAGGTCAGGTATTTTAGTTATTTTCATATTGCTTTCCGGCATTACATGTATGCTTCTTATAGCAACCGATTTGTCTGTCATGGTGCTTACCGATTTAAAGAATGAAATGCTTGTCTGCTCCGGTGATGTGGAAAGGAAAGAGCAGTGGCTTCTCAATAACATTGTACCGATTGTTGCCATAGAGGATCATGCATTTGCCGACAGCTTTCTGTTTGGGGATAGAGGATTTGTGTCTGATGGGGATATCATAAATCCTGCGGATTACATTTCCACACAGACGGATGCTGTCTTGACAATGGAGACAGGCACCCCCGACTCTGCATCTAAGGATGGAAACGGACAATCGGATGTGACGGAGGCTTCTGCAATTTCGGATATGGTAGGGATAAATTATACGATGGAGCAGATTATGGATTATGAATTTCTGGTTTCCAACTGCTATACAGTGGCGCAATCCACCAGCATAAATCCGGATGAGATAAATGGTGAGGCGCTTATGTCAAAGGACTTAAGCATTGACCTTTCGGGTGACGAATATAAAATTTTAATCTATCACACTCATGGAAGTGAAGCCTTTGCTGACAGCCGCGAGGGAGTTACGGAGGATACCGTAATCGGACTGGGTGATGAGCTTACAAGAATACTGGAGGAGGATTACGGCATAAAGGTTTACCATGACAGAACGGTATATGATATGGTTGACGGCGTTCTGGACAGGAGCTATGCGTACGATTTGTCCCGTGAGGGAGTAAAAAATATATTGGAGCAGTACCCATCTATAGAGGTTATCGTTGACCTTCACAGGGATGGCGTGCGGGAGGATTTACACCTTGTCAGGGTAATAAACGGAAAGCCTACGGCGCAGATTATGTTCTTTAACGGCGTGAGCAGACTTAATGTGAACGGTGATATTGAGTCGATGGATAATCCGAATAAAATTGACAATCTTGCCTTCAGTCTTCAGCTTCATTTATCGGGAAAGGCAAAATACGGAGATTTAATGCGGCGCATATACATAAGCGGTTACAGATATAATCTGGATTTGATGCCAAGAGCAACGCTGATTGAGCTTGGCGCTCAGACAAACACCGTTGAGGAGGCAAAAAATGCAATGATACCGCTGGCAGATATTTTAAATGATGTTTTAAGCGGACAAAATAAAGTTCAGTAGTTGTAATGAGATTAACGACATGATAAAATGAACGCATAAACGCTCACGCAGGTCCGCAGGACATTCATATGGCTGCTTGCAGACATATGAATGTTCTCGGACCTATGTGAGTGTAACGAACACCGAAAAACCGAAGG
>DKZK01000040.1:4081-4279 GCA_002493625.1 Lachnospiraceae bacterium UBA7076 | reverse complement strand
AGATACGGAAGTGACGGAGACGACGCCATAAGCGGACTTGACGGAAGAAAAGGCTACAGGGATGACGAAACAATATACGGCAGGGCAGGAAATGACACCATAAGCGGAAGAAACGGAAACGACACCCTTTACGGGGAGGAAGGAAACGACACGCTGGACGGAGACGAAGGCGATGACACACTCTGCGGAGGAACCGGA
>DKZK01000040.1:0-3743 GCA_002493625.1 Lachnospiraceae bacterium UBA7076 | reverse complement strand
TGACACGGTATATGACGGCTGGTATGAAAGAGAGTGCGGAGAGGACCGGATTCAGTTCGGTGGGGGAATAAGCTCTGAGAAGATAGAAATGCGGATGGAAAAATCTGACCTTGTCATAACATACGGAGAGGGTGACAGGATAACGGTTGAGAATGCGTATGCACGGAGAGATGGAATAAATAAAGTTGAATACATTGGATTTCCCAACGGACTGGTGTATGCAATTGATTATGAAAATCTGATTTTACAGCTTTTGACCGGTGAGTAGAAAATAGACAGTTTAATAAGCGCAAAAAATAGGATGCATTATAGGAAGCAGAAAAAGGGTATAACGGACAGTAGATTTATTTACATTTGGGTGATATAATGTTAAGTATTGGGGACTGCTGTCCGACCAATCAGGGCTGTGGAGGTGCACAATGATTCGATATGCAGATTTTCAGGATTTTACCGTTTTGAAAGAACATGACAGGCACATTTCTGAATCTGAATTGAGAAACAGCATCCATGTTAAGAGAGTGTTAGTCATGTATCAAAATGATAATTTTATAGGCTGGTTAAGGTTTGGTCTGTTTTGGGACAATATGCCGTTTATGAATATGCTGTATATTTTGGATGGTTATAGAAAAAAAGGAAACGGAACAGAACTTGTTTCCTTTTGGGAAAAAGAAATGGCGAAAGAGAACCATAAGCAGGTACTGACATCTACACAGTCAAACGAGCAGGCGCAGTTCTTTTATCGAAAGACAGGTTATACTGAATGTGGAGCTCTTTTACTCCCTAAAGAACCTTTGGAAATATTTTTTATTAAAGACCTGGACACGATAAATTGCCATTTGCATAACTGAATGAAAAAAATAGAGGGATAAACAAAATTCAAAAAGGCAGCCGCTTTATCAAAGCGTCTGCCTTTTCCTGTATCTGTTCTTCTACTCACACCTGAAAAACTCTGCTATTATCTTTGCTGCCAGCTTAAAGTCGTCAATAAGTGATAACATCCTCAAACGCGTTTACTGCAACTGCACCAGATTGGAGCAATGTCTGTTTCCCTGAGTATCCTCAAATATAAACATTCCGAAATATGGAATACCCGGAACCATGCTTCCTGAAACAGTTGAAAATCCGTCTGATACAGGCTGTGTATTGTAGCGGAGTATAAGGTCGTTCCAATCGGCTTCGTTCAGGTTGGTAAGGTCCTCCTCGGAGGTAAATTCATGAGAGAGGGAGCCAAAAGCAATGTTCTGGTAATCATATGGATTAATCTCATATCTCTCAGGGAATAGGTTGGTCGTGTCACCGGAAACAAGATTGGATATCGGATATGTTCCGATAAGCTCACCACCCGGATGCTCTGCCGATACGTCCATTACAAAGTATGCATACATGGCATCTTCCTCCTGTATGTCCTCATTAAAGAGAATACTTGAAAGAAGATACCTTGTATAGCTGTCAGTTTTTTCCTGAATCGTATACATTACCTCATATTGTTCAAGTGTAGTATCATTCTGCATATAAATGATATTGCCGTCAAAATTGGCTGTGGCAACATTTGCTTCATCAATAGACACATCATTTCCCATGGCAACAAACATGTAATTGGAAGGATTATCCATATCCATTCTCGAAATGACAAAGTAAGCATTCTGGCACACGGCGGACTGCTCAGGCGTAAGCTGAAGCGAAAATGTCATATCGCCGTTTGCAGTTGGAAGCATTGAAGCTATGTCCCATGTTGCCGTAAGGGTACCTTCTGACGTTAATAGCCCTGCAAAGGTTGTTATGTAGGCAGTATAATTAGGGGCAAAGTCAAATGTCTCATATATTGGAATATAATATTCCGTATAGCTCTTGGAATTGTATGGATGGTAAATGGAAATGCCATTTGACCGTTCCTCATTTGCTTTGTTATAAACTACAAGTTCATTCAACGCCTGCGTAAGAGCCTGGGCTTCGCTTGGATAAAGCCGCTTCATATTAGCTGATAAGTCAGTCAGATCTATTATGTCGTAAGAGTAATCACCTGTAAACTCAGATGCAATTTCCTTTGTTGATACACGTATTCTTGAGTAGTCTCCATAGCTTTCAGCAGTAAGATTACCGTTTGCTTTTGCATACATTGCTTCGAGGGCAGCTTCCGCAGCCTCTGCCTTGCTTAAGTCCAGAACGGAAAGGGTTACGCTTGCGTATGAATAAGGAACCGCATCAAATGTTTCTTCACAGTAATCCATGTATGAATCTACGATTTCTTTGCCTATTTCCTCCCCGTCTGACAAATCATCAATTTCGCTGAGAAAAACATAATCCCAGCCCCAGCCGGGCTCCGATTCCTGTGATGCTATCATAAAATTTGCATATGGAGCAAGCATATTGGCAGTTTCAATTGTTGCCATGAGACAGGCGTCAAAACCGACCCACTCAAGCTTATTTTCGCCATTAAAAGGGCTTTGGGAAAGCGCCTTGTCAAGCTCATCGAGCGTCAGACAATCGCCTGTTATCTCATCAAAGCCATATCCAAGCAGGGCTCCTCCGCCATGATTCCAGAGGATAAGGGAGTATTGATCCGCAGGATAATTTTCATAGCTGTAATCCAAAAAGGAAAGCAGCGTATCAGGGTCGCCCATGTTTTTGCCGTCCGTGCTGTCAAGCATGGTGAGATTGCCGTCTGATATGAGATGAATGGAGTTATCACCATCAGGAATACTGCTGTTGTACCAGTCCTGACATCCCCCGGCATATATTAAAAGATTTATCTCATCATCATCAAAATCCGAATTAAGCATTTCGTCAATGTCTGTCGATGCTGCATAATGTTTGCTTTCCAAATCGGAGCCGACCATGTACACCATGATTGTTTTGCTTTTTTCGTCCCTGTCATTTATAACATGTTCCGTGGTAGTATTTTCTGTCGTTTCAGTTGTTCGCTCGCTTGATGCATGTGTAGTACCGTTTGGTCTGTCCTTTGTATAGTCAACCGTATTTGCTCTGACAATCAGAACAACAGCAACGGCAATTGCAGCTACGCCCGCGCCGATGCCTGCAAAAATGGGCCATTTTTTCTTTTTTTTCGGTGCGCCGTTATTTGGCGGTATATTGTTATATGGGTTGTTAGGCTGGTTGTACATCTGCCCCTGCTGCATGTTAGGGCGGTTGTGAATTTGTCCCTGTTGCATATCAGGCTGATTGTACGTCTGCCCCTGCTGCATGTTAGGCTGATTGTAGACTTGCCTCTGTTGCATATTAGGTTGGTTGTGTATCTGCCCTTGCTGCATGTTAGGCTGATTGTAGACTTGCCTCTGCTGTACATTAGGTTGATTGAACATCTGTCCCTGCTGCATATCAGGCTGATTATACATTTGTCTCTGTTGATTATTTGTTTGATTAGGCGGTTGGTTCAAGTTAGGCGGAGTCTGATTTTGGGGCTTTGGGGCACTGTCCGGAAGCTGCCAGCCACAAATAGGACATTTGCCTGAAGGGTCAAGCTCATGACCACAATCGTCACAATACATAAATTATCCTCCTGAAAGTATTTTATTGGTACTATTTTATCATAAACAGGTACAAAAAAGATACAGTTTATGATTAATATGTAAAAAAAAATAAATTTATGGTATCATGAACGCATAAACGCTCACGCAGGTCCGCAGAACATTC
Source organism: Lachnospiraceae bacterium UBA7076 (assembly GCA_002493625.1). Lineage (GTDB taxonomy): Bacteria > Bacillota > Clostridia > Lachnospirales > Lachnospiraceae > Coprococcus_C. The sequence continues at coordinate 92 of DKZK01000040.1, read as the reverse complement.
GGTGGCTGCTTGCAGCCATTCGAATGTTCTTGGACCTATGTGAGTGTAACGAACACCGAAAAACCGAAGGTTTTGAGGTGAGCGTTTATGCG
>DKZK01000034.1:12166-21881 GCA_002493625.1 Lachnospiraceae bacterium UBA7076 | reverse complement strand
AAAAAATACGCTTTCGCTCGTCTTATGTCCTGAGGTGTCTTATGTCCTAAGGTACCTGCGTAGCAGGTGGATTCCTTAGGACACTAAAGCAGACGGAGCCCTGAGGACAATGACGTAACGGTACTAAGGTGCCAAAATACACCACCTAAGTACCGACGTCTTCAAACGATTTTTTTATATTATACCGTAAATATTCTTGGAACGACAGCTCCTACATAATATTATACCCTAACTACGCTCCCTTATATCCGCAAAGGAACGCCTTTTTATTTATATCAATTGTCTTTGGCGGCACAGTGTTTTCAATAACCTTAAGCCATGCCTCCTCGGAAAAGTCCATATGCCTTGCTGCAAGTCCCAGAACAATAACATTAAATGCCTTCACATTGCCAAGCTTTTCTGCCTCCTCCATTGCATTTATGGAGTATACCTTATGCTTTTTGCCCAGCTCCTCTATAATATTGTCAGGATATTTTGCTGCGCCCGTAACTACAGTTATCGGGTCTATGCGCCAGTCATTTACAACGATAACGCCGTCCTTTTTAAGAAAATGCGCATACCTCATAGCCTCAAGTCTCTCAAAGGCAATAAGCACATCCGCCTGTCCCTCCTCAACAATAGGCTCCGCAACCGTATCTCCGTATCTTACAAATGTAACAACGCTTCCGCCTCTCTGCGCCATGCCGTGAACCTCCGAAAGCTTGACGTCATATCCCGCATCCACGGTTATTCCGCCAAGTATGCGGCTTGTAAGCAAAGTACCCTGTCCACCGACACCTACAATCATGATATTCTTTGTTTCCACTGATACTCCCTCCTATTTCTCACAAGCTTCTATGGCGTCAAATTTGCAAAGCGATTTGCAAAGTCCGCATCCGTTACACATAGTTGTATCAATTGCAATTGTTCCGTCCTCTAATTTTGTAAGCGCAGGACATCCCGGCTTTAAGCACATTCCGCATTTCTTACACTTTTCCGGAATCGGCTTACAGACATTCGGAAATACATTGCCCTTAAGAAGCACACAAGGGGATTTTGTAATAATAACCGAAACCTCGTCCCTTGCAACCTCCTCCTTAACAACCCTTTCAAGGGTTTCAAGGTCAAATGCATTTACCTCCACTACGTTTTTTATGCCCAGCGACTTACACAGCCCCATAATGTTAATTGCAGGCACAACCTCACCCTTTAAGGTTTTTCCCGTGGCTGCATGGTCCTGATGACCCGTCATTCCCGTTGTGGAATTGTCAAGTATGATAACCGTTCCCGTACCCTGATTGTAAACCATGTTCATAAGGGAATTTACGCCAGTGTGCATAAAGGTCGAATCGCCTATAACGGCAACCCAGTTCTTTATATAATCCTTGCCCTTTGCCTTTTCCATACCGTGGAGGGTGGAAATGCTTGCTCCCATACAGACTGTCGTATCTATGACATTAAGAGGGGCAACTGCGCCAAGTGTATAGCATCCGATATCTCCCGCAGCATGTATCTTAAGCTTATTCAGAACGGTAAACACGCTTCTGTGCGGACAGCCCGGACAAAGGATAGGCGGTCTTACAGGTACATTGTCGTATGGCTCTGCCGCCACAGCTTCACCTTTAAGCGCCTTTCTAAGCATATTTGCGCTGTACTCACCCTGAATTGTAAAAATTTCTTTTCCGATTGCCTCTATACCCCACGACTTAACCTGCTCCTCAATAACAGGCTCAAGCTCCTCAAATATGTAAAGCTTGTCAACCTTTGAGGCAAATTCCTCAATAAGCTTTTTCGGAAGTGGATGCACCATTCCAAGCTTAAGCACTGATGCTTCCGGGAATACCTCCTTTACATACTGGTATGGTATGCCGCTTGTTATGAAGCCGATGGATGTATCGCCATAAAACACTTTATTTACAGGCATTGTACATCCATCCTCCGCAAGCTGCTTCATACGCTTTTCAACATATACATGTCTGCCCTTTGCATTTGCAGGCATCATTACAAACTTTGCAGGATTTCTCTCGTAGGTTTTATCCTCAACCTCTGCCTTGTCACAGAGCAGAACCGTTCCCTGTGAATGCGAAAGCCTCGTCGTTGTCCTCACCATAACCGGCGTATCGTATTTTTCGCTTAATTCAAATGCATATTTTGTAAAGTCCTTTGCCTCCTGACTGTCGGAAGGCTCAAGCACCGGAACAATGGCAGCCCTTGCAACCGCGCGGCTGTCCTGCTCATTCTGAGAGCTGTAAAGCCCCGGATCATCGGCTGCAACTATGACAAGTCCGCCGTTTACTCCTCCGTAGGATATAGTATAAAGAGGATCGCTTGCAACATTTACGCCTACATGCTTCATGGACGCCATAGCGCGCACTCCGCTTATGGATGCGCCGATTGCAACCTCCATTGCAACCTTTTCGTTTGGTGACCACTCCGCATAAATCTCCGGATATTTCACTATATTTTCACTTATCTCTGTACTTGGTGTGCCCGGATAAGCTGCTGAGACCTTAACGCCTGCTTCGTAAGCGCCTCTGGCAATTGCCTCATTACCGAGCATAATCTTTTTATCTGCCACTTTGCATTTTCCTTTCTCTTGTTATTGAACGTCATCCATTCATTATTTGAACATTATAGCACACTATACTACTTCTTTCTATAACAAAAAGTTCCTTTTGCACTACCGCTCGCATCTTGGCAGAATCCGAAAAACCGATCCTGTATAGTATTTTGAGAAATTTCCCATAAAAGAACAGAATACCTGCCGGACTGCTCCGTTATCTCAATTTCCTGAAATTCATCATACGGTATTTTGCAGGCGTAACTCCCGTTCTCTTTTTAAAAATTTCCGTAAAATAGCTCTGGCTGGGAAATGCCAGCACAGCCGTAATCTCCGCCGGCGCATAATCCGAATAAATAAGCATATTCTGCGCCGTTTCGATTTTGCGGCTCTGTATATACTCACTTATGGAGCATCCGACCTCCTTTTTAAAAAGTCTTGAAAGATAGGAAGGATTTAAGCTTACATGCCTTGCCAGTTCATCCACAGTTATCCTTGTATTCAGATGGTCGAAAATGTAATCGAGACAATCGGCTATGTTTTTTGAGCATATTTTTTGTTTCCTCAGGTTTTTCATTTTTTTCGCATAGTCCTCACACATGACGCTGTGCAGCTTGGAAATATCCTCAACCCTTTTACATCTGTCTGCCTTCTGAATATAAAAATCACTGAGGCTGTATGCCTCTGCCAGCTCCATTCCCCCCTCGATACAGTATCTTGCCACAAGGGCTGTTGTGATGACAAAATGAAATTTCATATTCTGCAAGGGATTTGATGACAAAACTCCAAGTCCCTCCTTCGTATGTATGGGCTGGCTGCATAGCTCCCTGACCCTTTTTACATTTCCGGATTTTATCTCCGAATAAAATTCAAGCTCAGGATTATAGGGCGCGCGGAGAATATCATCCTCTCTTTGAATAAACTGCTTATACAGCAATTCTCTCTGTATATCCATAATGCTTTTTCCCCCTTAGATGTTCTCATCATATCACAAAAACATAAAAAAAGATATTAAAACGGTATATTTTAAAATTTTATTTTGATAATATACATATATAAAAGCATTTTATATGCATAGACACGGTTTATTTATAATGAGCAGGGGCGTCAGCCCTGCTTTGGAAAGGAGAACAAATATGAATAAGAAATTGGAGCCTGAGGGCTACAAGCTGCTCTGGAGCGATGAATTTGACGGACCTGAGCTTGACACGGAAAAGTGGAATTATGAAAAGCATGCGCCGGGATGGACTAATGCAGAATTGCAGGAATACACAGATTCAACGGATAATATATACATTGAAGACGGCAAGCTTGTTATCCGCGCAATAAAAACAAAGGATGAATCAGGAAATGATTACTATACCTCCGGAAAGGTAACGGGACAAAACAAAACGGATTTCCTTTACGGAAAGGTTGCAGTAAGAGCGAAAGTGCCAATCGGACAGGGACTCTGGCCTGCAATATGGATGATGCCTACAGATGAGAGCTACTATGGTCAGTGGCCAAAATGCGGCGAGATAGATATTATGGAGGTTTTGGGAAGCCAGCCTGAGGTGGCTTATGGAACTATACATTATGGCGAGCCTCATGCTGAGCAGCAGGGAATTTACACTCTTGAAAACGGAAGCTTTGCCGACGATTTTCATGAGTATTCCGTTGAATGGGAGCCGGGAGAAATGAGGTTTTACATTGACGGAAATCTTTACAACACTGTAAATCAATGGTTTACCGCAGCCAGCGGTCAGGATGAAAAGCCTTATCCTGCACCGTTTGACCAGACATTTTTCGTACAGCTTAACCTTGCGGTAGGCGGTACATGGCCCGGAAATCCTGACGAAACAACAGATTTTGAAAATGCAAAATTTTATGTTGATTATGTAAGAGTCTATCAGAAACCGGAATATGATACAAATGTTGAAAAACCTGCCATTGAATAGAAATATAACAGACGGGGCTGCCGCAATAGGGATTTGTTTTCTTAGTAACTATGCATTTTTAATAAAGAAAATCGGAAGTTAAGTTACACGTTGGAGCGTTCTTTATTGAAAATGTATAATAAAAGAGAATTATGCGACAGCCCCGTCTTATTATGTTTATACTATATCATCTCATCAACCGAAGATCAGCAACGCAAGTCAATCCTAGTCCTTCTGACTATCGGAAAACTCCTCCATCTCTCTTCTCGCATATTCAAAGCACTTCAACAGCTTTGGAGAAAAGGTGCCGCACTCTCCATTTTGTATCATATTGTAAGCGGTCTCCTTATCAAATGCCTTTTTGTAGACCCTTTCACAGACAAGCGCATCATATACGTCAACAATGGAAACAAGCTGGGCAGAAAGAGGGATTTCGTCTTCTTTCAATCCATCGGGATAACCCTTGCCATCATGTCTCTCATGATGATGTCTGCATATGTCATGGGCCGCCTGCATCTGCTCATCATCCTGCACCACGTCAATAAGCTTTAAAATCTCACAGCCCTTTGTGGTGTGGCTCATCATTATCTCTCTTTCCTCATCTGTAAGTCTGCCCGGCTTAAGGAGTATGCTGTCAGGTATGGAAATTTTACCTATATCATGGAGAGCGGAAGCCCTGACAATAACATTTATTTTATTCTCGTTAAGTCCTGATTCCGGATAAAGCTTCATATAAGTTTCCGCCATAATCCTTGTAAGTCCCTTGACACGTTTTACATGAGCGCCCGACTCCAAATCCCTGAACTCAACAATGTTACTGACAACATCAATAAGCTTTTCATTAAATATCTCCATTTTACGGCGCTGCTCGTGTATACGTTCCCTCTGCTGCTCAACCTTTTTCGCAAGGGCATCCGCATTTCTGTGGAGCTCAATAATATTGTAAACTCTCTGCCTCACAATCTGCGCCACAAAAGGCTTAGTTATAACCGCCGATGCACCGAGTGTATAGCAGGTAAACTCTGTCTGCTCGTCACTGCTTGCAGTAATAAGCACTACCGGAATCTCATCCAGTATCTTTCTTGAATTTAAAACCTTAAGCACCTGATACCCATTTAAGACAGGCATTATTAAATCCAAAAGAACAACTGCTATATCTTCCATATGTTCATCTAACTGCGATATCGCCTGCTTACCATTCTTTGCCATCAGAATTGTATATTCATCCTCAAACATCTGACTCAGCAGTTCTCTGTTTAACTCATCATCATCCACAATCAGAATTGACTTTCTCATGTTTGTCTGTTCCTCCACTCTACAATCCAAGCCACTGTTTTATCGCATCGTCAGAAAGTTCGTTACCGTTAATGCTTTCCGTAACCTCTGCTCCCTTTGCGCTCTTTGCAATATCCTCTGCGCTTCTTCCGCATCCTCCGCCACCATTTGTGACAAAGGAATATATTTTCTTTCCCGTCAAGTCATACTGCTCCAAAAATGTGAGCACCGGCATAGGACATGTACTGCACCAGTTCGGAAATCCTACAACTAAGGTATCATATTTGTCCATATCCTGAACCTTATCAGTAATTTCAGGTCTGGCATTTGCAGCAACCTCCTTCCTTGCCTCCTCTACGCATGTCTGATAGTCGCTGGAGTAAGCATTTTTTGCCACAATTTCAAACAAGTCAGCGCCTGCAAGCTGTGCCACTCTTTCCGCCACCTTCTTAGCATTACCCGAATAAGTAAAATAAACTACTAAAGTTTTTGACATAACACATATCCTCCTTTTATTTTTATCCAAGTGCCTTCGCAGCATTTACAAGTTCGTCACGAATGAAAATTTCCTTACCTGAATAACCCATAATCAACTCCCTCGAAAATGGCTTCAAATGGTGCTATAATCATGTGAATCTTTTAACATCATAAGTAAATTATATTTCATACATACAATATTTTCAAGAACAAAGTACTTTCGCAATCACGGTCTTTTTTCTCTCTCATCCGCGGGTTTTCATTGATTGCCTTCTACCACAATAATTGTTGTATGCTTCAACGCCTCTTTCAGCCAGTCAAGAAATCCAATATAAAACTGCTTTCTGTCAGGTTGAAAACCATCCAAATCGTTTTGAATTTCTGAAATGACCTTCATCCAATCGTCTGTTCCAAGCCAGTTATGAAAACAAATATCAAAACACGGTTCCGGGGTTCCGTCAAAAGCATCTTTTGTCGGATACATTTTATCAAAATAATCTTTTAGCAGGATTTCATAATCCTGCTTATATATCACCAACGGGGTTGTATAACAGGTCCATTCTTCAAATTGTGGATTCCAATTTGGTTCATCCGACATTTTCAGTGGATTAAATGTTAATTGTATCATTTCTGATTCGGGGGCATATAATCTTAATTCCATTTCCTTTTGTTTCTCACCATTTTTAATCCATACAGACATCTACTTCACCTCCTAAATACTATTTTGTCATATATTGCTTTCCAACTTTCTGCGTATTTCTTCTGAATTTTCCTTTAAATAGTAATACTCTGTTTTATCCGCCAAATCTAAATATTTCTTCAATTCAGTTGATTGTATTATGTTTAATACATGTAGCACCATTATTTTCTGATACTCGTCTTCATAGTCTTTCCCCTTATATTTGTCTCTCCACCAAAAATCAATTGCATATTGTTCCGCTTTATCCGGATAAATATATGCCAGCGTTTGCAGTGCAAGGCGTTCCGTATACTCATCATCAACCTTCAAAAACTCAAAGATAATTTCATGGAGCCCGTCCTTCCCGTTATAATCCTTCAAATGCCCTGCAAACTGCCATTTTGCATTTATATACCCGGTTGTCAATGATTTTTTACAAAGCAGGGAGTACCATTCAGGATGTTTCAATAATTTTTCCGCAATACGTTCGGATTCATTATCCCTTGCAATGCCGAATAAAATATCATCCAGCATTTGTTCGGATGCCTCATCACATGATGTCTTTTCTATTATTTCAAATATAACATCACACATTTCATCAAATTCTTTTAAACCGATTTCCCATTCCCCATTATCGTGTTTTTCGCTCCACTTCGGATAATCTTTATTGGCAATACGTTTAAATTTCTTAACCTTCTGATGCAATTTTTTTTCATAGTTCATTCACATGCTCTCCCTTTGGATTCGGCGATACTATTTTCGTCCAACACATTACGGTATTTTCAACCTTTATGCGTGTTTATTCCCATTCGTTAAAGGCAGTCCATGCCCTTCAGAAAATCTGACTTCCTCTGTTAGTCATTGGAAGAACATTTTGCCGCGTCAATGGCAAGGACAATCATCAGGGATAACACTGTGTTTTCCGGACGGAAAACGTCAATGGTATAGGCATCCGTCCAGTTAAAAAGCTGTTTGGACGCCTGCATAATCAAATCACCGACAGAATCAACGACCTTATAGTCCCAATCTTTTATGAATAGTTTATTCTCAAATAAAGTGGAAATCAAGACCAAATAGCAACATGCAACTAAGAGTTGCCCGATGACAACCGCTGGTATCTTTGTATTTCACGGCACAATTGATAGAATAATCATGTAACCATAAAAAGAAAATCTGTGGGGCTCTGCCAAGAAAACAAATCCTTATTGCGACAGCCCCGAAAAGAATATGAGAAAGGAAAAATGGAAATGAGAAAACAAAAAACAAAACGAAGCATGATGGGGTTTTCCCTGCTTGCGGTTATGGGAATCACCTTACTTGCACCGGGTGTGGAAATGAACGAGGTAAAAGCAACATCCACGCCATCGGATGTGGAAACTGAGACGGATGTGGATATGATAAATGCAGCGCCATCAGGATCGGTCGCAATTGATTCGACTACTTTTCCTGATGAAGTGTTTCGGCAGTATGTGAAAGACGATTGTGATAAAAACTCTGACGGACGGTTATCAGAGGATGAAAGATTGCAATATACAAGCTTCTATATACGTAATATGGGAATTGCAAGCTTGGAAGGAATAGAATTTTTCCCCAACCTGAGTGGATTGATCTGCAACGATAATGATATAAGCAGCTTGGATGTCAGTAACAATACCGCTTTGTTCTTGCTTCATTTGCGGGAAGCGTGACATTATACATTCGCAGAAAGCAAAAATAATAGAAAAAACGAGTCATTTTCACGTTTGCAACCAAAAGTTGCCTGATGACAACCGCTGGTATCTTTGTATTTCACGGCACGATTGATAGAATAATCATGTAACCATAAAAAGAAATTCTGTGGGGCTCTTCTAAGAAAACAAATCCTTATTGCAACAGCCCCGAAAAGAATATGAGAAAGGAAAAATGGGAATGAGAAAACAAAAAACAAAACAAAGCATGATGGGGATTTCCCTGCTTGCGGTTATGGGAATCGCCTTACTTGCACCGGGAGCAGGAATAAACGAGGTAAAAGCAACCTCCACACCGTCGGATGCGAAGATTGAGGCGGATGTGACAGCATCGCTGTCGGATGCGGGGATTGAGGAAAATGCAGCAGCATTGCCGTCAGATATGGATATGATGTATGCAGCACCAACAGCGCCGGTCGCAATTGATTCGACTAATTTTCCTGATGACGTATTTCGGGAGTGGGTAAGAGTTAATTGCGATAAAGACGATGATGGACAATTATCAGAGGATGAGATGTTACAATGTAGCTTAATCAAAGTAGAAAATAAGGGAATTGCAAACTTGACAGGAATAGAATTTTTCCCTAACTTGCAGCACCTGAATTGCGATTATAACAATTTAAACAGTCTGGATGTTAGCAACAATACCGCTTTAACAGTTCTGTATTGCGGCAATAATAATTTAAGCAGTCTGGATATCACTAATAATACCGCTTTGAGGTGGCTGGGTTGTTCCTTTAACAATTTAAGCAGTCTGGATATCACTAACAATACCTCTTTGAGGTGGCTGAGTTGTTCTGTTAACAATTTAAGCAGTCTGGATATCACTAACAATACCGCTTTGACATATCTAGAATGTGACGGTAATAATTTAAGCAATCTGGATGTCACCAACAATACCTCTTTAACACATCTGTATTGCAACGATAATAGTTTAAGCAGTCTGGATGTCACCAACAATACCTCTTTAACACATCTGCATTGCAAAGATAATAGTTTAAGCAGTCTGGATGTCACCAACAATACCTCTTTGACACATCTGTATTGCGGCAGGAATAATTTAAGCAGTCTGGATGTCACCAACAATACCTCTTTGATATAT
>DKZK01000034.1:11458-11862 GCA_002493625.1 Lachnospiraceae bacterium UBA7076 | reverse complement strand
TCACCAACAATACCGCTTTGACAGATCTGAGGTGCCATGATAATAATTTAAGCAGTCTGGATGTTAGCAATAATACTACTTTGGAGAGTCTGAATTGTTCCGATAATAATTTAAACAGTTTAGATGTTAGCAACAATACCTCTTTGACAGTTCTGAGGTGCTATGATAATAATTTAAGCAGTTTGGATGTTAGTAAAAATACAGTTTTGAATCTACTTTGGTGCAGTCATAATAATTTAAGCACTCTGGATGTCACCAACAATACCGCTTTGACAGATCTATATTGCTACAGTAATAATTTAAGCAGTCTGAATGTTAGTAATAATACGGCTTTGTCAGTGCTGTATTGCACTCTTAATAATATAAGCAGTTTGGATGTTACCAACAATACCTCTTTGATATAT
>DKZK01000034.1:0-11130 GCA_002493625.1 Lachnospiraceae bacterium UBA7076 | reverse complement strand
GTCACCAACAATACCGCTTTGACATCACTGTATTGCAACGGTAATAATTTAAGCAGTCTGGATTTAAGTAAAAATACAAGTCTGAATGACTTTGCTCATATCCAGACTGTATCGGTTCCAATGTATAAAAATGGAAACGAGTATTACATTGATTTGTCAAAACTTCCATTGGATTTAAAGAGAGTAAGCATAGATGATGCTTGGATGATAGAGGATGGAACTACATATAACAGTACGTCCGGTCGGATTAACCTGTCTGATGCCAAGGATGTGAGAGACACAGTACGATATTTATATGAAACAAATGCACCGGCATTAAGTAACACAAAGATGACTGTCTATGTAAGAATTTCTGAGGTGAGGGATATTACTGAACCAACCACTGAAGAACCGACCACCGAACAGCCGACCACCGAGCAACCGTCCACTTCGCAACCGGTCAAGGTAGAACCTGCGCCAACGCAAACTGACAATTCCAAAGATGCGTCACCAAAGACGGGAGACACAGCCCCGTTATATCCGGTAATTTTCCTGCTTCTTGCTTCATTTGCGGGAGGCGTAACATTATATATTCGCAGAAAGCAACAATAATAGAAAAACGGATTTAAAAATAAATAAAAAAGTCTTCAGCACTTCACCCCCTGCCCCTCAATCATGAGAGTTCAGGGGGTTCTTATTATAGCCCTATAATTTCACATCGTTCTCCTCTTTTCAGAAAATATTTCTTTGTCATTACAATCTATTTCAAACTCCTCGGAAGAAATTCGTATGAAAGCTGTTCCCACAGGATTATCAATATGCTTCCAGACATCCTGATCCAGTTGACACACCTCTGCTATGGATAACAGCTTTATATTTTTATAGTCAGCCATGTATTCGTCATCCTCATTTCCTGCCATAAAAGACCATCCGCTGTCATTTTCATTCAGTCCTTCCTCTCTTATCATATATCCCACTTTCCAGCCCTCGTCCGTAATCTTCTTTGACACATAACACATCATTCCAATCAGCTTCTTCCTGTTAATCATAGCTTCATAGTATTGCCTGTTATTCTTAAATTCGTTTATGCTGTCAGCGGTTAATGCAACGCCTGTATCAATACTATCTATATTTGCATCCCAGATTTTCTTATCATCCATCACATTTCTCAATAATACCGCAAATGTAAAAATATCCTCCTCCGACGCTTCCACACATGTTTTGATTTCTTTTACCATGCTTTTTCCGCTTTCATCATAAATATATATCAGCACGCCTCCGTTGCAATAAAGTGTCAGCTTAACGGCGCCCAGATTATTTTCATCATTATAGAATACAAAAAAGTCAGAAATTTTGCCATTCACATACCAGTCAAATTCCGTTCCGTTTTTTCCATTCATGTAATAAACCGCCCCGTTTTCTTCCAATGCTTCCGGCTTTACATGGGGCAGATAAATTTCCCGGTTTTCATTGATTAGCCGCTTAATTTCATTTATAATTTTATTCATAATTTTTCTCCCTTAATGACAAAAAGTGTTATCATTGATTACCTTCTACCACAATAATTGTCCATGCTTCAATGCCTCTTTCAGCCGATTCTTATTTTCACACACAGTATTTCTTACTGATTTCAAGCTGTTTTGCATTTTTATTATAATGGAAAACGTCCCTGCTGAAAATTAAAAACGGTCTTTCCTTCCGGTTTTCTTCATATATTTCTTTCGCCTGCTTCAACATTTTTCGTATGGCTTTCTTATCTCCTGCTCCTGTAAACAGCACCATATCCTTCGTCGGGACTGCAATCAACAAATCATCCTCTAATTCTTCACTGCAATATTCCCATATACCGGGCAGGCACAGTGCTTCCGCTTCAAAATCTCCACCTGCTACCAATCCGTATACTCCGCTCTCCCTTGATTCCACCATACGATAAGTTATATCCCGATGCAGATTTTCAAACGCTTTATTCTCAATCACTTCAACAGGTACATCTTCCGGAAGATATTCATAGGTCAGATACATGTAAGTGCTGCCCATATCCTGCATTAAGGTAATTATATAACTGTCATGTATTCGAAACATCGGTATATTATCGTATTTCTGTGTTTCTTCACGCTCATTATTAAAATCGTAATTGGTAGCCATAAGCGCAACCGTTTCACCGGGAGTTTTTGACCAGTTTTTTCTGATACGCGGGTAAATTTTATCCATATCAAATATATAGTCATCCGAAAAGCCATCCTGAAGCTCTGCCGTACCGTCATCATCCGGAAAATGCGTCCATTCAAGCTCACAAAGATTTCCATTTTCCTGAATCCATGCGCGGCATCTCTCAAGAAAATCAAGGCAGTACCTGCTAAAGGAATATTTTGCAGCCACACGAATGACGATACTGTCATATTTTTCATCCCCATGATGCTCTGCCACCTGTCCACTGTCTATAAACTGCATATAATCACTGATTTTCGCCTTCAATGCATTGGCATGGTCTGCTCTCACATTGTACGACCATTCCAGTAAGTCATCAATAACCAGCACCAGCTTCTTATCTTCAATCATCATATGATCTATCACATATCTGTCATTTACCATTTATCTGCTGCCTCCTTTTTTCAAAGTATTTTCGGGAAAAGCCTCCAAATCCTGTTTGATTCGGAGGCTTAATCCCAACATTATATTTCAAATTCTTCCAGTTCTTCCTGCGTCAACGGTTTTCCAAGCTGCTTCGACAACAGTATCGCTTCTCTCAAGCGATATACCTTCCCGTCAGAAGGTGCCGTTAATCTTCCATCTGGCATTTCTTCACCAAATTTATTAAAATTATACCATATTCAAACCGATATATTCTACAACAATTTTTCCTTAAAAAATAGAAAATTATAATCCGGTCGATGCAGGAGGCACATTGATAGCTACGTCTGCCATACATGATAAAAAACTTTCAAATGATACTTTGGATAACTATTTGAAGCTGTAGCATGGGCTTTAAAAGAAATTGGAAAATATGGTCAAGGTTGAAGGCAGAACACGTTTAATTTCAACAAAGACACAAATGGGGAGCGAGGCTTAAACGGGGGTGGTCTTATACCGCACCCCTTTAATCAATTAAATCAAAGGTGTTTTTTACATTTGCAACCGGGAGTTGCCTAATCGCAACCCCCGGTATATTGTTTTTTATAACGTGGTCGGTAGAATAACCATATAAAGGAAGCTCTGTGCATTCCGAAAATCAGGAATTAAAGAGACAATGGAATAAGAAAGGAAAAAGCAGAATGAGAAAACAAAAAGCAAAGCGAACAATGATGGGCATTTCCATGCTTGCGGTTATGGGAATCACCTTACTTACACCAAGTGCGGGATTGAACGAGGTAAATGCCACATCCACGCCATCAGATGCAACGTCCACATCATCAGATATGGAAATTGTCACAGCCCCAGCGGCATCGCCGGTCACAATTGATTCAACTAACTTTCCTGACACTGCATTTCGGGAGTGGGTGGCATTAAATTGCGATAAAAACTCTGACGGTCAGTTATCAGATGACGAGATATCACAATGTACAATAATCAATGTAGCAGGTAAAGGAATTGCAAGCTTGCAAGGAATAGAATATTTTTCTAACTTGCGGGAATTGAATTGCTGCAATAATAATTTAAGCAGTCTGGATGTGAGTAACAATACGGCATTGACGAGGCTGGAATGCGCCTCTAATGATATAAGCAGTCTGGATGTGAGCAACAATACGGCATTGACGTATCTGAGATGCAACTATAATGATATAAGCAGCCTGGATGTGAGCAACAATACGGCATTGACGTATCTGTCCTGTTCCTTTAATGATATAAGCAGTCTGGATGTGAGTAACAATACGGCATTGACAGAGCTGTTCTGCGACTTTAATGATATAAGCAGTCTGGATGTGAGCAACAATACAGCATTGACGGATCTGCACTGTAACTATAATCAATTAACTAGTTTGGATGTAAGTAAAAATATATATCTGACGATGACTTCTGAGTTATGGTCAAGTCCTCAGTTTATATCGGTTCCAATGTATAAAAATGGAGATGAGTATTACTTTGATTTGTCAGAATTCCCAATAAATCGAGAGAGAGTAAGCATAGATGCAACTTGGATGACAAAGGATGGAACTACATATAACAGCACATCCGGTCGGATTAACCTGTCTGAGCCTAAAGATGTGGACGATACAGTACGGTATTTATATGATACCAATGGACCGGATTCATTGAGCTATAGAAAGATGACTGTCATTCTAGAAATTTCTGAAATAAGGGATATTGCTGATTCGACGACTGAGGAACCGACTACCGAGGAATCCACTACGGAGCAGCCAATCACGGAACAGCCAACCACCGAACAGCCAACTACCGAGCAGCTAGCCGTGGTAGTGCCTCCAACAGCGCAGACCGGCAATGACAAAGATCCTGCGCCAAAGACGGGAGACACGACGCCGATATATCCGGTAATTTTCCTGCTACTTGCTTCATTTACGGGAGGCATGACATTATATATTCGCAGGAAGCGAAGTTAATAAAATTATACTTATGCTATAACAGGACAAACAAATTGATAAAGTCAAATACTCCGCCGCAAGCAGCGGGGCATCAGACTTGAAATGTCCTCAACACTTTAGCTCCCCTTAAACCCCTAATACCCCTTATTCACGAGGGATATTAGGGGTTTTTTACGATTGCAACCTGAAGTTTCCTAATTGCAACCCCTGGTATATTGTTTTTTATGACGCAGTCGGTAGAATAACCATATAAAGGAAGCTTTGTGCATCCTGAAAATCAGAAATTAAAGAGAATATGGAATAAGAAAGGAAAAAGCAGAATGAGAAAACAAAAAGCAAAGCGCACCATGATGGGCATTTCTATGCTTGCGGTTATGGGAATTACCTTACTTACCCCGGGTACGGAAATGAATAAGGTGAAAGCCACATCCACACCGTCGGATGCAGAGATTGACGCAGATGCAACGTCCACATCATCAGATATGGAAATTGTCACAGCACCAGCGGCATCGCCGGTCGCAATTGATTCAACTAACTTTCCTGACAATGCATTTCGGGAGTGGGTGAAATTAAATTGCGATAAAAACTCTGATGGTCAGTTATCAGATGACGAGATATCATAACGTACAATAATCGATGTAGCAGGTAAAGGAATTGCAAGCTTGCAAGGAATAGAATATTTTTCTAACTTGCGGGAATTGAATTGCTGCAATAATAATTTAAGCAGTTTGGATGTCAGCAGTAATACAGTTTTGAAAACACTGTACTGCGACAACAATAATAATTTAAGCAGTCTGGATGTCAGCAGTAATACAGCTTTGAAAACACTGTACTGCAGCGTAAATAATTTAAGCAGTCTGGATGTCAGCCATAATGCAGTTTTGGAAACACTGTACTGCGCCAATAATAATTTAGGCAGTCTGGATGTCACCAACAATACCGCTTTGACGTATCTGTCTTGCTACGAGAATAATTTAACCAGTCTGGATGTCACCAACAATACCGCTTTGACAGTTCTGCGTTGCTACGAGAATAATATAAGCAGTCTGGATGTCAGCAACAATACTGCTTTAACGTATCTGGCTTGCCATAAAAATAATATGAACAGCTTGGATTTAAGTAAAAATACAACACTGAGCAGATTTGGTCAAGATCTTTTTGGTTCAGAGATTTTACCTGTACTTAATACTCAGTTTGTATCAATTCCAATGTATAAAAATGGAGATAAATATTATATTGATTTGTCAGAACTCCCATTGGATTTAAAGCGAGTAATCATAAATAAAGATTGGATGACAGAGGATGGAACTACATATAACAGTACATCCGGTCGGATTTATCTGTCTGACACCAAGAATGTGGGAGATGAAGTACGATATTCATATGAAACAAATGCACCAGCATCAAGCAATACAAAAATGACTGTCACTCTGAAAATTTCTGAGGTGAAGGATATTACTGAGCCGACCACCGAAGAACCAACTACCGAGCAACCAACTACCGAACAGCCAACTACCGAACAGCCAGCCGTGATAGTGCCTGCACCAACACAGACCGGCAATGGCAAAGATCCTGCGCCAAATACGGGAGATGCGACGCCGATATATCCGGTAATTTTCCTGCTTCTTGCTTCATTTGCGGGAGGCGTAACATTATATATTCGCAGGAAGCAAAAGTGATTATAACCAATCAATGCCATAGCATCAATATGTAATAAAAGCGGCAGTACCAAATCTCTGTTTGAATGGTATCTGCCGCTTTCTAATTGAAGCTGCTGCATTAAGGTTCTTCTATTGTTAAAAATTTTGTATATGTGTCAATTTCAAGTGCCTCTGCGTTCGTCTCAGAATGGGCGGAAAGACGGTATATCGTTCCATTTTTCATATTGGTGGCGGCTTCAAAAAAATACTTTTCACATATTTCACCCATAGACTGATATTTTTTTGTATAAGAATAATAGTATATAAGTTTTCCGTCTATCTCGGCGCTTTTCACCTTTGCCTCCCCATCCGTCCATATGGCAGTGCCCTCTTTCATTACCATTTGGGCATCCTTATTTCTGCACTGATGCTCTCCGACAATCGTTACCGTAATGTCCCGATCTGAATCAGAGTATGATTTCCTGCTATAGCTGCCCGGTTTTATCTCCTGCGCTATCATATAAAAATTATCCTCAATCCGGTATGATGCCAGTTTGCTTTCTGCCTCATCATATATTGTATCATACGGCACAAATGTCTCTGTCAGGACTACCTGAAGATTGGAATGCATATCATTTGATACAAATACTTTTCCTGTGGGTGTATCTTCCTCATCTGTCGGCTTTGCCCCACGCAGCAGCGAATCTGCAATAAGAATATATGATTCATATTTTCTTATGAGTTCTTCCTCCGTCTGATATTTTATCTGATCTATATCCAGACAGCGCACCATAATCTCAAAAACATGCTCCTCATCCGCCTCCTTATAGGCAAGCAATACAGTCTCTCCTTCATCCTCATAAACGCAGTAAACATAGGAACCTTTGTCAATTGCAAGCTCGTCAAAGGGCTTTAACAGATGATACCACCCTGCTATATCGGAGTCTAGTGAAGCACGTTCCTGAACCGTCAACTCATAACTTCCATCCATAACGGATATTGCCATTTCAAAGGTTTCGCCGTCGGAATATGAAAGACCGATTTTATGATGAACCAAAGCCATATACTTATTGGGAATCGGAATGGCAAAGCCGCTGATAATAGCAGTCCCCATGTAATCCGTATTGTCTGTATCTCTGTCGGCAGATATTTCGTATTTTCTGAATATGAAAAGCGCACTCAGCGTCACAATCACACCGAGCACAAATGCCATTGCAATGCTGACTGTTATTTTTTTTCTGCTCATTTTCTTCTAACCTCTCTTGCCAGTAGCGTCCATATACAAAGAAGAATCAGACTGACGGACAAAATTATAATGATTGTGCTGGCAGAATAATTGACATATATTTTCTTATTCGTGGTATTGGTATAGCAATATACATAATCTCCGCTTCTGACACCATTTGTATCAAGCAGAACAGTTTTTGTAACAAAGGCACCATCCTCCGCATAGCTGCTGACCTCCGCCAGAGAATACTGCGCAAGAACCTTCTCAACTTTTACGAGAGACTTTTCACTGTCCGACTTATCCCAGACCTGACACATCAGACATCCGACAAGAAGAACCAATGCACCGAGCAGAAGCATGCTGACTAATGCCAGACTGATGCATAACCTGACCCGCATCCTTTTGCCCTCTATATCCGGATTTTGTTCCATCCGTTTTTTTGTATGCGCAATTTCTTCATTTACATCGTTAGCCTTTGCGGTTTCATCTTCCTCATTGCTTTCGGCATTTGAAGAAACAGATATATGTTCTTCATCGTTTTCGGCATACAAAGACGCATCTGTATGTTCCTCATCACTATCGGCATATAAAGACGCATCTGTATGCTCCTCATCGCTCTCGGCATACAAAGACGCATCTACACGCTCCTCATCGCTCTCGGCATACAAAGACGCATCTACACGCTCCTCATTGTCTTCGTCATACATCGAAGCAGCTACATGTTCTTCATCACTTTCATCAGATGCAGGTTCTTCTATAGCTCCTTTCAGCAGGTAATCCACATCCACCTGATATAATTCAGAAATTTTTAAAAGCTTGTTTACATCAGGAAGGGTTTTGTCCAATTCCCATTTTGAAACTGCCTGCCGACTGACATCCAATCTTTCGGCAAACTCCTCCTGCGTCATATTGTGTTTTATTCTTAATTCAGTTAATCGTTCCCCTATCAATGTAATTTCCTCGCAACTTTTATTGTCATGCCATTTTTAAAAATATATTCATTGTTTTTTTCTATGAGCAATTTTATATATTTCCCCTTATTCTGTCTATAACCTATAGGTTGCTCTTACGCAACCTGAGGTAGCGGAGGTAATATGCTGTTGTTATTAAATATGAATTTAGCATTTTGCATTTACTCAAACTCAATATCCTCATTGACCTTTTTATTAATATCAACTCTTGCCTGAACATCGATTTTATTTACCAGCCATCCATTTAAAGTACAGTTTCTGATAAATTCATCAATTCTATTGACGCCATTGATTTCTTTTAATGTAACTACAACACCAAAGCGAATCCCCATACCATCCCTAGGGTCTAAACGGTTATTTGTTTTTATTTCCATTCCCTTTACTTAACTTTCTCGATACAGCGCTTTTAGATTCTCCTTTGAGCTTTTCTATTTCTCTGACCGTAAACCCCTGCGCATGAAGCTGTTCTATATCCGTTTCTTCCAAATTACTTATCAAAGAATTATAAAGCCTTCTCAAATAATCATATTCTACATTTGCATCGCTGAATGCCAAAGAGGTTTTTATAATGTTTTTCAATTCCCCCGGATAAGGCAAGTCAGACGATACCCGCAATATTTTTTTAAATAATCTTGTATCTTTGGGAATACCTTTAAAATTTTTAATAAATGATACAAAATAGTACTCTGCAACCTCCAGTAAATCTTCTTTACTATATCTGTTAAAATTAACCACTGCATCAAAACGTCTGATTAGCGCTTTATCAAAATTGGAATACAGGTTTGTTGTCGCAATAATTACTATTTCCTTGTTTAAATCTGTTAATCTGTCAAGCTCCCTCAGAATAGTTGAAGTGACCCGCCCCATCTCCCGCACATCATTTCTATTAACTCTGTCCAAAGCAATCACATCTATTTCATCAAATAAGACAACAATTTTATTTGAATACGGCATCATATTTATCTCAGAAAATACACCGGCAATATTTTTATTTGTCTGACCCAGCTTACTGTCAATCAAATGCTCAAAATCAACGAGGTATAATGTTCTGCCAAGCAGCCTCGCTATATGCTTCGCAGCCTCTGTTTTTCCACTGCCCGGCAATCCTTCAAGCAAAAATTTGTTTATCCCGATATTATGATTAACTGCATTAATAATCCCTTTTATATCATTAGATATTACCTCCGGCAAATTCAATGGCTGCATTTCTCTAATATCTATCTGTTTTAAAAATTCACTTTCAAAATCACTGGCCTGCGGAACATACAGGTTGGATTCTGCTATTAACCCCATTATATATTCGGCCAGCTGATAATCACCAATAACATCAAAATATTTTGCTATGCTTACTGCCTCATTTCTAAATGCATTCTCATTTTTTTCAACATGATATTTTATCAGGTTTAATACATTTTGTTTTTTCACAATAGCATACCTCCAATTATTCTTCTTATATTATATCATGTATTGGGACAAAATAATACTGTTTTGGGACAAGAAATGTAATTTTTATATTTGTTGAACAAAAAAGTCGCCTGCATAATATCAGACGACTTAACTTGTTTTTCATTTTTAAAAATTAACCTCAACTTAGGAACTGCCATTTTTAAATCATTTATAGCATTGTTTTTTATTACTTAATAAATTTATCAAAAAATTTATATGCAACAACACATAAGCCGATAGGCAGCCCAAAGAGGAGAGCACCAATAAATATTCCAATAATCAGATGAATCGTTGAATAATCATCTGATAATATGTAAAATCTTAGTCCCCACACAGAATTAATCAGAAATAAAAACCCTGTTATCAGTCCGTGAGAAACTCTTTTATCCTTTATTGTATAAAAGAAATGGTCTCCGAAATTGATAAGACCCCATATCAGAATAGCCACACCAAAACAAATCATGTTTTTGTTGAATATATAAATTAATACCGCCAACAGCAGCATGGGATAATAGATAAATATATTATTTGCCATCCAATGTCCATGTGTCATATGATAAGGCAGCCATTTATGTTCATACATCCATTCAGGGAAGTCTCCAACTGCTTCCTCAAATAAATGAAACGGTATGTAGATAATAAGATTTAATAGGATAAAATTAATCATGTATTTCATCCTCCCCGTTGATTTTTTGTTCAAAAATCATTTCCCACTTTTCTAATGTTTCTAAAAGCATATATTGCTGTTCCAATATCATTTGTCCAAATATAGTCATTTCCTTTTGCCTTGACAATTGTTCCTGTATCTGGTTTTTGGTCTTGCAAATGCTGTTCTTTATATTGTTCATGCATTTTTTGAAATCTATATCATCAAGCAATGACATATTTACAATCACGGCGTTGAAATCTAAAAATATTCTGGTTTCCCCTGCTGAAAATTCGGACATCAGCTCACGAAACTTTGTTTTTCCGTTTGATGTGAGTGTATATACTGTTTTTTCGGGCATATTTCCATTTCTCGTTGTTTCACTAAGGACAAACCCTTTCTTTTCATATTGGATAACTTTTTTATATACTGTATAAGAGCCAATTTTTACCCATCTTGCTAAGTGCCTGTCCTCAATTTGCTTTTGTAATTCGTATGCACTTTTGGGACTTTGATAGAGTGAGCCTAAAATTATTAAATCAATCGTTGACATATATTTTCTCCTTTTATGCTGTATAATACAGTACTGTATTATACACTTTGGATAAATAAATGTCAAGCTTCGCTATCTGCCATCAGAGGGATTTACATTTTAGAAAAATGCAAAAAGGATAAAATACTG
>DKZK01000005.1:69292-87112 GCA_002493625.1 Lachnospiraceae bacterium UBA7076 | reverse complement strand
ACTCGTCCCATGTTTTTCCTCCTTAATTATAACTATACGATGCCTGCCTTATGTCCAAAACCAAGCATCTCCGTCATTGCAGTTTGCATCTTGGCAGGATCCGCATGAACCATGCCTATGGAAAATTCTAAAAATTTCCTATAAAAAGCATAGTATTTTTATATAGGTTGTTCAAGAATTTCTGCATGAACGACACGTTTTTTGCATGAACGACACGTTTTTTCATTTTTTTCTTGCCAAAAGCTGATTTTTTGCAATCGTTTTCCGTGAAAAGCTTACTAAAAAACTCCTGCAACACAAAAAAGGAGCACCGCACCGGACTATGTCCTGCTGCGGCAGCTCCAACGGACGTTTGCAAAATACAAAATTTTACTCATACTTATAAATTTATAATTATTCTCAATTGTACAGACTTTCACAGGAATAGTCATTCTCACCCATAAGCCTTATCAGCTCAGTCACAAGCTTTTTAAAGTCAGCAGCCGCCTTGTCTGCCGTCTCCTGCACCTCACTATGGTTAAGTGGCTTTGGTGAAATTCCTGCTGCCATATTCGTTATGCATGATATTCCACATACATTAAGCCCCATATGCCTTGCCGCCATCCCTTCGCATGCCGTACTCATTCCAACCGCATCACCGCCAAGTGACCTGTACATACGGATTTCGGCAGGCGTCTCATAATTCGGTCCCGTTGTCTGCAAATACACTCCCTGCTGTATGGAAACAGCCGTATTTCTTGCCGCCTGCTTTATCAGCTCCCTGAGCTTTTTGCTGTACACCTCGCTCATATCCGGAAATCTTGTGCCAAGCTCATTTACGTTTGCACCAATAAGAGGGCTTGGAACAAAGCTTGTTATATGGTCGGTTATCATCATCAAATCCCCCGGAACAAATGACGGATTCATACCGCCCGATGCATTTGTGAGTATAACCGTTTTTGCGCCCATAAGCCCCATCAGTCTTACAGGCAAAACAACATCCGTCATCGGATACCCTTCATAATAATGGACCCTGCCCTGCATTGCCACAACAGGAACCTCCTTCACATATCCAAATATAAACCTTCCCTTGTGTCCTGCCACCGTCGATACAGGAAATCCGTCTATATCAGAATAATTGATTACTGCCCTTATATCCATCTCGTCAGCGTAATCCCCAAGACCGGAACCAAGTATAAGAGCAACCCTTGGCTCAAATGCCACCTTATTTTTTACTGCCGCAAGACATCGCTGTAGTTTTTCGTATACCTCACTCATATGATTACCCTCCTATACACATCCGCTAATAGTCAGCAGCCTGATTTTCATTTATAAGGCTTACCGCCGAGCTTGTTCCAAGCCTGTCACAGCCTGCGTCAAGAAATGCCTCCATATCCTCCACTGACCGGATTCCGCCTGCCGCCTTAATCTTAACGCCGGCTCCTATATTTTCCTTAAACAGCAGAACATCCTCCATGGTCGCTCCGCCCGTTCCAAAGCCTGTCGAAGTTTTTATATAATCTGCGCCTGCATTTGTGACAGCATGGCACATAGCAATTTTTTCCTCCTCTGTCAGATAACAGGTTTCTATTATGACCTTGAGTATTTTGTCCCCTGCAACCGCCTTGAGCGCCCTTATTTCATTTTCAACTGCCTCATAGTCGCCATTTTTTACGTCGGTAATATTGATTACCATATCAAGCTCCGAGGCGCCGTCACGGATTGCCTGTTCCGCCTCGGCAACCTTTGCCTCAGTGACGGAATAGCCGAGTGGAAATCCGATTACGGTACAAATGTTAAGCTTATCCCTGTATGTGTCATGTATGCGCTTTATATAACACGGCGGCACACATACGGATGCCGTTTTATATTCAATTGCCTCATCGCACAGCTTTTTTATGTCATTCCATGTTGCATAAGGTTTAAGCTGCGTGTGGTCAACGTGAGATAATATATGCTTCATGATGCAGAATTCTCCTTCCATGTTTGCGTTCGCATAAACGCTCACCTCAAAACCTTCGCTGTTTTGCGTTCGCAGATCTGAGCTCGCATAAACGCCCACCTCAAAACCTTCGGTTTTTCGGTGTTCGTTACACTCACATAGTTCCTTGAACATTCGCAAGGCTGCAAGCAGCCGTCGAATGTTCCGCGGAACTGCGTTCGCGTTTATGCGTTTATTTTACCATACATGAGATTTTATATAAAGCAATATATTTATAATCATTTCCGTTGAAATCCCAAGGTCTTTGTGATATTATACCCTAGTATTGCATTAGTGCTTTACTACAATGACGTTCAATACCTGAAGGGAGATTAGACAAATGAAATTAAAAAAGAAACTTTTAAGCGGTCTTCTTGTCCTTGGTCTTGTGGCAACAGCTTTCACGGGATGCGGCAAGAAGGATGATGCAAAAACATTTACTGTCGGTTTTGATGCAGAGTACCCACCGTATGGATATATGGATGATAACGGCGACTACACAGGCTTTGACCTTGAGCTTGCCGAGGAGGTTTGTAAGCTTAAGGGCTGGACGCTGAAAAAGCAGCCGATTGCATGGGACAGCAAGGATAACGAGCTTAATTCAGGCTCCATTGACTGTATCTGGAACGGCTTTACAATGAATGGCCGTGAAGATGACTACGAGTGGTCTGTTCCTTACGTTGACAACAGTCAGGTTATCGTTGTAAAGGAAAGCGCCGGAATCACGAAATTTGAGGATCTTGCAGGAAAGAAGGTCGGCGTTCAGGCTGCCTCTGCCGCACTTGACGTTTTATCGGACGAGGAGGAGGGTCAGAAGGCTCTCGCCGATACATTTGGCGCGCTTCAGGAGTTTGGCGACTACAACACAGCCTTTGCAGAACTGGAAGCAGGCTCAATTGACGCCCTTGCAATGGATATAGGCGTTGCCCAGTACCAGATTGAAAGCCGTGGGGGCGGATATATTATCCTTGACGAGCACCTCAATGCGGAGCAGTACGGTATCGGATTTAAGCTTGGAAATACAGAGCTCAGGGATGAGATAAACGCAGCTCTCAAGGAGCTTAAGGCAAACGGTAAGTTTGATGAGCTCGCAAAGAAGTACGGCTTAGAGGATATGACCTGCCTCGAGTAAATATATTACACTGTTGATTGATTATTTGCACAATAGTTATAAATTTCAGGAGCTACACATATGAGTTTTTCAGTTATGCTTGAGCAGCTCGCAAACGGTATGATAAAGAGCATGGGGATTTTCTTTCTCACCCTGCTCTTTTCCCTGCCGCTTGGACTCGTAGTTGCTTTTGGCAGAATGTCAAAAAACAAAATACTCAGCGGGATTATAAGCTTTCTTATATCCATTCTTCGCGGCACGCCCCTTATGCTTCAGCTGCTTGTAGTTTATTTTTTCCCATACTATCTGTTTGGATGGTCCATCGGCAACTGGCGCTTTCCTGCAATTATAGTCGGGTTCTCCATAAACTACGCCGCTTATTTTGCGGAAATTTACCGTTCGGGCATCGAGGCCGTTCCAAAAGGGCAGTATGAGGCAGCCCAGATACTGGGCTACAGCAAGGTTCAGACATTTATAAAAATCATTTTGCCGCAGGTTATAAAAATCATTTTGCCGTCCGTTACCAATGAGATTATCACCTTAGTTAAGGATACTTCTCTGGCATTTTCTATTTCATATATGGAAATGTTTACCATTGCAAAGCAGATTGCCGCAAAGGATACAACCTTTGTTCCGTTTGTGGTAGCCGCCGTATTCTATTATGTGTTCAATCTGCTTGTTGCGTTTGTTATGCGGAAATGCGAGAAGAAGCTTAACTATTACAGTTAGGAGGGTTATTATGGTCTATCTTGAAATGAACGATATAAAAAAATCCTTCGGTGAGCTTGAGGTATTAAAGGGAATTTCACTTAAGGTAAATGAGGGCGAGGTTGTTTCCATTATCGGACCCTCCGGCTCAGGCAAATCCACACTGCTTCGCATAGCTACGCTGCTTGAAACCATGGACGGCGGCGACCTTTCCTACCTCGGTCAGAAAGCGGTGCACATGGTAAACGGCGTGTCCGTATACGAAAAACCGGCAAAGCTTGCGCAGATAAAAAAGAATTTCGGTCTTGTATTTCAGAATTTTAATTTATTTCCGCACAAGAGCGTTATGCAGAATATTATTGATGCGCCTGTACATGTTCAGAAAAGGAATAAAAAGGATGTTGTAAAAGAAGCCAAAGAGCTTTTGGAAAAGATGGGGCTTGCAGACAAGGAGGACTATTATCCATGTCAGCTCTCAGGCGGTCAGCAACAGCGTGTTGCCATAGCAAGAGCCCTCGCATTAAATCCAAAGGTGCTTTTCTTTGACGAGCCTACCTCCGCGCTTGACCCGGAGCTTACAGGCGAGGTTTTAAAGGTTATCAAATCGCTTGCAGAGCTTAAAATGACGATGGTTATTGTTACACATGAAATGAGCTTTGCAAAAAATATTTCTGACAGGGTTATTTTTATGGACAATGGCGTTATCGCTGTTGAGGGTAAACCTGAGGATGTATTTCATTCTGACAATACGCGTATGCAGGAGTTTCTCGGAAAGCTTAAACACGAGTAACACTTGTGACAATTTTCAGTGTATATCCGGCATATATACCCGCCATATAACACTACAATTTTACTTCAATATAATTGTCCACTTCCATATAGTCTGTCCCTGTCTTGCAATCCACTGCAAGTACCTTAACTCCTCCGTCTGCTGCCTCACGCAGCGCCCTGCCAAAATCAGGATGGGTTTTATCGTTTGGAGAAAATGCATGCATTTCCTTCATCTGTATCACAAAAAGTATGTATGCCTCGTAGTCCTCATCCATACACGCCATAAGCTCCTTGATATGTTTAACCCCTCGTTCCGTCGGCGCATCGGGGAACAATGCCAGTCCGTTTTCCTCAAGCGTAACTCCCTTAACCTCAAGAAAAGCTTTTCTTTCACCGTCCTCAATATAAAAATCAAACCGTGATTTTCCATATCTGACCTCTCTTTTAACAACAGCGTTTTCAGAGAACAGATTTCCTTTTTTCAGCCATTCCTCCGCCGCATTGTTTGGCGCCTGAGAATCCATATTTATAAGCAGCGGCTCTTTTCCTTCCCTGAATTTTTCCACTGCAATAAGGTCATATTTTGTTTTCCTTTCAGGATTATCGGCCACTTCAAGGTACACGGAAGCCCCGGGCAAAAGAAGCTCTTTGCATCTTCCCGTATTTTTCACATGTGCCTTCTCCATTTTGCCATCTATCTCTGCATAGGCGATAAACCGGTTGGGTCTTTCTATAAATGTTCCCTTGACTATGTTTTTATATTTCATTTTTATACACCACACCTGCTTTTATTCCTGATTCTTATTCAGGGCAATTCCGAAAACAGCGCCGCAGATACCGCCGATGATGTGCGTAAGCTGTGAAATGTTGTCATTTTCAAATATTCCGCTTACAACCTCTGCCCCCAGATAAATAATTATGATTAAAATCATTGTCAGCGGTATGCCGTCGCCCTTTATGCATGAGGCTGACGTAAGTATAATCATCATAAACACGATTCCGCTTGCTCCAAGCAGTGCAACGTGCGGAAAAAACAGTATGTTTGCCAGTCCCGACACAACTGCCGTTATGGCTATCATTCCAAGCAGTTTTCTGCTTCCGTATTTTTCTTCCAGTATAGGTCCAAGC
The DNA here is from genome assembly GCA_002493625.1 of Lachnospiraceae bacterium UBA7076. GTDB lineage: Bacteria > Bacillota > Clostridia > Lachnospirales > Lachnospiraceae > Coprococcus_C. The sequence continues at coordinate 81,434 of DKZK01000005.1, read as the reverse complement.
AGCAGAAACAGCATCATATTTCCCGAAAGATGAGCCCAGCTCGCATGACCCAGTGTATGTCCGAACAGCCTTATAAAAAATCCAAAGGATATAGGTGAACGATACACGGAAAAGGCAGACATTACCAGACTTCCGTTAAACAGCTTATCCAATATGAGAATGACAAGAGCTGCAATTGCAAATGTGAGTACAACAGGTGAATTATAGCTGATTTTGGGAAGCTTAATCTTTTTAGGCGCTTCAGCCACAGGTCCGCCTTCACTAGGTTGTATCTGATTAAAATTATCCATATTTTCTCCTTCTTTCTTTTGAACGTCAGCCAATTAATCTGCTTTCAGCATATGCTATGATTTACTTTGTTTTACCTTGTAGAGCAAAAATTCACGAGCTGGCAGTGATGTCTGTCTCTCTGACGGATGCGACAAAGCTGTCTATCAGCTTCGGGTCCTTTCCCTGCCTGTCAGTATATTCAACGCCTGAGGAAACATCAACCCCGTCAGGTCGTACACACCTTATGGCATCTGCAACATTTTTATCGTTTAAGCCGCCTGCAAGTATAAACAGCTTCCCGTCCCGGGGCAGCTTCCTCAACAAATTCCAGTCAAAGGTTTTTCCGCTCCCCGGCTTATCTGCATCAAACACATAGCCTGCTATCCGGGGGCATTTACCGTAATCCTCATATTTATCCATATCCCCGATATTAAATGCCTTTAATATCGGAATTTTCCCCTCTTTTATAACTTCATCCGACAAATTGCCATGTATCTGGATATAGTCAAAGCCTGCCTGCTCCGCAAGCCGTACCTGCTCCAAGGTCGGCGACACCATAACGGCAACCGTTTTTATATCACCGGAGAGCGCTTTTATTATTTCTTCCGCTTTTTCCGCAGATACATTGCGCCGGCTTTTTTCATAAAACATGACGATTCCTGCAAAATCCACTTTGTTTTTATTCAAATATTCTGCTTCAATAGGATTTGTCAAACCGCATATCTTAATTCTGCATTTTCTAAATTCTGATTTTTCTAAATTCTGATTTTTTTCATCCATATACAGGCTCCAATTTTTTTATTTTACTTTATGGGACTGCCGCAATAAGGATTTGTTTTCTTAGTAACCATGCATTATAAAGAAAATTTAAGTCCTTATTGTGACAGCTACGTATGATGCAATCCGTACATTTATCGCCCAATAATCTGAACCTCATCATCACATTCCGGATTTTCAAGCTTGGTACAAGTACTTACATCAAGTGTGCTCACCTGATTATCATAGCATATCAATTCAACAAGCTCCGGACAGTGGCTTACATCCAAAGCTTCTAACATATTCTCTTGACAATAAAGCTCCTGCAAATCCGGACAATTAGTTACATCAAGCGTTTTAATGTGATTTTTATTACATGCCATTTCGGTCAGCTTAGGACATTGGCTCACATCCAAGGCTTCCAGCATATTGTCTGCGCAATAAAGCTTTTTCAGATCTGAACAATTGCTTACATCTAATGTGTCAAACCGGTTTCCACTACAAGACAACCTTCTCAGCTTTGTACAATTTTCCAAGTCAAGACTGACCAATTGATTATGACTACAAGCAAGCTCAGATAATTCCATGCAGTGGCTTATATCTAAATTTTTAAGTTGATTACGGGAACAATATAATTCATATATTGACCCGCAATTACTCAAATCAAGACTGTCAAGCTGATTGTTCGTACAGAACAATGTAGTAAGGGCAGTACAATCACTTACATCAAGGGCAGTCAATGAATTATCACCGACATATAACTCAACAAGGGAAGTCAATCCCTGAAACGAAATCGTTCCGCTTAAATTTTTCTCCTTCCACACAATTCTTACCAGCCTGCCATCTTCATCCCATTCATACTGCTCCTCATTGTTTATATCTTCCGATACATCTGCTCCAAGCACACGCTGCTCCTCAATAAGGCCTTGCAAAATTTCCACGTCCGTTTCATGGGAACCTTTCAAATTTTCTTCATCAGCAGTATTATCTGTACTTTTCTGCTGGTCCTCCAAGCTTTGCTCATATGTATTTCCGCTTCCGTTATTTTCTTTGCTTCCGCAGCCTGTCAGCAAACTAAATGTCATAATGGCAAACAAGATTTTCATATTGAAGGTTTTTAATCTTTTCATGGTATCTCTCCCTTTTAAATTATAAATGTTAAGGCAATTGCGTAACGTATTATTTTGAAAAACCAGTTGTGCAATATAGACAATATTTTTGATTATCATTTTGCTACGCAAAATAACGATACAGACTGTTACAAGTGACACACAGCAAAAGCGTACCTTTCGTTGATTTATCTATATTGTACAACAGATGTTGACGAAAAAAGAGTTTTACAAATACCTGTTATTTATTATAAATTAAAAAGGGTAAATCCAACAATCGCATAATCACGTCAAAAGCCTTTCAATCTTTTCCCCAAATCTGTTTTGAAAATACTTTACAATCATTCCCGTAAATATTGCGGCGATAATCGTCCCCTCCCGTGTACCTTTAATGGTAAAATCAAAAAACAGAAGGGACAATAAAATTGTCAGCACAACACAGGTACAGTCAAAGGCTATTTTTAAGTTTCCAAACTGCTTTCCTGTTGTGTCCGACAGTGCCTTTATAAATGCCTCTGCGGAATTCATAACAACATTTGCCATAACAGCGAGAGCTATGCCCCACGCCAGAATAACCGTACCCAGAACAACAAACAGTATTCTCAATATGTATACGTCAACCTCAATAAACGACACAAGCCACATTCCAAAGTCAGTAAAATATCCAAACAAAAAGGAAAGCGGTATCTGCAAAAGCTGTATAGGCTGAAAATTCTTACGCAATATTAAAATCTGCCCTGCAATAAGAATTAAATTCCATATGAAAAGCCAGTTGCCAAGGCTCAGGGAGGTAAATTTAAGACTTAAAACATTTGAGACGGAGGAGGTTGGCGGTATTCCAAGTCCCGCCTTCTTTGTTACCGCAACCCCAAGCGCCACAACAAAGAGACTGATTATGAAAAGTATATACCTTTTTGCAAGCTCCTTTTTGCCCATCTTATGACTATATGTATTATCATTTGTTTCACTTTGATTTATTCTGCTTCCGTTTATCTCATATCCGTTTATTTCACGTTCATCTGTATTATCCATTCTTTAACTTCTCCAATTCCTGTTGTTAATCAGGACAGTCGTATATACTACATTTTTATATAAAGTTCATTTCTGCTACGAAAACCTGTTTATGATATTCTTAAAAAAATCAATCACCACGCCCGCTGAAGCAAGTATTAATACAATAATTGTAATTACGACAACAATTGCGGAGGCGATGCTCAATATAAGCGCAGGAATCCTCAGCTCATTTTCCTGCTGCTGAAATCCAAATATACCAAACAAAACTGCTAATATTGGAAATGCATACAAAAAAATTTTATCCAGCACAAGCATAACCAGCCTCATAATGCTTAACAGCCTGACAGGCGGCATAAAAATAAGAATTACTATGTAAATCAGACTTATAAGCGACAAAGCAATGGCAGCCTTTGAGTATTTTCTTGCCCTATCTGCCTTCCGTCGTTCAACTTCGCCTGCATTGTTGTAATTTGCGGCTGATTTATCATAAAGATTTTCCATAGTCTCACTCCTTAAATGTATACATTACCTTGTTTATATTTGTTCACTTCATATTTCTTCTGTTTTTGTTTGTTCCTTCATAAGCATTTGCTTCAGTTTTTCGTACCTGAGTCTTTTTTCTTCCTTTGCGAAATGAACCTCCCTGAACTGTTCGGGATTGTTCTCGTAAACAAGGCTTTTTGCCTCCTCGCCAAACTGCTCACTTGTAAGGTCAAAGCAGCAGTCGCCAATCACATTATAACAGTGATAGTTGCCGCCGTCACGCAAAATCCCGTAAACCCTTCCGCCAAAAATATCCTGCGCCAGAAATGCAGTAATGGAACACTGTCCAAGAGTTCTGTTATCCTCCGTCCACTCATGCCTCATTCTCGGCGCGCATGTGTCGGCGCACCATATTCCGGATAATGCGTCGTACAAATCCCTCGGCGTATGAATGAAAGGATATGTTGCATTTTCAACTGTTATTGTAGCTGTCTCCCAGCCGTAAAAATTATACTGCATCATTACCTCCTGATTTCGCTAATTATGCACTGATTTCTCATTAAAGTTTTTTCTCCTGCGATTATATCATTTTTGCCCGCAAATACCCATCGTTTTCAATTATGTATAAAGGACTGTTTATGAACCGTTATAACTGTACACAATCAATCCTTCATCAACAAAAACCTCATAATATCCGTTGTCATAAATAACACGAATTTCACAGTCTCCCTTTAATCTTCGCTGTATCTCTGCCTCATTTATAAAAAATGCTTTACCGTCATTTTTAACGTCAATAACGCCATTCAATACAATCCGTTCTCCCTCCTTCAATGTCAGATGCCTCTCCCAGACTCCGCAATCCTCCATGTCGGACGTTGGACATACGGGTATCTGCTTTATCACATATGTACCGTCTGTTTCGCAAAGCTCAATTTCTCTCGGAAGCGTCATTTTTCCGAAAAATTCCTTTTCTTCATTCCGCTTTGCAGCGTTCCAATCCTCTCCCCAGCCAAGCATCAGAGGGCGCGGACTGTCCGCAAATGAAACCATTGCATAATTATCCTTTCCAAAATCAAGAAGCTGTCTCTTGTCAAATGGCTGTTCATTTTCAAAAACATATCCGTCAAACCGCCCTACAAAATACTGCATAATATGCGTTTCCTCAGAAGCGCCCTCCTCAGTAAATACCATGCTCATGGACAAAATATATTTCGTTTCGCCATTCACCTCAAGGGAGAATATGTCGGGACATTCGCAAAGTCCCCCGTATCCGTGTTCCTTCGGATAAAATGCTCCTGTAAATGTCCATTCCGTCAGGTTATCAGAATGATAAAATTCCAATGCGCATCCTGCTGCAAGCACCATTCCAAAGCCGCCCCGCACCGTATCACAAAACACCTTCGGGTCACGAAAATCCTTTTTATAACCAGCTTCCCCAATATGATTTTTCAGAATGGGATTGCCCTTGTATTTTTCAAAATGCACATAATCTGTGCTGTATGCCATGCTCTGCATCTGTTCGCCCGTTTCAGGGTTATGGCTTGTGTAGAACAAAAGCATTGGCGCTTTTTCACCGTTTTTAAAGCCCATTATATTTTCCCTGTCAATCATTGCCGAGCCTGAAAAAACGTACTCGCTCTCCGTGGGATAAAGCGCAACAGGCAGGTGCTTCCATGTGAGCAAATCCCTGCTTACGGCATGTCCCCAGTGCATAGGTCCCCATTTTGTATCATAAGGATAATATTGATAAAACATGTGATATTCACCGTCAGCATATATCAATCCGTTGGGGTCATTTATCCATCCCCTTTGTGGGGTAAAATGTACGATCTGCCGTTTCCCTGCCATAAAAAAATCCTCACCCATACCTTGAAGAAAAACCAAGTCAAATTCCTGCAAGCAGTCACATGGCTTTGCTCACACTCGTTACCCGCAGGAGTAAAATATACATAATTTCCTACATGTATTCAGATTATATCAAAAACAAAAAATAAGCTCAACCTTATAATAAAATCATTCGCATAATAACACTCCAATGTTTTTATAACTATTTCTGTAAATGTTTTTATTTTTTTCCATAAAAAACAAATTATTATTCGTATATAATATATACAACCTTGAAAAGCCATGAATTTTCATGGGATTTTTCACAACAAATAATAATTTTACGGAAGGAGCTTGACTATGAAAAAGAAGCTTATAATTTCGGCAATGGTACTTACGTTAATCTGCACAGGGTGCGGAAACAGCAAATCCGACAATATGGCGCAGGACAGCTACAACGACTATGGATACACAAACTCTGTAGCCGGCGAGCAGGGAGGGTTTGACGACGCATATTCCTATGAGGAAAAAGCTGACGATTATGTGTCTATGGAAACCACGGAGGCGGCAAACGGTGAAATGGCGTCGGACGCTGACGGATCACAGGTGAAAAAGGAGGTTACGGGAGTTGTAAACAAGGAAATGCTTGTTTACCGCGGAGAGCTTTCCATCGACACCTTGGACTTTAACACCTCTGTAAATGATTTCAAGTCTCTTGTAGATAAAAAAGGCGGCTTTATCGAATCGGAATCATACAGTGATAATCGCTCCACAAGCGGCTACTATGCCATAGAGGACTCAGAAAAGCATAATGTATATTCCGCTATGGTAAGAATACCAAGCGCAGAATATGATGAGGTTATGAACTCGGCAGGCAGCTTTGGCGATGTGAGGAACAAATCTTCCAACGCCACAAATGTTACGCAGCAGTACGGAACATATAAGTCACAGCTTGAAATCTACGAGACAGAGTATAAAAGATACCTTGCCTTACTGGAAACGGCTACCGAGGATGAATATGCGCTTATGATTGAAAACGAGCTGTTTGACGTTCAGCTACAGATAGCAAGCCTTAAATCCAATATTTCCAACATTGAAAATGATGTGGCATATTCCTACATAGAAGTAACGATAAAAGAGGTATCAAAATATGAGGATGCGCCTAAAAAGACCGACACATTCGGCGACAGATTTAAAAACACATGCAAGGATTCATGGGAAAGATTTTTAGAAGCAATGGAGGGTCTTCTGTTCTTCATCATCTTAAACGTATATTACCTTGTTATAATAGCTGCCATTATAATCGCAATAATAATCGTTATAAAGAAGAAAAGAAAGAAAAAAGCCCTGAAAAACAAAACAGGCGCATCTGTTTCCAATGTTAAGGATGCAACTATGGATGCACCTGTTCAGAATGTACAGAATACAAATACAATTACGAAAAATACATCTGAAGCAGATAAAGCTTCACAGGGCAATGAGAAGGGAGATTGGAAATAAGCCGTAAATCTTATGCCTGAAACCGGAAATTGCCCGATGGCAGCCATTAATATCTTTACATTATGCGGCACTATTGGTAGAATAACCAAGTGACCATAAAGAGAAAGCCCTGTATGAGGCTGTCGCATTAAGGAACTATACGAAAGGATAAAAAATTATGGAATTAAAGCTTAAGGATGCTGCAAAAGACGAAAGCAGGGATAACCGGAGCGACAGGCAATTTGTCCAGAATGATAGTTATGATGAAGCACAGGATGTAATCACCCCGAAACCCGTTGTGATTAAATTTGACGAGGTTCATGCACCTGTGGAATCCCGAAAAAATTCACATGTGGGAATAATTATTAAAGTATTTATATTCATTATTCTGGCGGCCGTTTTCACGATTGTTTACAAAAATGTAATCAAGCCAAACTTCACTACAACGGATATTACAGACTATGTAAAATCAGATGAGGCGACAGTCATAAAACAGCTTAAGCTGAGCGGAAGCTTTGAAGCTGACAGTGCATGGTGCAGCCGCCTCCCTATTTACAAAAATGTAAGCGGCGGAATTACGGTCAAGTCCAACGACGGCATCGGCATTATCTACAAAAATGATAAACAATTCGGAATAGCCATAGATGGCAAGGGCTATCAAATGTTTGGAGTTAAAATAGGTGACCCTGAATATGATGCTGTTGACAAGCTCTCATTTACATACGACGATGAATTCAGCATTTTGGATGACCTGGTGGATACACGTTCCATGGGTACTTACTATCAGAATACAAAAACAAATGAGCTGCTTGTCATCACCGTCAACGGCAACTCTAACAGGGTTGTGGCAGTTACATACTTTTACGACGGCCGCTTCCTGACCAACACCTTAGATTTTATTGAATAAGGATTTGTTTTCTTAGTAACTACACATTTTAAACAAAGAAAAGCGGAAGTTAAGTAACACGTTGGAGCGTTCTTTGTTTAAAATACCCCGTTATTCATATTTAAAACCCGTTTTTCATATAATTTTAACAAGTATGAAAAACGGATTTTAACTATGAAAATTAAAGACAAAAGCGCCCTTATAATCGCTATTTTAATCCCTCTTACAGTGGGCTCATTTTCCACAGTGTTAAGCGGCGGAGTTTCGGCGTACTCTGTCATAAACAAGCCCGCATCAAGTCCGCCTGCCGCGCTTTTCCCTATTGTGTGGACAATTCTCTACATATTAATGGGCATATCCTCCTACCTGATTTACGTTTCGGGTGACGCAAACAGCAAAAAAGCTCTGGGTATTTATGCGCTTCAGCTTATTTTCAACTTTTTCTGGAGCATAATCTTTTTTGGCTTATCCAAATACCTCTTTGCTTTCCTGTGGCTCATTGCGCTTATTATGCTTATTGTACTTATGATTTATATGTTTTATCAGATAAACCCCATCGCTGCCTACCTGCAAATCCCATACCTTGTATGGTGTATATTTGCCGCTTATCTTAATTTTATGGTGTTTAAAATGAATTGACTATAAAGCATATAGCCTTTAATCCAACCAACAGCATAATTGTTTCAATTCGGGCAGCTTATCAAAGTTTTCCCCTAATATAAAATTTCCCGATAGACACTAAAAAGCATAACTGCTATAATGCTCACAAAGTTTTCATTTGCTGAAGGCAAATATGGAAGACTGATGTTCAAAGAAAAGGAGACGGCATTATGCAATATCGCAACGACAGAAACGGACAGCCCATATCATTGCTTGGTTACGGCTGCATGCGCTTTACTAAAAAGGGAAATTCAATTGATATGGAGAAAGCTGAGAAGGAGCTGCTTCGGGCTATGGAGCTTGGCGTAAACTACTTTGATACAGCATACATTTATGGCGGAAGCGAGGTTGCTCTGGGTAAAATTCTTGCAAAAAATAATTGCCGTGAAAAAATCAACATTGCAACAAAGCTGCCGCAGTATCTTATAAAATCAAAGTCAGGCATAGACAAATATTTTAAGGAGCAATGCGAGAGGCTCAAGACGAATTATATTGATTACTATTTAATGCATATGCTTACCGACATAGGCGCATGGCAAAAGCTACAGCGTCTTGGAATAGAGGATTGGATTGCTGAAAAAAAGGCGTCAGGAGAAATTAAAAATGTGGGATTTTCCTTTCACGGCAATACGGAAAAGTTTTTGGAAATTTTAAATGCCTACGATTGGGATTTTTGTCAGATACAGTACAATTATCTGGACGAGCACAGTCAGGCAGGCGTTGCCGGTCTTAAGGCAGCACACAAAAAAGGAATACCCGTAATTATTATGGAACCCCTGCGGGGCGGCAAGCTTGTCAATATGCTTCCTGAAGCTGCAAAAAAAATAATTGCCGATTATAAAACAAAACGCACCCCTGCCGAATGGGCGTTCCGTTGGCTGTTCAACCAGACCGAGGTTACCTGTGTCCTTTCAGGCATGAACAGCCTTGACATGGTTGAGGAAAACTGCCGTATAGCCTCTGACACGGAAGCCTTAAGCTTTACAGATGATGATTTTGCCCTGATTGAGCAGGTAAAGGATGAGATAAAAAAGAAAACAAAGGTGGGCTGCACTGCCTGCGGCTACTGTATGCCTTGTCCAAAGGGAATTGACATTTCTACTGCATTCCGGTGCTACAATCAGATGTACACCGAAAAGAAAAGCGCAGGACGTTCTGAATACCTTCAATGTCTTGCATACAACAAGGACAGAGCAGATATTAAGTCCTGCGTAAAATGTGGGAAATGCGAAAAGCACTGCCCTCAGCATATTGAAATCCGCAAGGAGCTTAAAAATGCAAGAAAGGCATTACAGCCATTCCATTATAACGTTATGTTAAAGCTGATGCGCATCTTTAAGTTCTGGTAGACGGAACACACACCGACAAAATACCGAATACAAGAGATACCCCCATTCCCATTAACGGAAGGTATTCTCCTCCTATATGCATATATGTATTTAAAAGTCCCATGACCGTTCCTGCTACAATTCCCGTGTAGAGAAGCGGTCTTTTTATATCTCTTTTTCCATGACAGATAATGCCTATAAAAAGAGGAAATACAATTCCGGGCGCATATATGGAATATGCTCCTGTGAGAAGCCCTATTATGTCTGTTTTAAAAAGCGCAATACCCAGAGAAGCAATACCAACGACTGCAACAATAAGCCTTACCTCGCTTACCTTATTTCTGCCTAAAATGTCATGCTCTATTATTGACGCCACATTTACAAGACACGTATCCAAGGAGGAAAGAATGGTTGACACAAGTCCCAGACACAAAATAACTGCAAGGGGATACGGTATTATTTCATCAAGAAGGCAGATGAGCGGAGAAGCTCCGTCAAGCTCAGTCTTATAGCTTATTACCCACATACCCGTAAGCACTATAATCACGGCAAATACTGTAAGCGCAATACCGGCGGTAATTGCCGCTTTTTTTGCAGTTTTTCCATCCTTTGACACAAGGTTTCTTGATAAAATATCGGGTCCTAAAAAATAGGTTCCTCCCACAACAAACAGAAGATTAAACAAGCCCATTTTGCCAAAGCTTTCGTTTGTAAGCTCAATATTTTCAAATACAGCTTTGTTTGCCTCCCCATTTACAAAAAAAAGATAAACAAACACAAGCAAAAAGCCCGCTGCCATAATAATCGCCTGTATCATATCCGTTTTCACAACCGACATCTGTCCGCCGACCACAGAGTAAAGCACCGTAACTGCAACGACAATCAAAAGAATTGTTCTGCTGTTTTCACTGCCCGTCACGGCTGACATTACCGTTGCCATGGAAACATACTGCGCCGCAATAACTCCAATCCATGAAACGGCAATAATTATCGCAATGAATTTTCTCGCAGGCGCTCCTATGGTCTTTTCTGCCACATCAGGCAGCGTGTCTGCATCCAGCGTTCTTACCTTTTCGGAAAGAAAAATGCCCTGCAAAACAAGTCCCACCGCGCCTACCAGAAGCCACCACACGGCCGGAAAACCGATACTTGCAGTCCTGTCAACAATTCCTATGGTCGCCGATGCTCCTATTGCCGTTGCAAGTATGGACAGAAGCACCTTTGACGTTCCCTGCCTTTTACCTGCAACAGCATATTCCTCAAAGCTTTTTACCCTTTTCATGTCGTAAAAGCCAATGACAGTAAAAATAACTATGTAGATTAGTACAAATATAAGCATTTTTCATCCTCCGTAAAGCTTCAATTAAATTATGTTTCACGCATATAATACCATGCATTCCAAAAATTGTAAAGTAGCTTATATTAATGCTTTACAATCAAACTTGTGTTACAATATAAACATCAGGGTCTAAGATGCTTTCGCTCGATTCAGACTGCGATTCAAATGCCGCCATCTACTGCATGTGAAGATATTTCTCCTTTGTGGCCATTCCGCCCCTTATATGCCGTTCCGCCTTATTTACATCCAGCACCTTTCTCACCTCCTCCGCAAGTCCCGCGTTAATATAAACAAGCCTTTCTGCACAATCCATATGTACCGTAGACTTACTGACGCCAAATTTTTTTGCAGCCTGTCTCACTGTGGCGCCGTTTTCTACAATATACTGAGCCACACTTACTGCCCGCTCCTCAATATAATCTCTCAATACCAAAACCTCAAATGACTGTTTGTACATTTTATGAATAAACTGATACAGGTAGTACACAGTTTTAAAAAGTTTCCGTTTTATATTTGTATTTTTTTATTTTTTATTTGACACTCTCCGGCATTTATGCTATATTAAGTTAGCAATAAATAGTTTTTGTCCTCACATTATGCATGGTTTACTCTTTGTTTGGTGCGATTGGGTGGCATGCAGATATGTGAGTTATTTTTTGTCAAAAAATATTATTTAGGAGGTACCACAATGAACAACGGTACAGTAAAGTGGTTTAACTCTGAAAAGGGTTACGGATTTATCACAAATGACGAAACAGGGGAAGATGTATTTGTACATTTCTCAGCCATTCAGATTGATGGCTTTAAGACCTTAAACGAGGGTCAGAAGGTTACATTTGAAACTGAGGCGGATCCAAAGGATGCCAGCAAGTCACGCGCGGTAAATGTAAATATTCAGTAAAAACAAAAAAAGGGGCGTAAGCCCTTTTTTTGTTTTCAAAAGGGGCTGTCGCAATAAGGATTTGTTTTCTTAGTAACTATGCATTTTAAACAA
>DKZK01000005.1:0-69037 GCA_002493625.1 Lachnospiraceae bacterium UBA7076 | reverse complement strand
GTAACTATGCATTTTAAACAAAGAAAAGCGGAAGCTAAGTAACACGTTGGAGCGTTCTTTGTTTAAAATGCATAATGAAAGAGAATTAAAATCCTTATTGCGACAGCCCCTGCTGTTTTTTGCTGATTCTGTTCTGCTTTGCTGCTTACTCCTCCCCCGAAAGCTGCTCCACCTCACAATTTCTGTATATATACTTAACGTCCCTTAAATCCTCCTGAACCGTATAGATATTGCCGAACATGCTCACCTTTGTACCTGTGTGTACAACTCCGGTTATTCTTACATTTGCTTCCTCTTTTGCCTTATCTATCTCCTCATTAATAATCTCAAACCGTTCCTCAAGCTTCTTTTGCCTTGCAGCCTCCATAACCTTCGCGCGGATTATTTTCGTGCGGACGGCTTCCGTTTCCTTCGTGCGTTTGCTGCCCGGAATTTTGTCGTACATTTTAAGGCTTCTGTCAAGGAGTTCAAGATTTCCGTTTATTTTCTCAAGTGTCTCGGCGAGAATTGCAACCTCTCTCATATGGTCGGGTGTAACGCCTGCAATCAGCATTGTATTTACGCCTAATGTATTTCCCACGTGCTTTGCCAATATACCCTGCATGCCGGATATGTTGCCGCCTACAATCATGCCCTTTTTGGAGTTGACATATACCTTATTTCTTGCGGCAATGTCACAGTCAAGTATTGAATCCGCATATAGGTCGCCGCCCGAATTTATTGTACACCTCTCCATAAAACTGCAAATTACATCGCCCCCTGCAACTATGGTACATTTATTCCTTCCCTGAATACCTTTTCTTATGGTAATCTTTCCGCCTGAAATAAGACGGCAGCCCCCTACATGTCCATGTATGTAAATATTGCCTTCAGCATTTATTGTAAGACCGCTTCTCACATCACCTCTTACCTCAACGTCACCGTTAAAGCTCAGGTTGCCCATCTCAACGTCTAAGTCCCCTTTGACAACATATACATTCTCAATTATAATGCGCTCGCCGTCCCTGTATATTCTTCCATTAATTGCCGCCCTGTACTCCCTGCCGTTCTCACTTACGGTAAATCCCTTTCCCCTTAAGGGTCTGAGTTCACGTCCCTTTACCGGCGGCAGCATCTCTGCAAACACCGTATATCCGTACTCCCCCGGTGTAGGCGGGATATACACTGCAATAAGCTCATCCTGTTTAACCATTGCAAGCTTCAGCGAATTGTAATAATCCACTGAACCGTCAGCATTTACAACAGGCTTGTCCTTAATATCCTCCATAGTAACATGAAAGCTGTACATTCCGTCTTTCCCGTTTACAGGAGGCTTTCCTCTTGCGACAACAACGTCCTTTCCGTATTCCACATATTCAGAAAGCGCTGCGATCGCATTTTTATCTATTCCTGTTATTATTCCGTTTTCATGGAGATATTCCTCAATAAATTCAGGGGAAAAGTGAGGAACCTCCTCGCCTTCCGGAATCTTAATGCAAAGAGCTACTCTCATACGATCGTCATCAATTTTAAGATATACCCAGTCTCGTTCCACAGCCTTTCCCCCTTTTTTATCTTCTTAATGCGTTGAAAGATTCGTACAAATCTATCGTTCCATAACCCCACTGACGGTTTGGATAAGCCAGTCCCGAAGTCCTTCTTGCTCCTGTAATAAGAAGGCGTTTTATGGATTCGTTCGTCATATTTATATAATTGCCCTCCACGACCGCCCACTGCAATATAAGCGCAATGCCTCCTGCGGTAACTGCGGAAGCAATACTTGTTCCGCTTCGGCGTATATACAGACCACTGCCTGTAAATCCGTCCATCCTCCTTGCAAACACTCCCTGCACATCAACTGCCGGAGCCGTAATGTCAGGCTTGATGCCGCCCATCCTCGTATATCCCCTGCTTGAATTTACATAGATGGAATTGTTTCTGTAATCATAGCCTGCAACCGTAATAATGCCTCCGGCATTTCCGGGCGAGCATATGGTAGTATCAGGTGACGGCGAGACAAATTTTGTATCCGAATTATTAAATCCGTGTATGGGAAGCCATGCGTCAAAGCCCATCTGCGCAGTGCTGCCTTCCCCCTTTACCTTTATAGTCCAAACACCCTCTGTCGGATTTTCAAACCGGAACAAAACCATAGGATCCCCTGTTGTTTCCTCCACAACAGTTGCCTCCACATATACGGTTGTTCCCTCATAAAGAAATGTCCTGCTATAGGTTGTTGATTTAACTGCTGAAATATCGTCAAATACTTCTCCCGTTGGCGAGACAACACTCACATTCAGAATGCCGGGAGCCCTGCCCCAAAGCTCCAGCGTAAAGCCTTTATCATTACTGCCGACTGATATTTCCACATTCTCACTGTCACCTGATATTTCCGATACATGAAAATGCGTTCCAAATCCCGTTTCATTTCCTGCGGAAACACATGCGCCTATTCCCCTGAGCTGTGTAATAGAATTAATATAAGTTTCAAGATATGTGTTTCCCGTATGTCCGCCCTGATTTGTGCCTATGCCGAGGCATATCACAAGCGGTTTGCCAAGGATGGCAGCCTGCTCAACAAGATATTTTATGGCAAACATTATATCGTCCTCGCTGTAACAGTTTACTTCATCAGGTATGAGATAAAACTGCCTTAAAAAGCTTTTAGCCTGCTTCAGCTTTACCATAATGATGTCTGCACCGGACGAAACTCCCTCATTTCCTGCTGCAACGGAGGCAATAAATGTTCCGTGACCATCCTCATCAAGAGATGGAACCATACTGTACGGGGTGTCAGATTCGAGCGCCTCGTTTATTCTTTCCTCCGTAAAAACCGCGCCGTACCCATAAACCGGAGCCTCCCGTCCGTATACCTCCTGATTCTGATCCCATATAGACAATATTCTTGTTGTACCGTCGGGCTTTCTGAATGCGTCGGAGACAAAATCTATTCCCGTATCAACAAATCCAATCAGAACTCCCTCTCCCGCAAATCCAAGTCCGGGAAGATTTCTTATCCTGTCTGCGCCAATAACCTGAAGCACGTCACTGTCCATCAGTCCAAAGCACTTGGGAATTGAAGCATATCCGTATTTTAAAATTTCACCTATATTAAAGGCTTCCGGCTTTGTGTAAGCCACAAGGAAACGATTATTAATTCTTGAAACACAGGCAGGCTTAAATATATCATTGACCCGGTTCATGTCGTTATCATATTTGACAAGAAAGTTGAAATATTCATCTGAATATATATAGTCAGAGCAAAAATCATCCATAAAAAAGCCTTTTTTATAGACATAATATGCAGCTTCCGTACCATATGTTTTATCGTCCAACCCCTTAATTAAAAAATCATATCCGTTTCAATCTTTCAAGCAGCTCCTCATCCGTTAATTTAAAAACATTATCTATTATCCAGATGTGCATGTCTCTTGCTCTCTGCTTGAAAAACTGTGTTCCGGTAGTATCATCGCATGGTCTTGCAAGTATCAGCGCCTTTCTTGCATACTTTCCGCCAAATTTTCTCGATACGGTTTCAAGCTCATGGAGCGCCGCTCCTCCTGCCTTACCGCTCTTGCAGGAGATAAATATCGGGCAGACCTTTTTCATAAGTATAACATCTATCTCATTTATCGTATCGTACCCCGGGTTATTTATATCATGCAATTCGCCATCCCAGTCTATATGCGCACCTATAAGAGCATCGGAAAACAGATATCCGTCCCTGGTTGCCACCTCGTAAACATGCAGCTCCAGAATATTTCCCGCCTTACCGATTATCCTTTTTATCATGTTGTTTTTAAATTTAAAATAAACGCGCTTGCCTGCCTCGCTGTATTCCCTGATAAGCCCTGCCTGATATAAATCCCGCAGAAGCTGTATCGCCTCTCCCAAAGGGTTTCTGAAAAGCTCTACCCAGCCTTCATACTGATCGGGCATGCTTTTTCTGAGCTCATCTATACGCGCACAATATCTGTTCCAGTTACCTTTGTGCTTTTGACAAATCCTCCATGCGGCCCTTACATCCTGCCTGAATTCATCATTGAAATTCCATACGGAATAATTTCCCGTCTGTTTTGTAAGCACACCTCCATGTAATATTATGTCATCCGCTATACTTAAATTGTAATGGTAATCGGAGGTCACAACCTCTGACCCCCTTATGTCAATCTCCGTTCCGGTAAACGGATCAATTCTGAGCTTGCTTATATCCATCCTTGCCGCAATACATCCAAGTGCAATAAGTATAATCTCGCTTCCTCCCGTAAGCTCAAATCTGACGCCCGGATTTTCCCTTATAATATCCGTCATCATGGCAATAGCGCCGTCAAGGTCATCCTTTGGCACCTCAATAAACTCAAGCTCCGTATCGGGACATTTGTTGTCACGAAACTGCTTAATATCGTTTATACGCTTTGTTATCATATTATCCTTGTGCCCTAAAAAAATAATTTTTTCCGGTCTGTACTTTATCATAGCCATAACATTTTCCAAGGGCTCCTCAGAATAAAACTCTACCATAACCTTTGTGCGACCCATGCTCAGCTACCCCTTTTGCCTTCGGCTTTATTCTTTTATTTATATTATACTTTTTATATCGAAATATGGCAACAAAATACTAGAATATTTTAATGTACTGTGTTAAAATGTCTTAGTGTTAAGATATTTTAAATAAAATGTTTTAAAGTAAAATGCTTTAAAGTATTTAATTGTTAAATTGTGTTAAAGTTTTGGAGGACATTTCGATGAAGGCTTTATATAAAAGAATCGTAACTCTTGGCATGATAAGCGCAACCCTGATTCTCGGCTGGGTATATTGCATGGCAGAATATCGCGAGTCTCCTGCGTATATTATTGTTGTTTCACTTGCACTTGTCATATCCGTTTATGCATTATTGCTTGCTCTCATGGATTTACACAGCGCAAAAGAGGAGGACATGCGAAAATACATAGATAACGCAGTATCGTCCCTTCTTTCAAAGGAGGATGACATAACCGTAAAGCTCAGTAAGGCCTCCTTTGTTCAGGTACGTAATATATCAGAGGTTATAACACGAATGGAGGACGCAAATGCCGTAAGCTCCGAAAGGCTTGAACGTATTATAAAAAGAACAACCTCCTCCTCAAAACAGAACACAACAGAATCAATAAATAAAGCGTTGAAATTTTTATTAAAATATAATGACTCAAATACGAATAAGCTTATAGCCTCCGTAAATACGCTGACAAGCGATTTAGAAACGCTGACTTCACTTGTAGACAGATGCTCAGAGGATGAGCGGGCTGCTTTTGCAGAAGCCATAAGCGCCCTTTCCGACGACGTCATGCAGGTACAAAACAGAATTGCCTCCATGTCAAGTAAAATCTCAGGTCTTTCCGTGGATACTGTTTCTAATGCGTCAAAAGACAGTCTTGAAATATTTGAGGAAAATGTTGACACAGAAAGCCTCCCTGAGTATGAGGATTTGATGGAAGCTGCAGATGAACCGGAGGAGGATTTAGAATTTGCCTCAGATGATGAGATTACCGATGCTGATGAAGTTTCCGTCAAGGAGGCTATAGAGGCAGCAGCTAAGGCTGATGTAATACCTTTTCCAAGCAGTGATGAAAACGCCGAAACGGATGTGGCTTTTTCAGAAATTCCCGAAGCTCCTTCACCTGCTCCTGAAACCAGCGAGGCAGTCGATTCCAACAAACAGCTTTCACCAGACGAAATCGCCGCATTATTTGCTCAGGCAACGCCTGCATCAGAGCCGGAACCGATATCTTCTGACGAACCAGACATATCCTTAGACGATATTATTGATGATAAAGCAGAAGAATCGTCACCTGCACCAGTTGTAAGCGATGACTCTAATAAACAGCTTTCTCCTGAAGAAATCGCCGCTTTGTTTGCGTCGATACAATAATAGCCCTGCACTTAAAAATCGGGGCTGTGACAATAAAGATTTTAATTTTCTTTTGTGATGCATTTTAAACAAAGAACGCTCCAACGTGTTACTTAGCTTCCGCTTTTCTTTGTTCAAAATGCATAGCTGCTAAGAAAACAAATCCTTATTGTCACAGCCCCGATTTTTACTGCTACATCCAAAGTTTCATCCGGCACCATGCAGCTATAATTTAGAGAAATATTTTGTGTACGCCTGCACAAAATCCGAATATTTATATTTTGATATGGATACCATATCACCGTTTTTCATATATGCATCCGTCCTGCTGTAATGCTCAATATAGTTCACATTTACCAAATAACCCTTATGTATCCTGAAAAAATCCGGTTCCAGTTCCTTCTCTAAATCACCGATTCTTCCATAGCACTCGATATTTTCATCCGCCAATGATATGGAAATCTTATGGTCGTTGCTTTCAATATAATAAATATCCTCCGCATAAATTGTTCGGGCACTTTCTCCTTTTCCTACAGTAATTTTCTTCCTGCCATCGTCACCCCTCGTAATAAGCAACCTTATCCACCTCCAGCTATTTCCTATGCCTCACATATTTTGTATAGAAACAGAATTTATCCTTTATAATCATACTTACTTTTATATCCGCTGGTTGACTTGCCTCCCGGCAGATAACTGCTTGAGGAATTATCTAAATTAGCCTCGGCATTATCTCCAATATGAGCCGCAGTATAAGACAGCTTTTCCAAAAACGAATTACTGCCTCCAAATATTTTTTCAAGCTTCTCTATAGACGACGCATTAAACTTGGATTTATCTATGTTAAGCTCTCCATTACTCTCAACCGTTATTCCAATCTCCGCAAGCTCCTCCTTATTTTCCTCAGTAAGCTCGTTTAAGCTGTTCCGGTAAAATGTATTCAGCGTTCCGGGCGTGTACTTCATTGCAGAAAGCATATCATTATAGCTTTCCACCAAAGCTTCTGCTTCCTTATAAAGCTCACTTGTATCACCGCTCTCCTTTGCCTTGCTCATAACGCTGTCCTTTTTATCGTCAGAAAGCTTATCTGCATGGGCAATAAGCTTATCCGCTGCCTTACTCAAATCCTCATATTTGCCAAGCTTTGCAGAAGAAACGGCAGCTCCTGCCTTTGTGTTCATAACATTAAATAATGAACCGGAGCCTTTTTCATCCCTCATATAATCCAAAAGACTGTGATGCTGGAGACTTACGCCTGCTTTGCTCATATTTTCATTAAGCATCTGTGATGTAATTCTCATATAACTTTCATCTCCTTTTTATAACTTTCTGTTTTTTATATCGTCAGATAACTGTAATAACAATACCAAAATTACGCCAATGGACGCTAAATGGACGTGAATGGACATGCAATATTTAAAAACAGGGCTGTCTGTATCTTGATAGCATATATACAAAAACATATAAGCAGAAACAAAAACATATAATATGTGATAAGAAAGCTTATAAGGTATATACATGAATACATTGCCAAATAACCTTATCCTTACAAATACACTGTATGCCGTCTGTCCTGACGCTGTTGCCGACATACTCGGTGGGAAAACCCACCCTGAAATAAAGGGCAAAGTAAAATTTTATCACACGACCTACGGCGGAATTTTAATTGAAGCAGAAATATTCAATTTACCAAAAAAAGCCCCTGAGGGCTCACCGGATTTTTTTGGTTTCCATATACATGAAAATGGTGACTGCTCGGAAAATTTTGAGAAAACAGGAGGACATTACAATCCCTTAAACAGACAGCATCCACATCACGCGGGAGATATGCCGCCCCTTATGTCATCAGACGGATATGCATGGTCTGCCTTTTACGATCTTAGTCTGACGATTGCGGAAATAACGGATAGGTCTGTGGTCATTCACGATATGGCGGACGATTTCACATCACAGCCTGCCGGAAATTCAGGCAGCAAAATTGCCTGCGGTATTATAAGACCTTATCATCCTTCCTCACTTTCAATCTGATACACCTGACTTTCCGCTTTTGTGGCAAGCTCATTTGCTTTGTGCTCAAGCTCATCCAGATAGCGTTTCATTTTTGGATAGGTAGTAACATCCTTGTAAATAAAATACAACGCAAATATAAGTAAAAAGGCTGCCAGAGCCGTAGAGAAAATCTCAGAAATACCGAGAACAGGCAACGCCTTATATACCGTAGCGCCGCTTCCAACTAAAGTAACGATTGTCCTTAAGTATGCAAGATGTGTCTGTTCTGCCGATAAACGGCTGTTGTGAAAGGCAAGGTCCGTTCGTATTTTAGAGAGCTCCGTACGCTCCATAGCAAGATTATTCTGATTGAATGCCATTGCCTGCTTCTTCTTCATGCTGTCCGGTATTTTCCTCGGCGTGCCGGACTCAAGCTCCGTCCGAAAGGAATCCTTTTTACTGCTCATTGAAAACCTCCTGATATACTTTCATCTCTTTCACAGCTCATTGCAAACCTGAAAAACAAAGAACTTCAGGTAATACGACTCCTCCGCCGCCCACAGTATCGGGTGGTCAGGCGCCTGTGTCTTAAACTCCACCTGTCTGAGCCTCTTGTGTACATTGTTTGCCGCCTGATGGATTGTCTTTGTGAAAAGCTCATAATCCATAAAGTGGGAGCAGGAGCAGGTCACAAGAAAGCCGCCGTCACGGACAAGCTTCATGCCTCTTAAGTTTATTTCCCGATAGCCCTTCACCGCATTTTTTACGGAGCTTCTCGACTTTGTAAACGCCGGTGGGTCAAGTATTACCACATCATATGTCTTGCCCTCCTGCTCCATTCTCGGAAGAAAATCAAATACGTCATCGCATACAAAATGCACCCTGTCCTCAAGGAAATTAAGCCTTGCATTTTCCTTTGCCTGTCTGATTGCAAACTCAGAGGCATCAACGCCGACCACATCCTTTGCCCCTGCAATTCCTGCATTTAACGCAAAAGAACCTGTGTGGGTAAAGCAGTCCAGTACCTCCGCATCCTTACATATGCTGTGTATTGCTTTCCTGTTATACTTCTGGTCAAGAAAAAAGCCTGTCTTCTGTCCGTCCTCAACATCAACAATATATTTTACTCCGTTTTCAACAATCCTGACCTTTGTGTCAAAGGGTTCGCCAATAAAGCCCTTGCTTCTTGGCATGCCTTCTTTTTCCCTTACCTTGGCGTCGCTCCGCTCATAGACGCTATGGAAATGCCATCCTCAGCGAGAATTTCCTTCAATATTTCAACAATGTCAGGCTTCAGCCTGTCTATGCCAAGGGCAAGCGACTCAACCACAAGCACATCCTCAAACTTGTCTATCACGATGCCGGGCAGAAAATCAGCCTCGCCGAATATAAGTCTGCAACAGCCTGTATCCACGGTTTTCTTTCTGTACTCCCATGCATTTTTTATTCTCAGACGCAAAAAATTGCTGTCAAGGTCCTGCTTTGCATTCCTTGTCAGCATTCTTATTATAATCTTTGATTTTCTGTTTATAAAGCCTTTTCCCATAGGGTATCCGTCAAAGTCACGGACAATTACTATGTCCCCGTCCTCACAGACACCCATAACGCTCTCAAGCTCATTGTCATATATCCACGCACCGCCTGCCTTTATGGTTCTTCCCTCACCCTTTTTAAGCACAGCAACTGCGTTTGCTTCATATTTTTTATATTCCATATTATTTTCCTTCTGCCATTTCCAGCCGCAGCTCCGCCTCGGTCACAGATTCATAACCATATCCCTTAGCCGTGTTATTCATAATAATGTATGCAAGATTTTTGCCCTGTCTCTGTGTATCTACAATAAACCTTCCGTACAGCACAAGCGTTTCGTCCGAATACGTTCCAAGCTCTCCGCGAAGATATGTTTCGTATGAGGTATCAAACACATTGTCCTCAGACGTATGGATGCTTCTTGCATTTCCTGCCATTTTAGGAAAATTCCTTTCAAACTCCTCCATCCATTCTACCTGTATTTTAATGATTTCCTCCTGAATAGCAATACGTGACGCATCTCTTACAGGAAGGCTGTCCCGAAGCTCCTCAAATCTTACCGGCGCCGTTGATTCCATCATGCGGGCATACTTCTCCGTTATCAGATTCCAGCCCTTTTCCTCAGCATCAATCAGATCATTGCGGAAGCTCTCCAAAAGCTCCTCCGTCCATGCGTCATACTGACTGCGACGCATAAGTGAAAATGTATTCCAGTCATCCTGACATTCTGCCCTTCCGCCTTCATTTTTCACCTTGTCAAACTGCTGCCATTCACGGCTTACAATATCCTCAACAAGCTCATCCTTTGTCATTCTTTTGTTTCTTCTCTCCATTTTTTCACTGACGATTTTCTCTATTTCAAGCTCGTCAGTCGCCTCGTCCACCAATATATTTTCTTCAAACTCTGCGGCAATAGTTTCCTGCTGTTCAGACGCCATTCCCCTTACCGCATTATCAACCAGCATCTGACAGTAATTATCCAGAAAGGTGCTTTTGCCCGTTATAAGCCCCTGCGCAACAAGCTCTCCCTGTATTCTTCTGGCAACAGCCTCAAAGGACACAGCCACAGCATCGTCCTCATTTATGGAATACGGATTGTATTTTTTATTTTCCCATGCATCAATCTGACAAGGCAGCTTTGCAATATTATCAAGCATAATTGCCAAATCCTTCAGCTTCCGCAGCGTGTTCATACCCCTGCGCATCCATTTGTAATACGGCGCATATTCCTTATCCAGAATATAGGCAATCCGCATAGCGCTTTCAGATGCTTTTGCAATACATATCATGGCAGATGGATAATCTGCCCTTGCCATCATGCGCTCATAGTTGCTCTGCGCATACTGGGAAAAGTTGTGAAGCTCTCCTGCCAGCTTAAGAAGCCATATATTTCTTGGATAATAATTAAGGAGCTGTTCTCTTATTTTTGTGAATTCTCCTGAATCGTCCCTGAAAATATGACCGTTTACGGCAGCCGCAAGGCCTTCGTCCCCTGCAATATTCCATGTATAGTCAGATATATTTGAAAAGTCTGTTATACCATTTTTTTCTGTGTCTGCTACAGCGGAGTATGCAAATATAAGCCTGTTATAAAATTCAGAAATACGAAATACGCCTCTCCTGCCGTCTATAAATCTGTTTAACGGCTTTTCGCTTTTTTCCTCTGTAATATCATTCTGCATTACATAATATTTTGCATATCTTGTAAGTATATTTTCATATTCAAACTGTAATCTTCCTGATATGGCGTCATAGTCCTCATCCGAAAGCCACATGCAAAAGCCCACCTCGTAATCATGATCCATTGAAATTTCGTCATCAAATCCAAAGCAGTCTGAGCCCTCACCCACAAGACCTACCGCAATTTTGTCCTCGTACTGCGGGAAAGCCCTGTGTATCATAGGCGCTCCCTGCTCCCTGTAAAACGCCCTGCATCTCTGCATATTGTTCTTGTAATATTTTATTTCAAGAGCATCTTCATCCCCACGATCTGTTTCATCCAAGGCTTCATTTTCAGTATTTTTTTCACTTTCAGTACCCTCTTCATTTTCTACAGCTTCGGAAAAATTTATTTTCTCCTCTGCCATCATTTTTTCTTCTGCTCCCTGTTCCTCTGTGTTCTGCTCACGTGCAGATTTTTCATCATCATAAAAAACCGAATCGGCAGCATTCATTTCCATTTCAGCTCTCCTGAATGCGCTCTCGTATTTTTCCTGTATTCTGTCGTAGGCTTCCGTTCTTCCCACATGCTTTTCAAGCTCCGCCATAGCTCTGCCATAATACCTGGTAGCGCCAATGTAGTCCGCCTTCATATATATGGCGTCTCCCATTGCCGCAAGAGCAGCGCTGTAATGGAAATCCTTTCCACCGTCCTTCTCGTATATTTTAAGCGCATGATTCAGATAGCTCATAGCCTCCCTGTATGTAGCGTCAGCTTCCCGCTCCCTCTCACTGCCATGTAATCCGTTTTTTTCATCCTGACTTATCTTGAACATGGTTACCGCAAGATTCGTCCTCGTGGTAGCCTGCTCTACTATTGCATTTGGGTATCTGTCAACAATTCTGAGCGCCTTTTTCAGCATATCCTCAGCGCTGTCAAAGTCGTCCATCTCCTGATATAAAAGACTCCAGTTGTTGTATAAACTGGCATAATTGAATTCATTTGGGGATAAATTCTGATTGTAAATTTCCTCAACCTTTTTGTAAAGCTCAAGCGAATCCTCAAGCACTCCATAAGCTCTGTAAGCATTTGCAACATTAAGCAGACTTGTAGCATACTCAACCGTACCTGCAAGTCCCATTCTGTTCATAATATCTATAGTATGACGACAGCCTTCCTTCCCCTTTTCGTTTTGACTCGTGTCCCTGCAAAAGCCTATAAACTCATTTAAGAGCGTAATAACGGAATAATAATCCGGTTCCTCATAAGCTTCCTCTATGCACGAAACCAAATAACCCTCTATCTCCTCCAACGTGTTTTTGCCAAACATGCTGTCATATTCCAAAAGTACCCTGTTTATATCCATAACATGCCTCCAAATGCAAATGTAACCTTGTACATATTTTTACATACTACCCCAAATACATATTTTATCACAAATTTCGACTCTTTTCCACTACTTTCAACGCATTTTTAAAAAGTCTTTCTATTCATTCTTAATATTTTTTCAATTCATACTAAAAATTTTTTAACTTATATTTGAAATTTTTCAATTCATTTTCTCAGCTTATATTTATCTTCATATTATCAATAACTTTGTAAATTTCATCCAGCCATGTACCCTCAAAGTCCTCTATATCGCCTGCATCCACCTGTTTTCTTAATTTTGGCACTATCGGAATTTGGGCAATATTTTTAATGCCGTATTCCTCTGCGGTTTTTGAAAGACTGCTCTCTCCAAATATATAATGCTTTTCATTGCATTTATCACATACAAAATACGACATGTTTTCCACAATTCCAAGCACAGGGATATGCATCATTTCCGCCATGCGGACAGCCTTGCCCACTATCATTGACACTAAATCCTGAGGGGAGGTCACCACTATAATGCCGTCTATTGGCAGCGACTGAAATACCGTAAGAGGTACATCCCCTGTTCCGGGCGGACAGTCCACAAACATGCAGTCAATATCTCCCCAGAGCACGTCGCTCCAGAACTGCTTTACCGTTCCTGCAAGTATGGGCCCCCTCCATATAACGGGCGCGCCTGCGTCCTCCAGCAAAAGATTTATGGACATAAGCTTTATGCCCGTTTTCGTCTCGACCGGAATTATATTGTCCTCCTTGGCATATGCATTTTCCTCCTCAAGCTTAAAGGTTTTCGGTATGGAGGGTCCCGTTATATCCGCATCTATTATTGCCGTCTTATTTCCCGCCCTTTGGGAGAGCACGGACAGAAGCGATGTAACTAAAGATTTACCCACGCCTCCCTTTCCGCTTACAACCGCTATTACCTTTTTTATGCTTGACTTTGCATTTTCCGGTGCAAGAAAGCTCTGCGCCGTTCTGTCTGCGCAATCTTTCCCGCAGGAGCCGCAGTCATGCGTACATTCCTCACTCATTTTTCAACCTCCTTCAATTAAAGCTCAAATAATCGTCCTTCGTAAAACGGTGGTAACCGGCATGATGTCCCTCAAATTTAATACAGTACATGTAATCATTTGGTTTGCCGTCCGTAAAATAAACGAGATAGTCAAATTCCCCATCATCTATTTTCTTTACTGTCACCTTTCCCGAATATTGTCTGAAAACAGCCTCAATATCCTCCATGGTACAGCCATGCTTTGACACTGCCTCAATAAAGCTTTTTAAAAATTTATTTTCACCCATATGCTCATGGACATAATCTGCGCCCTCAGGCGGAATGGCAATACAAAATCTTTCCTTTCTGTTTGAAATTCCGATTTTGCCTAAATATTCCCTTGCATATTCTGAAAATTCAGACAAATTTATATTCATTCCATAAATGTCGCTGTCAGTGCCGAGAAGACTGTTCAGTGATTTAAGAGGATAATACAGATAGATTACCTCGCTGCGGTATCCAAGCTTTATCTGCTCCTCGGCAATAACGTCCATAATATTCTGCATCAGTTTTTCGAAATTCATTCTGTCTCTCCTTCCAAGCTGTTTTAACAGGCAATCGCGAAACTCCATATTTGCAAAACATAATTGTACTATATAGACAATATCATAAGCAAAGTTTCGCAATCTCCTATACTTTAATGGCATTATTCATGTTTCCCATGCGGTAGCCCGCCAAATCAAGCGCCACATAAGAAAACCCTATTTCCCTGAAATATTTATTTATTCTTTTACGGTTATCCTCCTCCATAAGCCTCGGAAATTCCTCAGGCATTATCTCAATTCTTGCAGTCAGTCCGTTTTCCTGTCCATGAATACGCACACGAAGCTGGCTAAAACTCATATCAGAAAGAAGCTGCTCCGCCTTATCAACCATGCCGAGCTTTTCCCCGCTGATTGTTTCCCCGTATGCAAATCTTGAGGCAAGGCAGGCAAGAGACGGCTTGTTCCATGTAGAAAGCCCAAGCTCCCTGGAAAGTGCTCTTATATCCTTCTTGTAAAGACCTGCATATTGCAGTGGGCTTTTAATATTCAACTCCTTTATTGCCATCATGCCCGGACGATAATCCCCATTGTCATCCATGTTGGAGCCGTCAGCCACATGCTTTATATTATGGTCCTCCGCTGCGTTTATAATCTGCTCAAACAAATGGCGTTTACAGAGATAACAACGGTTTGGCGGATTGTTTTCAAAGCCCTTTATTTCAAATTCATTATGGTTGACCTTAATCTGTTTTATACCATATTGCATGCAAAATTCCGCCGCCTCCCTCTGCTCCCTCTCAGGAAACAGGGAGGAAACTGCCGTAACTGCAATAACCTTATCGGTTCCAAGCACATCTGCTGCCACTTTGAGAAGAAACGCAGAATCAACCCCGCCTGAAAATGCAACCGCAACACTTTCAAGTCCGGTAAGATATTCCTTTAGCATATTATATTGTCTGTCGGCTTCATTTTTTTCTGCCATTAAGCTTCTCCTTTTAGCAACTTTAAAAACAATTTTATCACATTATTATTTTTTTTGCATTACATATTATCACAAGCAAAAAGAAGCTGTCGCAATAAGGATTCTGATTCTCTCTTATTACGCATTTTAAACAAAGAACGCTCCAACGTGTTACTTAACTTTCGCTTTTCTTTGTTTAAAATGCATAGTTGCTAAGAAAACAAATCCTTATTGTGATAGCCTCTCATCATAGTTAAAAAGTATTCATGCACCCTTAAGTCATCCGACAGCTCCGGATGAAAGGCTGTCACAAGCTGCCTGCCCTGCCTTGCGGCTACAATTTTTCCGTCAACCCTCGCAAGACATTCCACGTTTTCCGATATATGGGATATATACGGCGCTCTTATAAAGGTCATTGGAATTTTGCCTATGCCCGAAAATTCTTCCTCCGCATAAAAGCTTCCAAGCTGCCTTCCGTATGCATTTCTTTTTACCATGATATCCATTGTCCGAAAGCCAAGGGCAGGCTCCCCGCAGACCTCCCCTGCAAGCAGAAGAAGTCCCGCGCATGTGCCAAATACGGGAAGTCCGTTTTTCACTTTGTCTTTCAGGTTGTCATACATATCCAGATCCCTTAAAAGCTTTCCCATAACCGTACTCTCGCCGCCCGGAATTATCAATCCGTCAAAGCCCTTGTCCAAATCCATCCTGTTTCGTATTTCAAAATGCTCTGCATTAAGCTTATCAAGCATTTTTCCATGCTCCGCAAAAGCTCCCTGAAGGGCAAGTATTCCGATTTTCATTTACTTTCCCCTCTCAGCCATAAGCAATTCTATTTCACTCTCATTTATTCCTACCATCGCCTCGCCCAAATCCTCTGACAGCTCGGCAATCAGCCTTGCATCCGTGTAGTTTGTCACCGCCTGCACAATGGCTGTCGCGCGCTTCGCCGGATTTCCCGACTTAAATATGCCTGAGCCTACAAAAACTCCCTCTGCGCCAAGTTGCATCATAAGCGCCGCATCCGCCGGAGTTGCAACGCCTCCCGCAGCAAAATTCACAACAGGCAGCGTTCCGTTTTCATGGACAAATCTGAGCAAATCAACAGGCACCTGTAGCTGCTTTGCAGCCTCAAACAGCTCGTCGCATGAAATATTTTGTATTCTTCTTATTTCCTTGTTCATTGCCCTCATATGACGGACTGCCTGAACGATATCTCCCGTTCCCGGCTCTCCCTTTGTCCGAATCATGGCAGCGCCCTCGGAAATTCTCCTTAAGGCTTCTCCCAAATCCCTTGCGCCGCACACAAAAGGAACCTTGAATTTTGTCTTGTCAATGTGGTATACGTCATCGGCAGGCGAAAGCACCTCGCTTTCATCAATATAATCAATTTCAATTGCCTCCAACACCTGCGCCTCCACAAAATGTCCGATTCTGCATTTTGCCATTACGGGAATGGAAACCGCCTCCTGTATGCCTTTAATCATTTTAGGATCGCTCATCCTTGAAACGCCACCTGCCGCACGTATATCCGCAGGTATTCTCTCCAGCGCCATGACTGCGCATGCGCCTGCCTCCTCCGCAATACGCGCCTGCTCCGGTGTTGTTACATCCATTATCACTCCGCCCTTGAGCATTTGCGCCAGATTTTTGTTAAGCTCATATCGTTTTTCTTCCATTTTCGTTTTCTCCTCGTGTTATAAAGTAGTGGTAAGGCATTTGTGAAACTCCATTTTTTCGAAATCCGGTTGTGAAACATAGACCATATCATAATCATAGTGCTTTGGAGCCGTCGGTACTTAAAAAAGCTTCGCTTTTTGATCATCATTTTGCTACGCAAAATAACGATATAGACCGCTACGTGCGACAAGCAGCGGAAGCGTGCTATACGTTGACTTATCTATATTGAACAATGGACGTTGCCGAAAAAAGGAGTTTCACAATTGTCTTGAACAGTATAATGCAAAACTGACATTATCAAAATATCCAATTTAAGATATTTTGATAATGTCAGTTTTAATTAGATGTGTTTAAAATAATTTTACATATCACTATTTATGTCAAATCATAAGATAAATCATAATTACATTTCAGCTATAACAGGCACAAATTATGAAAAATTACGAAAACATTGGCGTGGAGAGATATCTGTCACCTGAATCAGGAAGCAGCACAACTATATTTTTGCCTGCATTTTCAGGTCTTTTTGCAAGTATTGCCGCTGCCTTAAGGGCAGCACCCGATGAAATGCCGACCAAAATTCCTTCTGCCTGCGCAAATGCCTTTCCTTCGGCAAATGCGTCCTCATTTTCTATTGTAATTACCTCATCATACACCTTCTGATTGAGAATGTCAGGCACAAAGCCTGCGCCGATTCCCTGTATTTTGTGCGCGCCTGCTGTTCCCTTTGATAAAACGGGACTTGAGGAAGGCTCCACGGCAACAATTTTCACATCCGGATTTTTTTCCTTCAGATATTCTCCCACTCCGGTTATTGTTCCGCCCGTTCCAACGCCCGCCACAAATATATCTACCTTTCCGTCTGTCTGTCTCCAGATTTCAGGTCCTGTTGTCGCCTTATGCTTTGCAGGGTTGGCAGGATTTACAAACTGACCTAAAATCACGGCGCCGTCAATTTCCTTTTCAAGCTCCTCCGCTTTTGCAATGGCACCCTTCATTCCCTTAGCTCCCTCTGTAAGCACAAGCTCAGCGCCATATGCTTTAAGAAGATTTCTTCTCTCAACGCTCATGGTATCAGGCAGCGTCAGGATTGCCCGGTAGCCCTTTACTGCCGCCACAGCCGCAAGACCAATTCCCGTATTTCCGCTTGTAGGCTCTATAATCGTTGCTCCTTCCTTCAGCTTACCGCTTTTTTCCGCCTCCTCAATCATGGCAAGGGCAACTCTGTCCTTTACAGAGCCTGCGGGATTCAGATACTCAAGCTTTGCGATAATATTCGCCCCGGAAGCCCCCGCTCTTTTACTGTACCTGTCGATTTTAACCAATGGTGTTTCCCCTATTAATTCTAATGCGCTTTCTTTTATTTCTGACATAATTTACACTCCCTTCAAAGTATATTATTTTGTATTTTTTCCGTATCTGCTCAGTATATCCACATAGCTCTGCCCCAAAATACTCAGGGGCATATATTTGCGTTTAATATATCCTATTGTCATTTTGTCCTCCGTGTCAAGGGGCACGGACTTATATTTTCCTCCGTTTAAATCCTCACATATAATACCCGAGCAAAGGGTATATCCGTTAAGCCCCACCATGAGATTTAACATGGTCGCCCTGTCGTCCGCCTTTATGATCTGCTTGTAATCCAGCGTGGAAAGCACCTCCTCGGCAAAGTAAAAGGAATTTTTGTCCCCCTGCTCAAAGGAAAGACACGGATAGTCCGAAAGCTCCTCAAATTTTATTTTTTTCTCATTTGCCAGCGGATGCTTTCCCGAAAGATAAACGGATATGCCGCATTCAAAAAGCGGAATAAACTCAAGGTCATTATCTGAAAATATTTTCTTCATAACCCGCTCATTAAATTCATTTATGAATAAAACTCCAAGCTCGCTCCGGTAATTTTTCACATTGTCAATAACCTCATAGGTTTTCGTCTCATGAACTGCAAGCTCGTACTCATCAAGGGCAAATGTATTTGCAAGCTCCATAAATGCTTCAACGGCAAAGGAATAATGCTGCATGGATACGCTGAACTTCTTTTTGGAGGATTTTTCTTCATCGTACCGCTCCCGAATCAGATTATTCAGCTCCACCATCTGTCTTGCATAGCTGAGAAACTGCTCCCCCTCGGTTGTAATGACAATTCCCTTGTTGGTCCTTATAAACAGCTCTGTTTTTATTTCATTTTCCAACTCCTTTATTGCGCCCGAAAGCGCAGGCTGGGACACAAACAATTCTGCCGCTGCCTTATTCATGGACTTTTTTTCTGCAATTTTTACAGCATATTCCAACTGTGTCAAAGTCATATATTCCCCTCCATTTTAAGCATAGCCGAAGCCTTTTTCAAAATTCGCAAGACAAACCGTCCTCCTCGAAGCTTTCATAGAAAGCTTCAATTTTCAACCGCCTCAAATGCCTCCGACAAAGCAGCAATAAGATCGTTTACATTTTCTGTTCCGATAGAAAGGCGTATTGTATTCGGCTTAATGCCCTGATCCGCAAGCTCCGCCTCCGTAAGCTGTGAGTGGGTGGTGCTTGCAGGGTGTATGACAAGGGATTTCGAATCCGCAACATTTGCAAGAAGCGAAAATATTGCAAGATTGTCAATAAATTTTTTTGCCGTCTCCCCGTCTCCCTTTATCTCAAAGGTGAATATTGAGCCGCCGCCCTTTGGCAGATACTTGTTATAAAGCCTGTGGCTCGGCTCACTTGGCAGCGACGGATGATGCACCGCCTCAACCTGTGGATGGCTATTTAAATATTCTACTATTTTCAGTGCGTTTTCCACATGTCTTTCAACCCGGAGAGACAGTGTTTCCAGCCCCTGAAGGAATATAAATGCATGGAACGGTGAAAGAGTTGCTCCCGTATCACGAAGCAGTATCGCTCTTATGTATGTAACAAATGCCACAGGTCCTGCCGCCTCCGCAAAGGATACTCCGTGATAGCTGGGATTCGGCTCGGAAATCCACGGATACCTTCCTGACGCCTTCCAGTCAAAGCTTCCTGCATCCACGATAACTCCGCCGATAGCAGTTCCGTGTCCGCCGATAAATTTGGTTGCCGAATGTACAACAATATCTGCGCCATATTCAATAGGGCGGATTACATACGGGGTTGCAAATGTGGAATCGATAACAAGCGGTATTCCATGCTTATGCGCAACCTCTGCAACAGCTTCTATATCAATAAGATTAGAATTTGGATTGCCCAGCGTTTCAATGAAAATCGCCTTTGTATTTTCCTTTATTGCATTTTCAAAGCTGTTTTCCTCCTCAGGGTCCACAAAGGTTGTGGAAATGCCTGAGGATAACGGCAACGTATGCGCCAGCAGATTATAGGTTCCGCCGTAAATGTTTTTGGACGCTACAATATGCTCTCCGCTTTTTGCGAGAGCAAGTATTGTGTAATTGATTGCCGCCGCCCCCGAGGAAAGCGCAAGCGCCGCCACGCCGCCCTCAAGCGCTGCAATTCTCTGCTCAAATATATCCTGTGTAGGATTTGTGAGCCTTCCGTATATATTTCCCGCATCGCGAAGTCCAAACCTGTCAGCCGCATGCTGTGAATTATCAAACACAAATGATGTGGTTGCATATATCGGAACCGCTCTTGCCCCTGTTGCCGAATCAGGCTGCTCCTGTCCTATGTGTAACTGCTTTGTCTCAAAGCTCCAATTTTTTGTATCTTTAATATTTGCCATAATCATTACCTCCATATAATTAATTTTCTCATTTTCCCTGCAAGGTGTTTCATGAATTGTCCTTATTATAAAACGGAGATACCGTTTTGTCTAATACATGATGACTATGTTTGGCTATAAGTAATGATTATAACAAATAAAAAGCTTGCGCACTACCTACCCAGCACCTGTTTGCACGGCACCTACAAACCTTTTTTCCTTGTGAATATATTATCAATATGCTAGAATTTAATTTGAAATTTGATTTGAAAATTCCGGTTTAACTACGGATAAAGCTTAATTTATATTATACTTGTACGAATTTTTTACAAGCAATGTCCGAAGCGGACGCATCAGACTGTTTATCAAAAACAGCCATGGAACGACTGAATACGGAACGACTGAATATAGAACGACTGATATTCAAATTTTAGGAGGAGGGAGAAAATGGACAGTTTTTCAGATGGATTACATTCCGTTGAGACAATCGTCGGGGTATTGTTTGGGCTATTTTTATCCGTACTTGCTATTGTGAGCGGCATTCAAGCCCTTATCAAATTAAATAAAAGTAAAAAAACCGATTTTATGGGCGGGGCGGCTAATTCTGAAAACCAAACCGTAAAGCCGACCTTCAGCGTTATTACAACCATACTGTTTTGGGGATTATTTGTCTACGGAATTTATATTATTGCAGGAAATATAAACTATAACCTTAACTCCGAAAACTACTCCCGAAGTCTTGAAACCATTACCGACAATATAATATACTACACCCATTTTTGTTTTTTCGGCGTTTCCGCCGTTATTATGATAATTACGGGTATTTACCGTCATTTTAAAATGACAAAGCAGCAGGTGCTTATACCGGAGGCTCAGGTGCAGGAATTTTTAAAGGAGAAAAAAAGCAATCAGGTAATGATTGCTTTTGGTGGTGTGATTCTTTTGGTAACTGTGGTTGTATTTATTTTCAATTTTCTTTAAATTTATTTTTAATCGATGTTTTTTCGTCAATATGGAATTATTCCCGCAAATGGAGCATATACGCCCGGATTATCATTATAAATTACCGAACCGTCTAATGCACATATTGTTAATGCAGGAGTTTTAACGGTAGTGTCCCTTTCACTTCCTGATTCATAGCAACGCCATACAGGAACAATCGCATATGAAAGTCCGTCATAAGTGATATACACATACCCAAACTCTATACAACCTATATTGGATATTTTATATTCTGCCAATTTCGCTTTAGCAATCTCATTTATTTGTTCAAGTGACAGCATTGTAGTTTCTTCTGACATAACCTCCGGCTCATTATAATTTCCCCGTATTACAATGCCATATACCCCATTACTGCTTACCTGCACCTCCACATAAGGTTGTGCTGCAAAAATATTCTGTTCATTCGTAGGCTTCATATTAGTTTCGCATGCACCATACGAAAACAAAAGATGTACCCCATTCTCTGACATACCGAAAATCATCGTATAGCCATCCACCGCAGAAGTTTCCTCAGTTATACGGATATTATTATGTACAATATGCAAAAGCTCCATATTATCCATCCCAAGTCTGCTCAAAAATTGTTTTGCCTGTCCTTCCGCAACGTCACGGTCACACGGATTATTTATTTTCGCCTCGTCCATTCCCAATGTATCTGTAACAAAATATTCTTCATCAATACAATATGCCTCCAAATATGGTATATTTTCATTGTGATATTTTTCCTCACCAATTACAGTGTCATTATATCCGGCGCTATAATTCATAACCCATAATCTTCCACCAACGTAACCCCTGAGCCTTGCTTCTTCATAAGTAACAGTGCTACTGTGATTTTGAGCATCATTATCTTCTGTATACTCAATATCATCTATTATTGTATACACAATATTATCATCAGGATAATCAACATATTTTGAATCATTAAATTTTTCAAGCACCCATTCCACATATTCTAAATACCTGTTTTTGCTATTCTTATCGCTTCCCGAATACCTTTCCTCGTAAAACTGAATTTCCTTTTCAAGCTCCTCTCTGCTTGCCGCTCCACATGGTTTAATATTCTCGAATTCCCCCTTATCAAATAGCTTTTGGGCATATTTTAAGACGAGTTCATCTTTATCTTCACATTCCGTAACTGCAAACGCAGAGACATTATCATAACCATCGGCATATATTTTAGCATCAATCTTTGTTGACCATCCTCCTGACGTAACTGTACAAGACATCGTATCAGGTACTTTACTAACTTCACCTTTTTCTACCTCATCATCACTTGTATCTGTTCCGGCAAGTGCCTCTAAATCGTTTGCTATTTCGTCCTTTTTTGCCTTTTCACATGCCGCAAATAAAAATACGGCACTTATAATAAGGCTTAGCAGATATATCCTTTTTATAACCTTCATAAAACTCCTTCTCCTACACAATCAGCTTCTTTATCCTCTCAATAACAGAATCAACAATCAATTGATTATCTTTGTCCAAAGTGTCATGCTGTTCTTCCCTGATGCCCGATATGATATAATCCGCCGTCGTTTTGTAGTACTCTCTCAAACGATCAACAACCATAACGGAAGGGGTTCTTTTTCCCTGCTCCAGCTTGCGGATCGTATCTACTGACATTCCTGTTTCAGATGCAGCCTCACGCTGCGTTTTCCCCTTTACCTCACGAAGATGCTTCAATCGTTTTGCACACTCAATTTTATCATACATATATTCAATCTCCCCTTTATCTTTTGAACAAGCGGCCTATGCAGGCTGCATTATTCTTCCATCCCCAATTTCAATTTTCCTGTCACATGAATTTGCAACAGCCACTAACTCCTTTTCCGCAAGCTTCTTTTTATTGGAAGCTTATTTATTCTCCTTTATGTTATCAATCTTTCCGTCCGAAATAATAATCGTTTTTTGTGCATATGCTGCAACCTCATTGTCATGGGTAACGACCAAAATTGTTTTTCCCGCCTCATGCATCATCTGAAACAGCTTCATCAGTTCCCCTGCGGTCATACTGTCCAAAGCTCCTGTAGGCTCATCCGCCAATATGTACTTACAGCCGGATACCATTGCTCTGGCAATTGCCGTACGCTGCTGTTCGCCCCCTGATATCTGGCGCGGAAATTTAGATGCAAGATGTGCAATATCCAGCTTTTCCATAATCTCATTGACAGCCTTCTTCTTGTCCTTCGGTTTACAATTTCTTGCGTTTAAAGGCAGCTCTATATTTTCGTACACCGTATAATGCTGCATAAGCGCATAATTTTGAAAAATAAAGCTAATCTTATCACGTCTTACAAGCCCCACCTTATGCTCACTTAATCCACTCAGTTTTTCTCCGTCAATAAAAAGCTCTCCGCTTGTCAGCGAATCCATACACCCTACAATATTGAGCAACGTGGTCTTACCGGAACCGGACCTTCCCATAATTGCAACAAATGCTCCGTCCTCAATCGTCAGGTCCATGTGGTCTATCGCCTTCGTTTCATATGCCTCGCCCTTGTATATCTTTGTTGCATCTCTTAATTCAATCATATTCTCCTCCCAAAATTCCTTGTTCTTACATTCCGTCTCATTTTTTCAGCTTCATTTTTCAGCCAGCATATCATTTATCCTGTAACGCTTAATAAACATGACCGGCATAACGCTAATCAGTACGACAGTTCCAGTACACAAAAAAGCTGTTCTGACAGCACTGTCAGACATTACCATATGATATGTACTGTCTAATTTATTTATATTGAAGAACCAATATGCGGCGGCGGCAACACATGCTGCCAGCATCTTAAACAGATTTTCAAGAATAATAACCGCCATAACCTGACGCTTTGTCATTCCATTCACCAGCATAATACCGTAATCCGCCTTATTACTGAGAAATGCTGTAGCCGCAGCCATCATTATGGCAATCACGGATGCAGCATATAACAATATGGGAAAATAATAGGATTCCCCCCTTGCAAGCACATCTGATTTTATGTAGCTTAAATAGCTGTTTTTCAAATCAGAAATTCCGTAAAAATTAAGCCTGTGCTTCTCTGCCAGCTTCATAACAATATCAGGAACATCCGCTTCCTCCGCAACAAAATAATAGTTATTGATTCCATTTTTTACATAATCTAAATCCTTACTAAGCAAATAATCATAATCAAGCAAAACCGCTTTATCCAAATCAATCACAGAAGCTCCCGGTTCTTCAAAAAGCCATTTTGCATCCTTATCCAGCACATCCAGAATCATATACTTCATACCATCTTCTGTAATATATATACTTCCTTTTGGATAACGATTCGCAAGCTCGCTGCCCACATAAGCTGCCCCATATGCTTCTTCTGTGCTCATACTTACAGTCTGTCCCTGAGCCGTTTGCAGCTTACATAAGGCTGTAATATTTCTCTGTACATATAACTCCTGTATATCTTCCGTATAATTATATGACATGGCATACATTCCGCATTTACCGATTTCTTTCATTTCATCCATCTCATCAAAAAACATACAAAGCTCTGACAGCTCCTCCTCCGGCACAGACGCCAATACCGTACGATACTCCAGCTTATATACATCCCTCACGTCATCATTCAGAATACGCTTTGCCTGATGCAGCGGATAGTGTGAAAAGCTGTATAAAACAAAGGAGTAAAACATAACTGCAACGGCAACCGTCATCATTAAAACAGTCATCAGCGAAAAGATTTTCCTTTTATATATCTGGCATACCGCACGCCAAAAAATATTACTCATCATTTTTTCCCCTTATTCATCAGCATTACAGGCTTTTTGGTACACAGATTAATAAATGACAGGATGCTTACGATTATAAGACATATGTATATAAAGCTCACCTCCCGAAAAAAACGACTGTATACATCCCCGATTTTAAAAACATACATATCCTTGTCGGCAAATGCAATCACCGCAATTACAAGCTCCGACAAAATGGCAGCAACCAGAATCAGCTCCGCAATCTCAATGAAAACCATAACCCAAAGCTTAAATACAGAGTAACCAAATGCCTTTCTGATAGCAAATTCCTCCTGTCTCTGTACCATCCACAGCCACAAAACAAACATAATAACTATAATGCAAAACACGAAAATCAGCTTTGAAAAGCTCTGATATCTCAACGTCTGCTCAGCATTTGAAGAATAGTCATGTTTTTCTGCGCCGTCGCTTACTATAAATTTGTATACATCTGATTCCAATACATATTCAGATTCAGATTTTGAAGCCGGAACCAAGGTATGCAGATAATCCATCATATGTGTATAAGCTGCCTGATTTGTATCACTCATATACTGCACGATAAAGGGTTCACCAATATAATACTCACAAAGGGTATCAATTATATTACTGCCCATAGCATTATAAAAGAGCAGAATTGTATTGGATAGTATTCCTGAATTTGGCGCCGATACATATCCGGTAACCTCATATTCGTCCCCCTGTATCAAAATATAATCCTTACCGGACCTTCGATATGTATTATGCTTCATTCCATCCCCCAGCACTACATACCGCATACCTGATGACAACTGTTCCTCCGTCGGAAACCCGCCCTTTACAAAGCTGTATTTTGGCATGGGCCCGCTCATATATATCTCTGCCGTACAGCCTGTATACGCATCATTTACATATACATCAAAAACAGACAGGAAAATCAGGGTATTTTCTTCTTCTGCTATCCCTTCTATGCACGCAAGCATATCCTTCTTGGCCTGTTTCCTGTTATCGCCTGCTTCGGCAGCCCCGCCCACACTTACAGACGCGCCATAAGTAAATTTATACAACCGCCTGTCCGTTTCCTCCGCATTTACGCTTCCCTCTACGCCGCCGCTGTAATTATACATAACGGACGCTATGCAAAAGCTTATAACAAGAAACACCGCATTCATTTTAAATCTTAATAATTCTCTCACTTTATTTCATCCCATCCTGCCACGAAGCTGCAAAGCTCCTCAATATTTTTACAAAAATCTGATTTTCTGTTGTCACCTTGTCCATTGTCGCTTTGCCTTCATGCATATGTTAAAGCATCTCTCTTATTCTATATTTCCCAAGGATAAAAAGCGGGACAATATTTGCCAGAATAAGCGTTATAAGACATATCCCCACCGTTGTGACAGCACTTAAAGCAATGACAGGTACCTGAAAAACAATATCCGGATTTCTCATCCTCATATTGACACTCCAATACAGTGCGGCTACCAGACCGGCGGCAACCATTTTAAACACGCTCTCAACAATAATAATGGACGCTATCTGGCGTTTTGTCATTCCGTTTGCAAGCATAATACCATAATCCGATCTGTTATCCGCAAGAGCTTTTACGGAAATCAATATAATTGTGATAACGGCCGCAATATACATAACAACCGGCATCAAAACCAGCTCCACGTTGCTTCTTAAAATATCCCTTTCCAGATACCTGTACTGCTCCTTCATATTATATGCCCCATAAAAATCCAAATCATACTGCTCTGCAAGCTTCATTATTTTGTCATGTACATTCTCATCCTCCGTAGTATAGTAATAATGCCAGACTCCGTTGCCTATCTCAAACGGCTGCTCCTCAAGCAGGCAATCATAATCCAGCAAGATAAAATCATCCAGATCAATTGGCGCCTCACCGGATTGCATCGAAAGCCATTTTGAGTTACTCCCCAATACATCCTTTATCCTATACCGTTTCCCCGTGGCAGCTTCATACACACTTCCCTTCGGATAAGCATCCGCAAGCTCACAGCCCACATATGCCGTGCCGTATTCCCCCTCTGAATCAAACTCCACCGAAGCGCCGGAAACGGTTTTTAACCGGCACAATCCGGTCAGCCGCTTCTGCACATACAGCTCATCCACACCAAGCTTATCATTATAATTATCGGCGTACATTCCACATTTTGAAAGTTCGTCCCAACGACTAAGTTCATTATAGAACGCCGTAAGCGTCGACACCTCATCCGCCAACAGCGGCGCAATCATAATACGATACTCCAGCTTGTATACATTGCCTGCATCATCCGCCAACAGCTTTTCTGACTGCCGCAAATTATATGTATTGCTCTTTTGAATAAGCACCGTATAAAATATAACGGAAATCGTGACCGCCAGCATCAATACCGTCAAAAGAGATGTCACTTTTTTCTTGTAAATCTGGCATATGGCATACCAACCAATATTTTTCATCCTGTTTTCCCCCTGCCTTTGAACGTCAGCTATTCCATATTTGCCTTCGGCAAATGAGCTGACGCTACATGTCAAGTTTTCATAGAAAACTTGACACAACCCCTTTGAACGTCAGCTATTTTGCAGCAAATCCGCAGGTTTTTCGGTATAGATCCTGATAAAGGGAATAATGCTTACAAGTATAAAAGTGGAAATGACAAATAACAGCTCCCTCATCACCCTGTCAAATATATCCCTTGTATTCAGCACATAAATTCCCACATCCGCAAATATCAAAAACGAAATTATAAGCTCTGACAGAACAACAGCCGCCACAAGCAGCTTAGCCGTCTGCCCCATGACAAGACTCATAATCTTTGTTCCTGAGTAACCGCATGCCTTTCGGATTGCAAATTCCTTTCTTCTCTGCTGCATCCACAAGTCCATAACATAAAATAAAAGAATAATGCAAAACGCATATATCAGCTTTGCCCAGATTGCGTACGCAGGCAACGGTTCTGACGTGGTATACCATATCGGCATAAAATCAACTACCATAACATTATATCTTTCCTTTTGTTTTTCCTCCGGATATCCGCCCAGATGAGTTATATAATCCAACATATATGTATAGGTCTCACTGTCTGTATCACTTTCATAAACAATGGGCAACGCATTCATCATATAAGGGTCTAACAGGTTCTTTTTTACACTGTCCCCAACACAGTCATAAAACAGAAGAACCACATTATCCAAAATTCTGGAACGCTCCGCAGAGATATAACCTGTTACCTCATACTCCTCTCCCTGTATCAAAATATAATCCCTTCCGGCTTTTTTATATGCGGCGTCCTTCCTGTTGATTCCTAGGAGCACATATCTTCCGTCCGACCGAAGCTGCTCCTCTGTGGGAAAATTCCCCTTCACAAGGTGATACTTCGGCATCTGTCCCGGAAAAACAATAAATGCCAGACATCTTCCATGCGCGCCTATATTTATATTAAAACTACCGGTGCGGACTACTATGTCATCGGTTCCCTCCACTTTGTCAAGCATATCAAGCATATCCTCCATAAGCACATCCCTTTCAAAGCTCACATTTGCTGTTGGTGATGCACAAAAGCACGCGGTATACTCATATTCACACGCCTCAATGTCCTTTTGCTCCGCCTCCTTATTTACCATAATACCGGCGCTGTAGCTGAACATAACCGAGGCAATGCAAAAACCAAATATTAAAATGAATGCATGTATTTTATATCTTGCCAGTTCTCTCATTTTACTCCTATTCGCTCCAATAAAGCTGACCAATTTGTATCATATTTTGTAAGTGTCTCCGTTCCCCTTGCCAGTGTGTCGGGCTGTGTCTTCTCAATGCAAAATACATAAAAGCCGTTCTTTTCCTCTGATAAATCAAAATCATATATGCCGACCTGATTGATTTTCTGCTCCAACACAAAAACTGAATCACCACGTTTATGTATCTGCATAACACGTTCAATCTTTTCTTCTTCTGTTTTACCGGATATGTCATGCACATAATAAATCTGAAATAAAATTTCTCCATTTATTTCCCAGCAGTTCACAGACCATTCAAAGCTTGCATCATACTTAGTCTTTTGAACTCCTACCAAAAAGTGTTCTTCTTCATCCGTGCCATATTCAAATCCGCACTCGCTACGATACATCATGTCAGATTTTTCCTGCGCCCATGGGGATACGGAAAACAGAAACAGCCCAAGCACAACAAGCAAAACAACCCCAAAGGTCACAAGCCAACTTACGACAATTCGCTTTTTCATATTTACCTGCCCTGATATTGGATTACCATCTGGCTGGTAGGTTCAAGAAACCCGCCGGAGGCATTCAGTACTGCATGTGTAGTTTGAGTTCCGTACACTTTGCCTGACTTACTTAAAGTCAATGTAACCTTGGAATACTGACTTTTACTGTCGGCTGCAATTGGATTTTGATCTATATCATAGATTGTTACCGATACATAATTCTTATACGGGCTTGCCGATCCGGATGTGGAGCCCGTACCGCTTGATTTATCACAATTGATATAACAGGTCAGAGTAAATGGTCCATATTCTTTATATATCGTGTTGGATCTGGCAAAACACACGGTAGAAACCAGCATAACTGCACATATTGCTAAGCTTAAAACTGCAAAAACTTTTTTTCTTTTCATAAACAATTACCTCCTAAAACTTTTTAATCTAACTGTTAAATGCATTTTTAATAATGTAGCACTAATTCTGTGACAACTATAAAATCACATACATAAATCGACCTGCTTTTACTTATAGCAAAAGTATTTCTATGCTATAAGAATTATCGCATTTATGACTTTATCCGTCCGATGTATCATCCCCCCTTTATAAGAATTGTTTTTTCGTTTTTACCTCCTTATTTTACTGCCATCACAGAATAAAAAAGCGTTATCTTATATATATTTTCTTCATATACTTAATCATACTATATAAATAACGGGATGTCAGCTCCCCTCATAGTCCTACTTTTCGTGCATTTTGTACCACTCGTTTTACAAGAATTTTACATACAATTTTTAACTATATTATAACTTTATACCCCCATCACTTCAAGCAAACGAAAGCGCAAAAACTGTACTTTAAAGGTACAATTTTTGCGCTTTTATGTCGTTTCACATTATTTTTTTGTAATCGTGCTTACATGAATCACATAACTAACTCCAAAATCGACAGAACAACACCGCATATAATCCATACGACACCTGCTATCCGTACTTTTGCTACTTTTTCCGGATCATCCCGAAATTGTTTCTTTGTTGCCTGCTTTGGAAAAGCAATCATAAAAATTCCAAACAGAACCATGACCCCCGAAAGAATAAGCTGAAACCTGTCATACATTTTATCATCCTCCCTTCTTTGAGAATATCCAAGCAATTGCGAAGCTCTGCTTTTGCTTCCATCCGTTGTCCAATATATGAACCTCAACACATGGCAGAATATCCGTCATTCCATATTTGCGTATTACTTATTTCCTGCCTGATATACAGCGTCGGCAAGCGCCTCCATATCCGCCATATTCTCATCCTTCAACGTGGATTTTATTGTAACAACCGGCTCAAGCAATGTAATGTCCTTCATAGGCTCAAGCATTGCCTTCATGGTTTTTGCAGCCGTAGGCGCCCACGAACCATTTTCAAGTATGGCTACCGTACGTTTCTGGTATGCCTTAACCTGAAGCTTGGAAAGGAAGGTCTGCATACACGGGAAAACAGATGCATCATAGCTCGCTGCCGCAAGCACCATTCTGTCATATCGGAAAGCGTCCTCTATAACCTCCGCCATGTCCTCTCTTGCAAGGTCGCTTACAACAACCTTTTCCTCTCCCTTTGCCCTTATGAGCTCCGCAAGTTTTTCAGCCGCTTTTCCCGTGTTGCCGTGTATGGATGCATAGGCAATCAGCACGCCCTTATTTTCCGGGGTGTAGCTGCTCCATGTGTTGTAAAGGTCTATGTAATATCCTATATTTTCCTCCAGAATCGGTCCGTGAAGGGGACATATTCTCTGTATGTCAAGAGCAGCCGCCTTCTTTAAAAGAGCCTGCACGGGCATTCCGTATTTTCCGCAAATGTTAAAGTAATATCTTCTCGCCTCACATGCCCAGTCCTCATCCGTATCAAGGGCGCCGAATTTTCCGAAGCCGTCAGCAGAAAAAAGCGTCTTTTCACTTTCCTCATATGTAACCATGACCTCAGGCCAATGCACCATAGGCGCCATAAAGAATTTCAGCGTATGCGCCCCAAGGGAAAGCGAATCTCCCTCTTTGACTGTTATGGTTTTTTCCATGGCAAACGCATCAAAAAACTGCGGAAGCATCGAAAATGTCTTTGCATTTGAAACAATCGTTATATCAGGAAACAGCTCAAACATTCTCGCAATGCTCCCCGCATGATCCGGCTCCAGATGCGAAATGACAAGATAATCCGGAGTTCTTCCGCCAAGCTCACGTACAAGCTTTTCCTCCCACTCCTTCTGTCCGCGCCTGTCAACCGTATCCATTACGGCAATCTTCTCATCCATTATAAGATATGAATTGTATGCTATACCGTTCGGGACAACGTACTGGCTCTCGAATAAATCAATATCCTTATCATCCACCCCTATATACCTTATTCCGTCTGAAATTTTAAGCTCCATTATAAAACCTCCGTAAAAAATATATTTATTGCCTCACGCAATAATTGCACAAAAAACACCTTATTCAATTATCATTTTTTATCCCCGATTTGTCAATATGCAAACTGCCCTTATATGCTGTTCTGAATTTTCCCGGCGTAGTTCCCGTAACCTTTCTGAAAATGCTTATAAAGGCGCTTTGTGAGGAAAACCCAAGCGAAAGCGATATGTCCAGATATGAATAATCCGAATAAATAAGCATATTTTTTGCCGCATTCACTCTTGCATTGATAATAAATTTTTTGAAATGTATACCCATTTCCTTCAGAAAAAGCTTTGACAGATACGATTTGTCTATATGCAGATATGACGCAAGCATTTCCTCCGTAAGACTTTCATCCAGATGGTCGTAAATATAGTCAATGCACTTTCTGATATGAATGGAAACTGCATTTGCTTTTTTAATTTCCCGCATTCTTTCTGCAAAATCGAGCTGCATCTCACCAAGTAAATCTATAATCCCCTCAGCCGAATTACATTTGTCAGCCTTTT
The DNA here is from genome assembly GCA_002493625.1 of Lachnospiraceae bacterium UBA7076. Taxonomy (GTDB): domain Bacteria; phylum Bacillota; class Clostridia; order Lachnospirales; family Lachnospiraceae; genus Coprococcus_C. The sequence continues at coordinate 36,879 of DKZK01000005.1, read as the reverse complement.
GAATATAAATATCGCTTAACGTATACGCAGTGTCGTGCCCCATTCCATCGGCAACACAAGCTCTCGCAGTCATGGCGACGGCAATGATAAAATGATACCGTACATTTCTTACGGGATTATCAGACAATACGCCCTTGCCTGCAAGATAATCCTTTTTTATGGCGGCAAAATTTTTCTTAACCTTCTCCACATCACCGGAGCTTATACAGTTATATTTTTCAAACTCGCTGTCATATGATGTTCTTTTAAATCCGCTTTCTCTCTGTAAATATAATCTGTAGTTTAAATCCTTGGTTGTGTTCATCTTACAGCTCCTTTTTTATGCTACCCCGACTAGTGTCTCCGTGTCTGTGTTCGCCTTATGCCTTAATTGGCGATTGCAAAATTCCTTATTTCCGGAACATAGCCGTACAATATAGACAATACCACTTTTTTGATATAAACACCACTTTTTTGATATAATTCCTCATAAAAAATATTTATATTGAATGTACTGCTAAAGGAAGTGTAAAATGCGGAAATACTACAAATGATAAACAAGCGTACCACGGAAAGGACGTGTACCGGAATGGCACAGACATACACCCTGACAGAGGGCAAGCCCTCTGCATTAATTCTTAAATTTTATTTTCCCATGCTTCTTACAAGCATGCTTCAACAGGTTTACACAATTGCAGACACTGCAATTGTCGGTAAGGGACTTGGCGACAATCCTTTGGCGGCAGTCGGAAACATGTCCTCCCTTACTTTTTTTGTCATGGGCTTTTCTCTCGGTCTGGCAAACGGCTTTGCAATTATGATATCACAATATTACGGTGCGGATAATGCTGTAAAGCTTCGCCGTTCCATCGCCGCCTCCGCAACACTTTCGGGGATTATTATTGTTATTTTTACAGTGCTTAGCATAGCCTTGTTAAAGCCGATGCTTATTCTTATGAAAACCTCAGATATTATTATGAAGGACAGCCTTTTATACGGATATATTATTTTCGGCGGATTTTTTGCAACGGTTGCCTATAACCTTTTTTCATGTATTCTCCGTTCACTGGGAGACAGCAGGACGCCCTTTATTGCAATTGTTTTTTCTACCTTATTTAATATAGTTTTTAACTGTGTATTTATTTTCATGCTGAAATCAGGCGTTGAGGGACCTGCCATTGTAACGGTTATCTCCCAGCTTATTTCCGCGGCAATATGCTATGTCAAGCTGAAAAAAATTGAGCTTATCCGGCTTTGCAGGGATGATTTTAAGGGCAACGGCAAAATGTATCTCAAGCTTTTAAAAAACGGTATTCCCATGGCTGCGATGAATTCGGTTACCGCCATAGGCTGTATGATTGTACAAAGCTTTGTGAACGGAATGGGTGTTGCCTACACCTCCGCCTATTCCGCATGCAGCAAATATATCAATCTGTTTATGCAGCCTGCCTGCACGGCAGGAAATACAATGTCCACCTTTGCAGGGCAAAACTACGGCGCAAAAAAGTATGACCGCATCCGCATGGGGTTATGGGTGTGTCTTTCCATAGCCGCCGTATCATATATACTGCTGGGCTCCCTGATGATTATTTTCCCTGAATGGCTGGCGTCACTTATGCTTAACGGCAGCTTTCAGATTGAACTTGCCAAAGGCTTCCTCATAAGATGCGGTATCGGAATTTTTGCAGTGGATTTCCTTTTCGTATTCCGGAGCGCCTGTCAGGGAATGGAACGACCTCTGATTCCAATGCTTTCCGGCGTATTTGAAATGGTGCTTCGAATTTCGGTCATTGTCCTGTTTACAAAGTCAGCCGGTTTTAATGCTACGGCATATGCCGAGCTTGCCGCATGGTCAGGCGCGCTTATTGTAAATTTAATTGCATATCTTTGTTATATAAACAAGCTGGAGAAAAAACAGACATAGAGGCTGCCATACTTAGGGCACTGCGGCGGTTGCATCTCACTCTATACACAAAACTATTTGAAGACGTTGGTACCTGAGCCAGCCTTCAGATGTATATATAGCAAGAAAAACACGCTTTCGCTTAACGTTTTCTTGCTATATATACATCTGAAGATTGGATTTTAGTACCATTACGTCGGAAATAGGCGAAAGCGTATTTTGTGTATAGAGTGAGATGCAACCGCCGCAGAGCTCTTAGTACGACACCCCTATGTGTTTATTTTTACCTAAAGCTTCTTACGCTTTCTCACGCACTCGGCAAGCAGAAATTCTATCTGGCTGTTTATGGAGCGGTATTCGTCCTCAGCCCATGCGGCAAGCTCCTCCCAAAGAGACGGGGCAAGCCTTAATAACACCTGCTTTTTTGCCTTCTCCTTGTCCTTCATCTGCTTTTCCTTTTGCTTTATGTCCTGTTCCATTGCCTCCAGTCGTTTCATGCGTTCAGACAAAAGCTGTTCCTTAGAGGCTATGGCATCTTCATCCATATTCAATTTATTTTTTAAGTCATCCGATTTGTTATCCATCCGGTCACTCCCATCCATAACCATGTTAAAACATCACCAAGCCTACTGCCACTCATTACCATGTTAAACCACCAAGCCTACTGCCACTCATTACCATGTTAAACCATCACCAAAACTACTGCCATCCATTATCATGCTAAACCATCACCAAAGCTACTGCCATCCATTATCATGTTAAACCATCACCAAAGCTACTACTACCCATTACCTTGTAAAACCACCAAGCCTGCTGCCTGTCATTCAAGCATCGGAATATTTTATTTATTGGAAAAATCTTACAACAAACATTACCAGTGACGCAATAGCCGGAATTTCTGCCACGGCAAGGAAAATCATAAGCCTGCTCATCGCAGGAGACGCAGCATTGCCTCCCACATTCACAACACGCATTCCAACTGCCCGTACAGCCTTTGTCTGCTTAATTTGACCTGACGTGTCGTTGGCAATTTTTATAAGGCTGTTTCCTGCAATAACCGCCTTTAAAATTCCTGACACAGCACATAAAAGCCCAATTGCCAGAATATATGCCATTGAGGTTTGATTTATCTCATCATAGCTTACATTCTCCGTTATTATAAGTAAAACTTCAACAAGGGCATACATAAATCCGGTAATGTTTATGGCAAAAATAACGGCAAGATATGAGTTATATGTCCCCCTTGATATGCGTACCCCCATGGACTTACACTGTCTGCTTTTTATTAAAACATATACCAGTGAAAACAAAAGCGCAACGGCGGCAGGCACAATCAGAATAAGCAGCTCAGGCATTATATCATTTAATGAAATTGTATCTTCCATCATAGTATCTACGTTCATTATGGCATCTCCCTCCATTTAAAATATCAGCCCGGTCAAAAGCTGTCCTCGGCAAAAGCTGACATCATCAATATATCGAGCCGCTGTTTACGATTGGCTGTGCATCCTTATTTCCGCAAAGCACCACAAGCAGGTTGCTTACCATAGCTGCCTTTCTCTCCTCATCAAGTGAAACTATGTCCTCCTCACCAAGCTGGTCTATCGCCATCTTAACCATGCTGACAGCTCCCTCAACAATCTTCTGCCTTGCGGCAATAATTGCCACTGCCTGCTGTCTCTGAAGCATTGCTGCCGCAATCTCCTCCGCATATGCAAGATGGGTTATTCTTACTTCTTTTATTTCAATGCCCGCTTCCTCCACTCTTGCCTGAAGCTCATTTTTCATATTTTCGGCAATCTCCTGACTGCTTCCCCGGAGAGTTTTTTCATCCACATCATCCTCCATAACGTCATACGGATAGAGCCTTGCATTATTTCTTACAATCGCATCACACTGTATGGAAAGGAAATCATTGTAATTTTCAACATTAAATACTGCCTTTGTAGGATTGACAACCTTCCATATAACTGCCGCGCCGATAACAATCGGATTACCAAGAGCGTCGTTTACCTTCTGCTTGTGATTATTAAATGTCATTGTCTTTGTTGACACCTTTTTATCATACTTCGGTGCAGCGGCTGTTCCTGTTTTTGTCTCACTTGCTCCTGTTGTAAACACTGTCGATACCGCATCAAATGGAGAAGCGGATGAAGGATTATAGATTGAAACAAACGGATTCAAATAATAAAATCCCGCTTTTTTGATTGTTCCGTAGTACTGTCCAAAAAAAGTGTACACTGCCGCTTCATTGGGATGAACAACCTTAAGACCCGCAAACATGACGGAAAACACAATAATTCCTAAAATTCCCAAGGTTACTCCAATTCCAAGGGCAGCTCCATTTCCGGTGCCGTCAAAAAGCGCCGCCGACAGGATAATTATTCCTATGGAAACAAGCTCCCCGAAAATAAGTCCTACCAACGCTCCTGCGCCGTTTGCTTTTGTGATTTCCTTCTCAGTTACGCCACTGTGAATAATCATTTTTTGTTCTGCATTTTCATTACTCATAATATTTTTCCTCCCTTATTAAATATCAGCATCTCATGCTTACCCTCGCAAATGGACTGACCATAAGGCAGCCGCACTCGCATTTCACACTTATTTTTTGTAGCATCAAAATTTAATGATATCATTTTGATATCATTATAATACATAAAATTTAAATGTATGTCAATAGAAATTTCAGATAATTGCTTTTCCTCCCCATAATGGCATGGTATAATGTGTGCGAACCATGATGAAGCGAAGTGAAATCATGGTATAAAATGCGCAAGCGCATATTATACTTTGCGAAAGAACATCGCAAATAGCGCACCGTCAATCTGCGATTGACGATATGGTATTCATAATGTTGACGGTTATATCATTTTAGATGAAGCGGAATATGCAGTCGTAAAAATGAGGGTAATAAAAGGCTGTGAAGAAGCCGTAACAAAAAAATTTGACGAAGAATTTGGCATGCGTATTGTTCCCGAGTCCCCTCCTCTGATTTATCCACAGGTTAACTTGGAATACGAATTAAATACAAAAAAACCCGAGTATTTATATGAACTGCTTTTGCCCGGAACCAATGGACAAATGACAAGAGAGGTCCACATTTTTATTGTCAAGGACGTGGACGGATTTATGTATATATATATTATGGGATAAAAAAGAAGCACAGTATTGGAATCCCACTTAACTGTGCTTCTTATTTTCAGCTGTTTGATTTAATGCATCACAGCATCGTCTGCCGTGAAGCTGCCAAGTGAATTTTCTTTTACCTGTATACAGATATAAGTGATTTCGGAATCATCCGCTGCAAAGAACCGTCGTTTGGCAGCAGGGGTAACTTTCAACCAATCACCTGTTGTAAGTTCAATTTCTTCATCGTCAATTAAGGCTTTGCCCTTGCCGGAAATAATTCCGTATATTTCCTCATTATTTTTGTGAGAATGAACGAATGGAACACTTGCGCCCGTCGGAAGCTGATTAATACTGACCTCTGCACCGGTCAAAGAAAGCTTTTCATGAAGCTCTGTCCTACTTTCATTTCCGATATTTGTTTTAGCATAGTTTTTCATGGTATGCACCTCCAAAATCCAAAATATTCAGCAATTTCTTCTTGCTTGACTATAGTATATTGTCCGATATATGCAAAAACAAGTACGCACTTTTTTGTAACTGTATACTTTTTTCAGAATGTATACTATAATATGATTGTGAGGTGATTGAGGGCATGAAAACAAAAGACGAATTACCTGCTTGCCCTGTGGCAACAGCCGTATCTTTAATTGGCGGGAAATGGAAGCTGTTAATTATACGCAATCTAAAAGTACGTCCATGGAGATTTAACGAATTAATGAGAAATCTGGACGGAATATCACAAAAAGTGTTGACCGACAGCCTGCGTCAGATGATTGACGACGGGCTTGCTTATCGGCGCGATTATCATGAATTGCCGCCAAGAGTAGAGTACGGGCTTACAGATCTCGGAAAAGAAATACTGCCGATTATTGATGCACTCGCTGATTTCGGAAACTATTATAAATCGATACTCAAACAGCCAAATACCCTGCCCCAAGCAGCGGGGCATCAAACTTAATAGAAGGTGCAGGTGAAGTACAATGTGCTATTTTGAATACGGTGACAAGGAAATAAATTATCTTAAATCAAAGGACAAAAAGCTTGCAGAGGTAATAAATCGCATTGGACACGTGAACCGACTCTGCATGGATAATCTTTTCGAGGCTGTCGTCAACTCCATCATAGGACAGCAGATTTCCACAAAGGCGCATACTGCGATTTGGAAGAAAATAAAGGATGATTTGGGCACGCTTGATGCGCCGAAAGTCCTTACTATCGGCAGGGAAAAGCTACAATCTTACGGTACTTCGTGGCGAAAGGTTGATTACATTATGGCGTTTGCCGAAAAGGTAAATTCAGGAGAATTTAATCTTGCGGCAATAGATGCCATGACGGATGAGGAAGCCATTGCCGCCCTGTCATCACTGAAAGGCGTAGGCGTTTGGACAGCGGAAATGATTTTACTTTTCTGCCTGCAAAGACCTGATATTTTCAGCTTCGGTGATCTGGCAATCCTCCGCGGCATACGGATGGTATATCATCACAAGGACATTTCAAAGGAACGGTTTGAGAGATACAGAAAGAGATTCAGCCCATATTGCAGTGTGGCAAGCTTATATTTATGGGCGGTGGCAGGAGGCGCCATTCCTGAAATGAAGGATTATGCGGAAAGAGGTTAAGAATACCACTCTCTTTCCTGCTCCTCCCAATACAATCTGTCCGCTTCCGTTATTTCCCGTATAACCTTACATGGATTGCCGCCTGCAATAACATGTGACGGTATGGCCTTTGTTACAACAGCTCCGCTTCCTATAACCACGTCATCCCCAACCGTTACGCCGGGATTAAATACAACATTTCCTCCAACCCATACGTCATTTCCTATTGTGACAGGCTTTCCGTACTCAAGCTGTTTATTTCTCACCACTGCGTCTATGGGATGCCCTGCGCAGTATATGTTTACCCTTGGTCCGAAGAACACATTATTACCGATTGTAACCCTGCACTGATCCAGTATTATCAGTCCCGTGTTTGCATAGAAATTGTCCCCCACTGATATATGGCAGCCGTAGTCAAAATATACCTCCGGCTCTATGTATGCATTTTCCCCAACGTGCGCAAACAGCTCACGGATATATTTCATTCTGTCACTGTCTGTCTCATATCTTGTTGCATTGAATTTTTCCATTAATTTTTTGCAATTTCCATTTAACTTACCAAGCTCAGCATCGCACTTATACAGCCTTGCACTTAACATTTTTTCACGTTCCGTCATTTTTATTTCCTCCTAAAACAAACTTAGTTGCTCATTCCTCCAGCTGCGTTGGCTTGCCTCATGTATGACATCATTTTCTCTAAGCTCGCCAACCAGAAATGGTGACTGCGGATTATGCAGCCTCATGTTTTTCCTTACAGCATCAGAATTTACATTTGCATAGCAATACCTGCAAAGGTGTCCGCAGGTATCATACTGACCGATATCCTTTCCCAGCAGGCAGGCACATTCCGCCCTTTGGGACTTAATTTTTGGAGCATCCAATCTACAGTGTATCGCTTTTTCAAAGGCATGCTTTGTCATGCATCCACTGCAATCCGCTCCGTATTCAGCAAGCCCGTCACCCTCTGCACAGGGCTTTACAACTATATCGTATTTTTTACATATTCTTATAAATTCTTTGCCCAGCGCTATTTTATCCGCATAAGAAACCTCTTTTGCCTCCGGAAAATTTCTCCGCACCTTTTTATATAAATCAATAAAGCTTATGACGCAGGTATGTGTATAGCCTGCAAGCGTTTCCGCCATCATGGCAAAATCTGATATATGCCTTTCCACCGTATATTCATCCGTAATAACAACAGGGTCATAACGCCATGCCATACTGTCTGCCCCCACAATGCGGGACAATTTCAAAAAATCCTCCATTACTTTTTCCTTTGGCGGGACATTAAGCTCAAGGTCCGTTCCGTAAGGCGTTATCGTCACAAACCAATACTGTCCGTACCTTTTCAGTTCGTCCATATAAGGCAGCATGGGCGCAGGATTTTTAGTGCAGAAGACCAGCACATCCACAACCTCAGGAGTAAGCCGGTACTTTGTTACCTGTGCGTTATTATAAGGATTTCTTGTGTATACATACCCTTCCCTTATGCGGTTTATAAACCATTCGGCATAAAATGCGGGAATATCCGTTCTCATTCCGGTGTTTATAATCATGGTTGCGAGTCTCCTGTCCTTTGGGAAAATCACCGTCTTACATAGCATATGTTTTTTATAAATGCATATATTACAATACCTTCTATAGCAAGTCAAAAAGGAAATACTGCGCTGTTTATCACGGCAGCTATTAATATGCAGCTTTTAAATCTGATATTCTGATGCATTAACTACGCTCCATCTCATATTCATTTAATGCCATAAATACAGTTAAATTTCATAGATTTCAAATGTATATTAGCTTAAAATATACTTCACGTCAAGCCGACACACATTTTATGCGAATTATGACTTATATAAAAGCAGTAATTATGGTACACTACTCTCACAAAAATCAAAAAGGAGATTTACATGAACATTCTCGTAATATTTACAGGCGGAACTATCAGCTCGTCAGAAAGAGGCGGCTACATCGGACCTGATGAACAAAACAATTACAGATTAATAAATGAATATAAAAAACTTAATCCCAAAAAGTGCAAAAATATAAGCTTCAGCACATCCAGTCCCTACTATATACTAAGTGAAAACCTGACGGGAAAGCATATAAACCTGCTTGCAGACTGCATCGATAAAGCATTATCCTCCGATGAATACGACGGCATTATCGTAACACACGGTACGGATACGCTCCAGTACACGGCTGCCGGACTGTCATACATTTATTCTGATATTAACATTCCCATTGTCCTCGTATCAAGCAACTATATACTTGATGACAGCAGGGCAAACGGTTATGATAATTTTTCGGCGGCAGTGGACTTTATTATGACCTGCTGCAAAACTCCCGAAGAAAATATCAATGCCTCCGCACAAAAAAACACCGGAAATAATCTTGCTATAGAAAATAATGTGGCAAATCATATTGGCGTTTACGTTGCCTATAAAAATGAAAATGAACCTGCCGTTATACACTGTGGCGCAAGGCTTCTTTCCCATGCGTCATACAGCGATAAAATATACAGCGTGGATAATCTCACGGCAACGGGTAGCATAAACAGCACCACAGCAACGGGCAACTTAAACAACATCGCAGCAACAGACAGTGCCACAACAACAGACAACTTAAACAACATTGCAGCAGCAGACAGCGCTACAGCAACGGACAACACAGGCAGCATTACGCCATGCATCAGTAATAACAAGCAGCCATGTAATAAAAATAAAACAGATGTGGGATTTATTTTCGGTGACAAACCACGATTTTCAGAACATTCGCCTGTAGCATTTATACGCCCATACCCCGGCGAAAGGTACTCTTTAGTACCTGAATATGTTCGCGCAATACTTTTAGACACCTACCACTCAGGAACACTTCGTACCGACAGCACCGAATTAAAGGATATGCTTTTGGACGCTAAAGCGAGAAATATTCCCGTATTTCTGACAGGCGCAGAAAAAAGAACGAGTTATGAGAGCACCAAGGTTTATGATGAGCTAAACATAAAGGTTCTGCCAAAGGCATCCCCCATAGCCATGTACATGAAGCTTTGGCTGCTTGTCTCAACAAACTGTGACAATATTTCAAAACACATGAACACGCCGGTATGCTGTAATAATATTTCAAAATATATGAATACGCCGATATGCCATGATATTATTTAATCCTTCAAAGAAAATTCCCCTGATGCAGAGACACAATCCTCCCACGCCTTAAAGTCAGGGTTTTTTCTTCTGTCCGACAGAGCATAATTATTAAAAAGATACTCTCCCATAAAGTGCGTCGCTTTCTTTGCGCCCACAAAGTTTAAATGGTCGCCGCCATCCTTTGTGTCCGTAAGCCAGTCTATATCAACGTTATGTTCCAAATTCAAATCCACATAAGCCACGTCGTTCATTTTTACCCACTCTGTTACGGCGTTATGCCTTTCATAGCTCCAGTTTTTCGGTGACGGCACGCTTACAAGCATAAGCTTTGCATTATGCTCCTGACACAATTTAAGAATTTTATCCAGATATTCATATGTATCATCTGAAAAATCCTCTGCAATATCAGTTTTATTCATATATGCGCCGCCTGTATAAGGAATGACGCTTTTCCTTAAAACAAAGCCCTTGAAATCTTGCCCCTGCATACTCCTTCCCCGTTCAATAAAACCGCCTCCAAGATTTTTCCAGTCGGAATGATACGCAAATACCGGCATATGTTTTGAAAGAAACTTCATTACACTGTCCTCATCCTCACAGTCTGATGCAGAATTTCTGTAAAGACAGTTTGTCTCAAGAACAACCACCTTTGGAGACTGAGATTTAAAGGTATTATCCAATATGGCATATGTATCACAAAGCCTCTGCGCAGATGTGGCGCATACATAAGAAGTAAAACCAAATTCCTGATACATCTGTAACGGACAAAAGCTGGAATAACATTCGCTGTCACCGCAGAAAATTACCTCAATGGTGTTGTCCGCCTCAGCGTTAATTTCCGCTTCCTTGCACTTTACGGAATTGATGTCGTATATATTTTTGTCCCTGTTAAATGCAAGCGACAAGCCCTCAAGAATTACAAAAAGCCCAAGCCAGAAGCCTATAACCTTTATAAAGTTTTTACTTATCTTCATACCAATCACTTCTTTCGTATTTTATAATAGCACCTTAATATGCTGCATAAATCATATCAACCACGGTATAACCTGCGCCATACGCACCAAATATTACGATACATAAGATTGCCGCATACCAGAAGCCCCATCTTACGGCAAGCCTTTGTGAGGCAATTCTCTGCCTTATGGATATTCCCTTTTCGTGCAGCACATCCACAACCATGACAATGGCAAAGCATACGACTGCCAGAATTATATCATATCCGTCCACTCCGAAATTTGTCTCAAAAAGCGCCGATAAATTAAAGCTTGTCAGCATACGTCCAAGCATTCCAAAGCCTTGGGATAATGTTGGCGCACGGAAAAACATTTCCCCGATATTAACAATGAAGAAAAGCTTTATACCTCTGAGAAGCTTTACAGGCATCCCTTCCTGAGAAAGCTTCATGCGCTCCATAAGCTTTGCCGCCGGATTTTCCAATATATTTTCCAAAAATATAATCACAAAGTAATACATACCGTAAAATAAATACGTCCATCCTGCGCCATGCCATATTCCGTTTGACAGCCAGACGAAGAACAGGGCGATTGTCGGGGCAACAAATTTACTCACATTGATTCCCCATATTCCCTTGACCTTTTTCCCAATCTTTTTCACGGGTTTTGCAAGGGATACCGGATAAAAAACATAATCCTTAAGCCATGCTCCTAACGTAATGTGCCATCTTCGCCAGAAGTCGGAAGCACTCTTTGCAAAAAACGGTTGTCTGAAATTTTCCGGCAGCTTAACGCCGAATATCTGTCCGCTTCCGATAACAATATCCATGCAACCCGAAAATTCCATGTATAGCTGTATGGTAAAGCATATTACTCCAATGGCAATCGCCGAACCTGCATAGCTCTCATATGAATTGAACACCTTGCCGACCATTGGGGCAATCCTGTCTGCAATGAGCATTTTTTTGAAAAGACCCCAAATAATTCTCTGATATCCGAAAACAAGATTTTCAAACTCAATCTGCTTCCCTGAGTAAAGGGCTTCCGCAACGTCACTGAATCTGCTTATCGGTCCCTCCATAAGCTGAGGGAAAAAGCTTAAATAGAGCGCTGTCTTTGCAAATTTTTTCTCCGCCTTAATCGTGCATCTGTACACATCCATCATATATGAAATAGTTTGCAGCGTATAATAGGATATTCCGATTGGCGCAATAAGGCTGATTCCAAATACCCTCAGATATTTGTACACAATCAGCAGGCCGAGGGTCAGACAAATTCCGCAGGCAAGAATGATACGTTTTCTTGCGGTAAGCTTTTTGCCCTTAACCTTTCCGCTCTCCGTGACAAAGCCCAGAACACGCCCTGTCACATATGTAATAACCGTTGACGCCAGCAGGCATATAATAAGCTTTTTGCTTATCATCCAGAAAAACACATAATCAGCTGCAAGAAGCACCGACCATCTGTATTTTTCAGGAGCAAGCTGATACAGGAGCATTACGGCAGGCAAAAATATTAAGCTGTAGGTGAGAAGATGATACGACACCTTAACCTTCCTCCTTCAAACGGCAAATCATATCCCAGAGCGCTGCTGCCGAATTAAAATTATCCGGTATAAGCTCCGCAGGGGATACCTCAATCTCAAATTCCTCCTCAAGCTCGGAAACCAGTGTAAGGATGGCAAAGGAATCCAGAATGTGGTCGTCAATCAGCGTCGTGCAGTTTTTTACATCCTCCCCCGGTGCAATTTCCTCCAGAATTTCAAGTAATTTTTCCATTTAATTATCCTCCTTTTTGTTGAACGTCAGCCATTCCATATTTGCCTTTGGCAAATGGGCTGACGCTACATGTCAAGTTTTCTATGAAAACTTGACACAATCTTTGAACATCAGCCATTCCATATCTGCCTTTTGCATATGTTCCGATTTACTTTGTAAATCGAGAACTTTACGGGTTAATGCTACGTGCATCTTTATGATTTAATATATTTATTTCCATTTTATTTCTTAGAATTTCCACGCTTCCATCCTTCCTCACAAGGATGACCTGCGGAAGCTCCCTGCTTAAGAAAAGCGCCATTCCTTCCGTTACCGAGTAAGCTCCGCACCTTTCAAAAACCAAAATATCACCTACAGCGTAATCCTCTTTGGTCGCTCCACGTACCAGAACATCATTTGCAGTACAAAGGGAACCGCAGATGGTCCATTTCGTTATGGAGGAATCGCCCCGCTCTCCTGACATTTTCAGAAGCTTTATATACGGCTTTTTCATTCCCATAAGCTGTCCGTAGTAATTTATCTGATGAATACCACCGTCCACAATCATGTAACCCATGCCGTCGGACTTTTTTATATCCATAATACGTGTCATGTAGGCGCCGCACTCTGCCGTCAGGAAACGTCCAAGCTCTATTGTAATGCTCTCATATCCTCCAACCTTTTTCAAAAGCCTGCCAAATTCCTCAATCACTTCAAAGCTATCCTGTCCTGCGGAATTATCACCCTCAAAATAGGAAATCCCAAGTCCCGGACCATATTCAAGCTCCATATCAGAAACGCCGTACGTTTCCTTAAGGTAACCGGCATATTCCGCAAGCATTGCAAGCTCCTTTTCCACCTTATCCGGTTTTTTCTGCGTGCCTGAATAGTAGTGGATTCCCGCAAACTCCAGCACATTATCCGAAATAAGGGTCTTAAGCACGCTCTCAAGGGTCTCTTTATCCATTCCAAACTGATTTTTTGCAGACAGCCTCAGGAAACATTTAAGCCTTACTCCCAATTTTCCTGAACAGTCCCTTAAAATTTTGTACTGCAGGGGAGATTCAATTGTATAAAATCCCTTCCCATGACTGTAGGATAAAATTCTTTTCATGGATTCTTCTGTTTTGCTTACGCCTGACACAACAAGCCTTTCCGGAGCAATATTTTCCCTTATGCATATCTCATATTCACCCGGCGAGCAGACCTCCAGCCTGTCTGTCATGTGTGAAAGACTTCCCGCAAGAAACGGATTTGCTTTCATTGCAAAGCACAGCCCCGTGTTATCGGGAAGGCTCTGACGAATTTTTTTGGTCAGGTCAAACAGTATATTTTCAAAAAATACATATGTGGGCGTGCCATATTTGGTGGCAAGCTCCGTTATTTTTTTGTAATCCAAATCTTCACCTCATTTCTCGGAACGTCAGCCCATTTAAAATTTGCTTTCAGCATATGTTCCGATTTACTTTGTAAATCGAGAACTCTATGGGCTGACACCGTGTCTCGGCGGCTTTGCCACCGGACATACTACATGTCAAGTTTTCATAGAAAACTTGACACATTTTTTAAGCAGCCTTCTGTCCGTCTTGCCGTTTTTTGTGAGAGGCAGCTCGTCCATCTGCTTAAATATATTTGGCACCATGTATTCAGGCACACGCTGTTTCATCTCCGAAACGATAAGCTTTTTATCGTCTCCGCCCACATAGCAGGCGACAATTTTGCCAGCCTCCTCGTCATAAAAGCAGCAGGCGTGCTCCACAATGCTTACGGCGTTCAAAACCCTTTCTATTTCCTCAAGCTCAATGCGGTGTCCCATGTGCTTAATCTGAAAGTCCTTTCTTCCCGCAAAGCACAAAAGCCCCTCGTCATTATAATACGCCAAATCCCCTGTTCTGTATATTGTTTCCGGAAATTCCCTCTGAAGCGGATTTTGCACAAAATGCTTCGCCGTCATTTCCGGATTATTGTAATATCCAAGGGCAAGGCAGCTTCCTGCAACACAGATTTCTCCATTTGAAAATGTATTCTTTTTTGTTATCTCATTATCCGCCTCGTCAAGGAGCATTACCCTTTCATTTGGAAATGCAGTTCCCATAGGCAGTATGTCGCCCTCCTCAAAGGCTCTGTCCAGCACATAATATGTGCAGTTGCAGGTTATCTCCGTAGGTCCGTAAAGATTTACAAACATCGCATCAGGATAACACGACCTCCACAGGTTAAGCTGCTTCACAGGCATCATTTCACCGCTGAACAAAATTTTATTTATATGGGCGGGTATTTTATATTTCAAGCCGTGGAGACGGCTTAACAGGCACAGTGCCGATACCGCCCAGATAAGCGTTGTCACGTTATTTTCCTCAAGCATGTCCACAACCCGGTTCGGAAACATAAAATATGCCTTTGGAATGATAACAAGGGTTGCGCCCGTTTTCATGGCGCTGTAAATATCCTTTACCGACACATCAAAGTCGAAGGGCGCCTGATTGCCGATTACATCATCTTCCGTTATATTAAAAATATCGGTAAAGCAATCTATAAAATCAATTACTGACCTGTGGCATATGAGAACTCCTTTTGGAATACCTGTGGAGCCTGAAGTAAAATTGCAATAGACGGGGTCCGTATCCACCATTTTTTTTCTGACAGCCGCAAGTGCCTCCTCATCCGCAGGCACATCCCTGTACAAATCAGATACGGTAAGAATTTCACCCTCAAAGCCTGCCTCCTTAAGCTTAGCTTCCTTGTCCTGCTCGGTAATTACAATACGGCTATTCAATGTTTTCAGAATCAGCCCGATTCTTTCAGTGGGAAAAGAGGGGTCCAGCAGGGTGTAAAAGCACCCTGCATATAAAATACCCATAAATGTTTTCAGCGCCGTAACGCTCTTATCCATAAATACCACAACGGGCTTTCGCATATCGGTTTTTCCTAAAAGCATCGTTCCAATACATTTTGCTTCTTCCGTAAGCTGTCTGTATGTACATGATATGCGTTCGTCCATTGCCGCCGTTTTATCCGGGCAGCATTTATAGCTTTTCTCCAAGTATTCCAAAACATTGTTCATGGGTACCCCTCCTGCTGTCAGTGTCCTTTTGTGTCAGCGTTTCTGCCTTACATCATATATATTATCATATAATTTCTTAACAATAAACCTTATATTGCTTAAGTTTTCCTTAAGAAAAATATATCATCCGCTTCTTACAAAATTCTAACAAAATCCGGTTCAAATATAATTTTAATTGTACTATTTAATCAGTACAATAATACAGTAATACATTTTTTATTATTTGTCAATGCCATTCACGTAAAAAATATAAATTTAAATTATATGATATATGCCTGACTAAAAAAGAATGCCTTGATAATATAATAACCCGCATCATCAAGGCATCCTTTAATAAGTGATTTAATTTGAAAGACAGCTTTTTATAAACTCAAAATCCCCGCATTTTTCAGGGTCAATAATCTCATTACCTATAACGCAGTCCGTAAACATCAGGTTTGTATTCACATCCTGATTAATTTTAAACGCTGCGCCAAAATCAAACTTACCTGCAAAAACAGCCTCATAAAACATATGATCCATGCTTTTTACCGCAGATGTATCAAATGTATCGGGCAGCTTGAAATTCTTTGGTATTCTGCATTCGGAAAACATAAAATCCATGTCTTCAACCTTTTTTGTATTGAAATTGTCTCCAAGTACAAGCTGCTCGGGCAAAACACATTCATAAAACATATATCGCATATCTCTTACATTCGAGGTGTCAAACCTTTCACTGAGATTAAACCCATCCGGTAAAATACTTCCCGCAAACATCAGGTTCATGTCCACGATATTTTTTGTATTAAAAAGCGTATTTAAAGTAAAATTCTCCGGCAGCGTAGTCCATGAAAACATGCCGCAGCAGCTGCTTGAATTTATAGGCACCTCAAATCTTCCGCCCCTGTAATCATCCTTATTGAACTTAAGAATTTTCTTGCCCTTCCAGTTTCTGTCCGGCTTGAACTGAACAGGATTATAGAGCACCCAGTTTCTATTTCCCGTACCTTCTTCAAACCATTCGTAATCCATAAGACCTATCTTTTTCTGAAATACCTCGCGCTCTGTCATGTCAGTTACATAAACAAAATGCGACGTACCTTCATATACAATATGTGTATAACCAACCGTCTCATATCGTTCTATATCTTCCTTACTTGCCAGACCCTGAGGTTTTTTCTGTCCTCCGCCTGAGCCTTTAAGTGAAAATGCTCCCATACCATTACTCCTTTTTGTTCATCCTCATATAAAATATTATACATATAACCGCTGAAAAAAGCGAGCCTGCCGGTGCTGCCCAACCCATAGGATATAAGGTTTGCGTAAAATACTTCGATGCAAAATATGCCCCCGGTATTCTTACAAGTACAGCCGACGTTAAATTATGTATAAATGAATAGCCCGACCGCCCATATGCGCAAAAATATCCGCTGAAGCAGAAATGTATGGCTGCCAGCGCGCAATCAAACGCATATGACCTTAGATACTGAGCCCCCATTCGGACTACCTCCGCATCATCCGTAAATAAATCAACAATGAAGGGTGATGCAAACTGGCATATAATACTGAATATTATTCCACAGGAAAATGATATAATAATCCCGTATTTAAGCGTCTGTTTTGCCCGTACATGTTCGCCTGCGCCAACATTTTGCGCCGCAATGGCGGATACTGATGCAAGCATGGCAGATGGAATAAGGAACAAAAAGCTTATAATTTTTTCGACTATTCCAACGGATGCCGATACGATAAGTCCTCTTTTGTTAGCTATTATAGTAATTATGATAAAAGAAATCTGAATAAACAAGTCCTGAACTGATACAGGAATGCCAACCTTAAGTATGTAAAGCAGCGTGTCCTTATCCAAAACAAAGTCCTCAAGAGACAGTTTAACATTTAAGTTCTTTTTTGACAATATGGTAATTGCAACAAAAACACTGATTGCCTGTGATATAACCGTTCCCAGCGCAGCGCCTGCCGCCCCCATTTCAAAGTGTCCGATAAGCACAAAATCTATCAGCACGTTAAACACACATGCAACTGCAACAAAATACATGGGACTTTTTGAGTCGCCCAGTCCCCTGAGAATACAACTTATAATATTGTATGCAGTGATAAAAGGGATTCCCCCGAAGCAAATCATGAGATACGTTTTCGTCTGGGCAATCGCCTTGTCCGGCGTTGACATTACGGACACTATGCCATCGCAAAAAAATAAGAGCGCCGCAGTCATCACAAGTGATACAATCAGAAATATTGTGACGGTATTTCCGATTGCTCTTGCAGCGCGCTTATCATTTCCTGCGCCCACAGACTGGCTGATCATAACGGTAGAGCCCATAGCAAGCCCCACGATAACCAGTGTCACCATGTGCATTACCTGACTTCCGATTGACACAGCCGAGCTGCTGTCAGCGCCATTGTACTGTCCCACAATAAATAAATCCGCCATCCCATAAAAGGTTTGCAGAAAGCTTGACAACAAATATGGCAGTGAAAATACTATCAGGTTTTTAAATACGCTTCCCTTTGTAAGATTATTTTGCATTACAGCTCTCCTAAATGTTTCATCCTCAGGTCATTCATACTCAGACTGCTGATTTCGATGATTATACCGATACCATTTGTATAGTATAACATTTACGGCTGAAATAGACAAATTTTCTTGAAAACCTGATGTATAATACGTAATTTAAAATAATGCCGACTGCTTTCCTTAAAACGCCTTTTCGTACAGGCTTATCAAATTATCTAAGGAGGTGCTTCTGGGATTAACTGCAATATTTCCGCTTTTCATTGCATCCTCCGCCATTGGCTTGAACATTTCCTTTGTCACGCCAACCTGCCTTAAACCGGAAGGGAGTCCCAGTGAAACATTTAATTTTTTAAGCTCCGCAGACAGCATGCCACAGCAATATTCCATTTTTGCGCAGGGATTTTTTGCAATATATTTATATATTTTATAATATTTTCCATTGTCCGCCAGCTCATTAAACTCAACAACGGAAGGAAGCAGAATTGCATTTGCAACCCCATGTGCAACATTAAAAAATGCACTTACAGGATGGCTCATGGCATGCACATTCCCCAGTCTTGCATGGGAAAAGGCAATGCCTGCAAAAAGCGAGCCTGACAGCATTGCATCTGCCGCTTCCTTATTATTGCGATTTGCCACATAAGCACGAATATTACCGCCTATAAGCTCAAGCGCTTTTTCTGCAAGCATATCGGTAAACAATGAGCCTGCTCGTGATAAATAAGCCTCCAGCGCATGAACCAGCGCATCTACGCCACATGCTGCTGCCGTTTTTTCCGGTACGCTTGTAATGAGCTCCGAATCAAGAATGGAATATATCGGCAGGAGATAATTACTTGCCACCGTAAGCTTGTAATTACGGCTATGGTCAGTAATTACGGAAAAAGCGGTTACCTCTGAACCGGTTCCTGCCGTTGTGGGAATGGCAATTATGGGGACAACCGGTCCCGGAACCTTTCCGGCTCCCTCATAATCGGTAATTTTTCCACCAAAGGCCGCCAATACTGCTACTGCCTTTGCAACGTCCAGTGGAGAGCCTCCTCCCAATGCCACAATAAAATCCGCACCGCTTTCCCTGTATGCTTCTACAGCGCTTACAACCGTTTCTATACATGGATTACCTTCGGTTTTCGTAAATGAATCATATTCAATTTTTTCGCTCATTAATAATTTTCCGCACGTCTCAACCAGCCCCAATTTATTCAGATGGGGTCCTGAAATTATAAACGCTTTTTTATAATTACTTTTTTTTGCAAGCTCAGGAAGCTTTTTTAAGCTTCCCCTGCCAAAAAATATATTTTGAGGTATTGAAAAGGAAAACGAATCCATACTCTCACCGCCTTATCCCAACGCCTCTACCGAGGCTTTGATAATTTCATATGCTTTATCGCAATCCTCCTCATTAATAATGAGAGGCGGCACCATACGAATTATATTTGTTCCGATTGCCGTAATCAGCAAATGTCTTTTCAGACATTCATGCTTTACATCCACGCCACTGATTGTGTTATCAAATTCAACTCCTACAAGCAGTCCTTGCCCTCTTACAGCTTTTACGTGGGGCAGCTTTTTTAACTTGTCCATAAAATATCTGCCTGTTTTTTCCGCATTTTCCGCCAGATTGCGGCTGAGCAGCTCATCAATTTCCGCCAATGCCGCTGCGCATGAAACAGGATGTCCCCCAAAGGTTGTTCCGTGTGAGCCTGCTGAAAATGCTTTTGCGACCTCGGAGCATGCACAGATTGCGCCAATAGGCATACCGCCGCCAAGAGCCTTTGCCATTGAAACAATATCCGGCTTAATTCCATAATGCATGAAGCTCATTATTTTTCCTGTCCTGCACCATCCCGTCTGAACCTCGTCAATAAGCAAAAGCATTCCATTGTCATCACAAAATTTACGCAATCCCTGCATAAACTCCATTGTGGCAGGATGAACGCCGCCCTCGCCCTGAACCGGCTCAATCATAATTGCAATTGTATTTTCCGTACATGCTGCTTTAAATGCCTGAAGATCATTATATGGCGCATAGGAAAAGCCGTATGTCATTGGTCCAAAGCCGACCTGACAGCCATTTCCCGGCTGCCCCGTTGCAGACATGGAGCCGAAGGTCCTTCCATGAAATCCCATTTTTGCCGTGACAATATGATAGCGGTTAGGTCCGTACTTTTCGATACCATATTTTCTTGCCATTTTTATCATTGCCTCATTTGCCTCTGTGCCGGAATTCTGATAAAAAATTTTATCCATACCGATTGTGGTGCAAATCTTTTCTGCCAGCAGCGCCTGTGGAATTGTATATGGATAATTGAATGTGTGCATAAGTGTCTGTGTCTGCTCCACTGCGGCTGCAACTACCTTTTCGTTGCAGTTTCCTGCGGAATTAACGGCAATACCTGCATAGAAATCCAGATATTCTTCTCCCTTTTCGTCATATATATACTGGTCTCTTGCTGTCTCTGCCAAAAAATCAAATCTTTCATACGTCTCAATCATATACTTAGATACTTTATCCTTAATGTCCTGAGCCGTTAAACCTATATCAGCCAATTTCATAATAGTTCCTCCTATACGTTTTTAATCATATCCGGCGTAATAAAGCCTTTAATAATAAGATACTGCTCAATAAGCTTTACACAGTCATTAATACCAACCTTTTCACTGTTCAGCGTCATGTCATAATTGACAGGATTTGTCCAGTAATTACCATGTGTGTAATACTGATAATAATTTGCCCTGTACTTATCCGTCTGTGTTATTGTGGCATGCGCAACCTCCTCTGTAACTCCCATATGCTTCATGGTCCGTTCGACGCAAAAAGCTCTCGGCGCTTCTATGTATACGCTCACAACATTTTGTTTATCCCGAAGTATATAATCCGCGCATTTTCCTACAATCACACAGGATTCCTGCTCCGCCAGATTTCTTATAATCTTGCTTTGATATTCGAAAAGCTTGTCGTCAGACACAAATTTTTCATTTCTTGCAATAAAGGTTTTTGTTTTTGGAAGTCCCCGTAAAAAATTAGAAAAGCCTCCGTTATTTCTAACCTTTTCATTTACCTCCTGAAACAGCTTTTCATCCAGTCCGCTCATTTGGCTGGCAAGTGTTAAAATTCTGTTTTCGTAGCAGTGAATGCCAAGTCTCTTAGCCAAAATGGAGGCTATTTCCTTTCCTCCTGAGCCGAATCCCCTTGCAAAGGTGACAACATATTTTTCCATATTTTACCTCCTAACATTCAACACTTTTATCCCGCCAGATATCTACTGAGAAATTCCCTTGTACGGGGATTTTTCGGGTTTGTAAACAGCTCCTGCGGCGTTGCATCCTCCGCAACGTAGCCCCGGTCCATAAAAATTGTTCTTGTAGATACATCTCTTGCAAATGCCATTTCATGGGTTACAATAATCATGGTAAGACCGGTTGCGGCAAGCTCCTTCATTACATTTAAAACCTCTCCCACCATCTCCGGGTCAAGGGCAGAGGTTGGCTCATCAAACAGAAGCACCTCCGGATTCATGCAAAGTGACCGGGCAATTGCAACCCTCTGCTTTTGTCCGCCGGAAAGCTGGGCAGGTTTTGCATGGATATACGGCGCCATTCCAACTGCTTTTAAATGTGTGATAGCCCTGTCAAAAGCCTCCTGCTTTGTAAGATGAAGCACCTTTCTTGTGCACAGCATACAATTTTCCAGCACTGTCTTATTATTAAAGAGATTAAATGATTGAAATACCATTCCCACCTTTGACCTGTACCGATTTATTTCCTTTTGCACATCCTTAACTTCACTGCCGTGATACATTATCTTTCCCGATGTCTGACGCTCCAGCTTATTAATGCACCTTAAAAGTGTCGATTTTCCTGAACCTGAGGAGCCGACAATACATATTATTTCCCCCGCCTTTACATCAATATCTATCTTTCTCAGTACCTCATGGTCTCCAAAGGCTTTGCTCAGATTTTGAACTGAAATAATTGTTTCCTCCATACGGCACCTCCTTACTGATTATCCATATACTCAACTGCCAGCACATAGTCCGACCTGCCTGCAAGTCTTTTTTCCATGCGGATAAAAATCCTGTTAAAGACAAAGCACAAAACAAAATATATAAGCGCAATTACAAGATAGGACTCAAAATACTTATAATAATTTCCTCCTACGGTTTTTGCCGCCATAAAAAGCTCCTGTACAGCAATAACATTTAACACGGAGGTCATCTTAAGATTTGTCAGAAATGTATTTGCCATTTCAGGAATAATATTTTTAAATGCCTGAGGGAGCACTATATACAACATTGTCTTCATAGGTGACATTCCCATTGCCCATGCCCCCTCCCTTTGTCCTACGTCAATGGAGCCTATTCCTCCTCTTACTGTCTCTGACATATATGCTCCCGTATTAAGCACCGTTACTAATATACCGGCAAATGCAGGAGACATATTAATGCCTGTAAACTGCTGTACTCCAAAGTAAACTACCATTGCCTGCACAATCATCGGTGTATCACGGAACGCCTCAACGTAAACAGCGGCTGCCACCTTTAAAATTCTCAGGAAAATTTTTTTAACTGCACTGTCTCCCGGACTTATTTTAATATCCTGAATAATGCCAATAATATACCCGAGTACAAAGCCCAGCAGAGTGCCGGTTACTGCAATATACAACGTGAGCTTCGTTCCCTCCAGAAACATGCTCATATATTTCCGTGCAAGAAAAATCATCCATTCAATAGAAGTACCCGGATTGTCAATTGACGGCAAAATAACTGCCATATTCCTCACCTCACCTTATCGCTGCCTTTTGATATGCTTTAAAATAACTAGTTTGCTGCCGGCTGCTGTGTAATAACCTTGTTCATAAGCTCATCCATCTTTGCCTTGTCATTCCATCCGATTGCATCAAGCGCAGCCTGTATATCATCCCGAAGCTTTGTATCATTTTTCCTTGTTGCAATACATACGTTAACCATTTCCTCGTCGCCTGTAAATGTGTCGCTTTCGTCAAGAGTGATAATCACCAAATCATCATTTGTAAGCAGTGCTGACTGTGCTGTAGGCAAATCCACAATACACACATCTGCGACGCCGTTAGAAATAGCCATAAAACATTCAGATGTAGTCTCATAATTTGTTCCTGTTACTGCTCCTTCAATCTGGTCAAGCAAAGGCACCCAGCCTGTTCCAAGCTGTGTTGTAACCTTACAGCCTGTTCCCGCAAGGTCAGACAGTTTCTTAACAGATTCGTAGGCTCCGCCTTTTTTAACCACAATGCAATTATCCCTATAGTAATACGGATCCGTAAATGCATATGCCATCTGTCTTTCAGCGGTACGGCCCATGCCTGCAATAATACAGTCGTAATCACCCGCATCCATTGAAATTCCAATTGATGACCACTCTACCTTATGTATTTCAAGCTCCATGCCCATTTGGTCTGCCAGCATCTGCGCCACTGCAACATCATAACCGTACGCATAGTAATCCGAACCATAAATAGGAACTGCCTTGCTTCCATCCGGTGTTGTGTCGGTATCCTGAGTCCAGTTAAATGGCGCATATGCACATTCCATTCCAACCTTTAAAACCTTCTTTTCTCCATTATCCTTTTTTGCGGAGCTGCAACCCGTAAGCATTACCGCCATCATGGCTACGGCCGCCACCACCTTTAATAAACTTCTTTTTTTCATAGTGTCCTCCTTCTGATTGTCATTCAATCAAGTAAATTTTGACCGGAAGTAAATCCTTCCATTAACAAACGGGAAAAGGCGCCGGATAAAACCTTTTGTTTTTTCCGACGCCCTTGCCAACAACACGTATTGTAAGGATTTATATTTTACTTTTCAACTTGCAAAACGCACAATATATTTTTGCCTTTTGCACAGCAGACTTACAAAAACATCCACTTTTTTATGAGGATACAATTAACCAAATCGAGATATTCCATATAATCATTCAGCTCTATTCCCAGTAATTCCTCTATTTTTTTCAGTCTGTACTGCAATGAGTTGCGGTGAATATATAATTCATCCGCTGTTTTCACTGCACTAAAGCCATTCATATAAAAGGATACAAGGGTTTCACACAAAAAAGCTCCATTTGCATTGTCATACTCCTCCAGCTTTTTAAGCTTATCATTGCAGTATTCCAATATTTCCTCCTGATTGTCACTGCCAAACAGATATTTAAATATTCCCATAGTGCTTGCGCTTAGTATTTTCTTATTGTTGGAACGCGGAAGCAAATCTTTTTTTGGGATTAAGCTTTTTGCTTCCTGATAGCTCTTTGAAAAATCTCTGGGATTGTTATAGGCTTTCCCAAGAATACACGTACTTCGAATGCTTCCCTTGAAACGGGAATTTTCATCAAGCGTATAAAGCATCCTGTCCAGCTCTTTTTCAATTTCCTTATTTTCCTTTGCTTCAAACAGAAGAACAAACTTATTAAGAAAGCGCATAAACATAGGTTTCCCTTTCATGTTCATAACCATTCTGTTAAGACAATCTGCATAATGCTCATACACGTGCTCGTCCTGTTCCAAATTAACGCCATATTTTCTGTCAACCACAATTACACCAACTCTGTATGGCTTTGTAAAATCAAGTCCAAACTGCCCTGATATTTTTTCAACGTAGTTTTTGTTTATTTCATACCCAAATAAAAGGTTATAGAGATAGTCTCCCGTTCTCTTATTCTGTACATTTGTTTCTAAAATCAGAGTACCTATGCTTTGGGATATGTCAACAAAGGAGGCGCCCTCCCATCGTACATAAAACAACGGCAGCTTCAATTCATCTGCGCGTTTTATTATTTTTTCCGGAACAGGCTCCCTGTCCTCAGTTACCGAAATGCCAAGTCCGGATATGCCAAGCTCGTATAATTCCTCCATACTGCGTTCCGTTTCATCGAAATCAAACCGGGCATAATCTACTACAATCAGCGCAAAATTTCCCTGATTCATATGGTCCTCATATGGTCTTGTCTGAACCAGATATGTCCATGACACCATTTTATCCAGTCCGGCTTCGCCTGCTATAAGCTCTACGCCATCTAATTTAAGATTTAATATATCTTTGCAGGTAATCATAGTATTCTCCTCGCTTTATCATGTCTGTGATTTAATCAGCTTTATTACTGACGTATTTGCATATGTAAGAGGTTCGTTGTGAACAAAAAATGCAACCCTGTCGGAAGGCGCATAGAGCGTTTCCAATATATCTCCCTCATACGGGTTTATTATATTTGCCAGAGGCTGACCCGATGCCACCTTATCTCCCGCCTTCACCAAAGGCTCAAAAATTCCTGATTTTGCAGTTTTAACGGAAATCATATCCACATCATTTACAACCTGTGACTGTATGCACTCCGGCACATTATATTTTATAATCTTCTGTGATGACAGAAAATTCATAATCGCCAGAACTGCCTGCCCTGCACTATTTACATCAATTCGTGAGGTCGTTGTGGTATATAGCGAAAACGCCTGTGTTTCCCACACCTGCCAATTATAGTTTAACGTTGCCGTATCGTAGGGTCTGACCTTCCGTACTACAACATAGGGAAGTCCAAACTGCTTAGCAATGTCAGGATTACTGAAGCCCTCGTCCATCATTCTCACATGGGGAACAAAATCACCGGGCATGTAAAAGGAAGAAAACTGAATACCAAACCGGTAGTCTGATATTTCCCTGAAAATGCCGTCTGCTATTCTCTGCGTTGTTTCCCCCAAGTCATATCCGGGAAACATTCTGTTTATGTCCGTATTGTCCGTCGGCCAAAATCTTTTCTGTACGTTGACGGAATATGGATTGATGGAGGGAAGGATTAAAATCTTATTTTCCTTTGCAATTCTTCCCTCCTCCTCAAGCTGTTTGAATTTTTTAACAAGTCTGGAACAGCAATAAAGCTGCTGTACTTCATTTCCTCTGGAATTTCCCACAATGCATACTGATTTTTCTCCCGACCCGAACTCAAAGCCTGTAACCCGAAAGGAATCTCTGTACAGCCCTTTTAACTCGTAGACTATTTTTTTATTCATACCCGCATACCTCCTTTTTTAACAGCCGTCCCATAAGAGAGCCCTCCACCACGATAGGATAATCTCTTATTGTAAACAGCATGCCATCCTCAGGAGCTGCCACCTCGTCTAACACGCTGCCCTGCAGGGGGTCTACAATTCGCCCTATAACCTGATTTTTCTTTAATTTTGCGCCATGCTTTACCTGCGGTATAAACAAGCCTCCCACACTTGCATTGAGATAACTGACATCCTGGGGATTGCGCGATATGATTGGTTTTTTGACAGGGGTTACCGGTCCTGTCCAAATCCCCATTTTACTCATAAGATTAAAAATTCCATCCACCATTTGGTTTCCGTATTCCTGGGTAATTCTCATGCCCACGCCCATCTCAACAACCAATACAGGAGTTCCCACACTGTTAAGGCTATGCGCAAATGTAGCCTCCAGCACCGTGCTTGCGCCATGGACCCATATAAAATCAACATTTGCCTCCTCAGCCATTGGAACAAGCGCGTCCTGATGCAATTCATTAATCCTTATCTGGGGTATTTCCGTAAGATAAATATTGCTTGCATGAATATCCATGACACAATCCGAGCCCTTTACGTCCTCCATAATGCACGCCACCACATATTCCATCATGCTGCCATCAATATTTCCCGGAAACAGACGGTTCATATCCAGATCAAAGGCAGGAATACCCCTTGTAATGGAATCAATGCCCAGAGGATTCATTGCGGGATAAATATCAACAATTCCGTTAAGATATTCCCTGTGCTCCTCTATGCGCCGCTGAAGCTCAAAGCATACATATTGTCCCTCAAGCTCATCTCCATGAATTCCCGTGACAATGCTTATACGTTTTCCACTGTTTGATGCTGCTTCCGCCTGTATGCGCTTTTTTCTGATTTTAAGTGTCTCATCTACAGGCAGTCCAACTGACACTATCGTTTCTATCATTTATTTTTCCTTCCATTGATATTTTATTTCTGCTCCCACACTGAAACAGATATTTTCTGGGACTGCGCTCCGCCATTCCACATAAGCCCGCGATTAATTGCGCAATCTGACGCATCCCTGCCGTGTCCAAGCTTTATATAATCATTTAACACCCGGCAGTCATTGGTAGGGTCAAAGGGTACCCAGCGGTTTTCACACAGCGCCTCCACCCATGCATGGCTTGCTCCCTCTCCAATCATCAGCCCGCACACATAGCGCGCAGGAATTTTATACATGCGAAGAAGCGCAATGTAAATATGCGCATAATCCTGACAAACGCCCCCCGCAAGACTCCATGCTTCCTCAGCAGTGGTATTAAAATTTGTAATTCCCGGCTTATATGAAAAATCCTTATGCAGCCTGTGCATTACGTCCATACATATATCATAGGCTTCCGTATATCCGGACGGTCCCAGAGAATGAAAATATTTTATCAGCCCGGGACCTGCAACACATTTTCCATAAGGGAAACGAAAAATACCTACATTTTCTTCCCTTGCCTGCTCCTCAAAATCGGTCTGAATTATTTTTACCCTGCCTGATATTTCAAACACAAATTGCTTATGCGGTTCCGACTCACTTCCATATAACTGTCTGTTACCGAAAGAGTCCTCTCCGAAGCAATAGGACGTTTGGGGAAATATGGAAAGCTCCATTTCCAGAAGCTGCTGCCTTGCGTCTTCCTTTGGAATACATTTTATTGTAAAATGACATTTTCCTACGTCCTTCTCATACCCAATTTCCATTTTGTATGTAAAGTTTAGTATTGACACAAAATCACCCCCAGCCTGTAGCCTTTCTATATAATTGACTCAACCTTTGACACAATTGTATAGTAGTCCAAATCGTAAGCGGTAACAAGAGCCTTTAACTGCTCCAGATTTTCCTTATTATAAATTAATCCGCTTCTCTCAACTCGCGGAACCATGCGCCGCACCTCCCTTGCCAGCTCAGCTCCTGATACCCCAAGGCGCGCATAAATATCAATACGTTCAATTCTCTTGCCTGCCTTTATCATATTGCGTACCTGCTCAGAATCAATCTGGTCGTCCACAATTCCCCAAAACGACAAAAGACAGTCCATTATGTATTGCAAATCTATCAATGGCGACTGGCTCATTGACGCTTTATTCATGCCATAAATGGCAAGCTGAATATAAGAAAGGGTTTCCGAGCCGATACTTTCCCTCAGCACAATTGCATTGTCATAGGCGCGGTTCAGATTGCTTATAATGGAATCCGGATTACCGGCATCAAAGGGATACCTCTTAAAAAAATCCTCTCTTGACGTATAGATATTCGGAATATCTATTGATTCGCAAAACGCCTGATAGCTGTCAATCACTTCATCAATCATAGTATCAAACTTATTAAAATAATAACGAAGCGTGCTGTATACCCGTTCCGTGTATCTTCCTAACCAATATAAATGGTCTGCCTGCTCTACTGATATAATACCCATGTGTCCTTAAATCCTCCTCCCTGTGATGAATTAACGATAAATGAATCCATATTTCTTGAAAACCTTGTCAGCCCGCTCTTCCATACCAGCGGTTCATCTGCCATCAGAACAAACGCCCTGAGGTCCGCTTTTCTTTGTACAATCTCTCCATCATCCAGAATATCCAGATCCTGAAAATCAATAACCTCCTGTGCAATAAATCTTCTGGACTCACGCTTTATAAGATCCTTAAATTCCATTTTTTGCGGCTTCGTCATTGAGCTTCCAAACACTACTCCATAGCCGCCTGCCTCAGCAACATCCTTAATCACAAGCTCATCAAAATGCTCCATGACATACTTCATGTCTTTTTCGTAAAATGGCAGATACGTTGGGGCATTGCTCAGTATCGGTTCTTCATTTAAATAATATCGAATCATCTGCGGCACAAAATAGTAAATGCCCTTGTCATCTGCCACTCCGTTTCCTGGCGCGTTAATTAACGCCACATTCCCCTTTCGGTACACTTCAAAAATATGAGGAATTCCGATTAAGGATTCCGGATTAAAAATCATCGGGTCCATATATTCGTCTGAAATTCTTCTGTACACTGCCCCGACTCTTTCCTTTGCCCCATTGGCAGAAATATAATACAGCATATCATTTTCCACAGTCAGCTCTGACCCTGTCACGAGATGCGCCCCTGTTTTTTCTGCCAGATAAGAGTGTTCAAAATACGCCGCATTGTATCTTCCCGGTGTGAGAATCACCGTGTGCCCTCCTGCATTCACATAATCCATCGTCCGTCTTAGCAGCTCCGCATAATTGCGATTATCCTCTATGTGGTTATCGTGAAATGTGCCGGGTGAGCTTCTTCTGCATAATTCTCTTGCAATCATGGGATAGGACGCTCCTGAGGGAACTCTCAAATTGTCCTCCAGTATGTACCACTTTCCATCCTTTCCTTTTACCAGATCAATTCCCGATATATGGGAGTATATATTTTGGGGTGGAACAATCCCCTCACACTCTGCCATATATCCGCTTGAAGCAAAAATGAAATCCTCCGGCACAATTCCATCCTTTAATATCTGCTTTTTGCCGTAAATATCCTTCAAGAACAGATTTAATGCCATTACCCTTTGTTTTAATCCCTTTTCCAAACATGTAAATTCCTCATGTTCAATAATTCTTGGTATTGAATCAAACGGAAACAACTGCTCTTTAAACGTATTATTCTTATAAATTCCAAACCTTACGCCATATCGCGCCAACAATTCATTAATCTTGTCCCTGTGCTTCAATAATTCCATGTGCTGCATTGACATTCCTCCTTTTCCATGTTTCATTTAAAACAAATTTTCCCTTACATCACGGTATCAACCTTTTTCTATAAAGCAAAAAAACAAAGGCGTCCTGCATATTGCAAAACGCCTTTGTTTTCATGGCAAGTATATTACTTTTTTATTTGTGTGTCAAGCATAGAAACGGAAAAAAGAAGCCTTCTCAGGATTAATACAATCCTCTGAATAATTTTTCTTGAAAACAATCAAAATTGTGGGATAATAAAAATAATAACCCATTACCGCAAAGCATCAGGAGAAATTATGGACGAACTGCAAATTTTAAAGGCACGCCTTTTGGACCTTGCTCAAAAGGCATACAGGCAAAACATTTATACTTACACCGGATTTCTGAACAGCAGCGAACTGGCTGTTCTTTATTCCCTGCACGGGGAGCTTAGCTGGATTGATTTTGAGACAAACGGCGGCTATGAAATGGCGGAACGGCAGATGGCGCGATTCGGCTCTCCTGCCATGTTTGGCTACGATGAGCCATGGAGACTGTCTGTATTAAAGGCTGTGCCTGTCATGGAAAAATTTGCCGATGCACTGTCCCACAGAGATTTTTTAGGCGCCCTTATGAATCTTGGAATTGAGCGGAATGTAATTGGTGATATTATTATTAAGGAGGGACGGAACGCATTTATCGTCTGTCAGGAAAATATGACGGCGTATATCACGGAACACCTTACAAAGGTAAAGCACACAAATATAAAATGTCTTCCTGCAAACAGCAAAGAGGATTTAAATGCCCTTAAGCCGGAGCTTATCGACATTTCCATTACGGTTGCCGCTCCCCGCTTTGATGCAATTATTGCCGGAGCCATAAAATGCTCCCGCAAGGAGGCGCTCTCCCTGTTTTCTGCCGGCAAGATTACCTTAAACGGTATGCCATGCGAACGAAACAGCATACCTTTGAAGGAGGGAGACATCTTTTCTGTCCGGGGGCATGGCAAATTTCAATATGCGGGAAGTGGAAGCGAAACAAGAAAAGGCAGAATATATGTTCATTTAATGCAATATGTTTAATGCTTTTTTTCATTTTTTCTTTTTAGATACTTATTGTTTTTTTCGTTTATTTCATTATAATTGTTTATAGTATATAACAAATGTCCGGGAAAGCAGAGCTTTACTCATGGCTAAATCAAATTTTTTATAGGAGGTTATAATATATGGATAATCAAAACAACAGCTCAGGTTTATCAGATATTGATAACATAGTAAATATTTTAGATTCCAAGGTCGAGGCAGGAATAAGCCGCATAAAAATTGAGATTGACGAGGACAGGGAAGCAGGAAGCATTTCCGAAAGATACCATCATGGCAGATGTGATATTGCAAGTCCCTTTGATACAGGCTGTATACCGACCTTCGACGAGGAAAATAAATTGTAAAAAAGCAAAACTATGAATGACCTTCCGATATTTTAAATATTGTTTTTTAATTTTGAATAATAGTTATTTGAAGTTTACAATAATAATATTATTATGATAAAATGAGCACAGCGACGGTGGAAGCTTGCTAACACCGGCATTGTGCGAAAAAATGCATGGAGCCCACAGGCGACATGATAAAATGAGCACAGCGACGGTGGAAGCCTGCTTACACCGACATTGTGCAAAAAAACGCATGGAGCCCACGGGCGACATGATAAAATGAGCATTTCAAATACGAAAAGAAAAGGAGCAGAATATGATTAGCAAATATATATCTGAACAGGGGTTCTTAAAAGAAACAAACGAAAATATTCCCGGAATGTGGATTAATCTCACTGCTCCCACTCAGGAGGAAATTCTTGAAGTTTCAAAACAGTTTGACATCGACCTTTCCGATGTACGGGCTGCTCTTGATGAAGAAGAATCCTCCCGTGTAGACGTAAATGACGGATACGTCCTTATTATTTTTGATATACCGACAGTAGAAATAAGACATAATCAGGAGGCTTATACAACAATCCCCCTTGGCATTATCTGGGCAGGAGATGTTACGATAACAGTCTGTTCCGTGGAAACACCCATACTCAAGCATTTTCTTGTAAATACAATGCGTGATTTTACCACAAAAAAACAGGTAAGGTTTACTTATCAGATATTATACAGAACAAGCACTCTTTATCAATCCTACCTCCGCATTATCGACAGAAAACGCCTTGAAATGGAGGCACAGATGGGCGGCGCTACCGAGGATGCCGATATTATAAACCTTCACGAAATGGAATCCAACCTTGTATACTTTGACACATCCCTTCGTGCAAACAGACTGATTGTGGACAGGCTCACAAGATACAGCGGCGTAAAAAAATTTCCTGAGGATCAGGAGCTTCTGGATGACCTTATTATCGAGAACCAGCAGGCTATCGAAATGACTCAGATTTACCGTGACATTTTAAAGGGTACAAGAGAACTGATGACCACCATAATAAACAACAGGCTAAACAATATAATGAAATACCTTGCATCCATTACAATCGTAATGGCAATCCCTTCCATTATATCCGGTCTGTTCGGTATGAACGTGGACGGCAGATGGATACCGTTTGCACACACTCCATATGGTTTTGGAATTATATGCGGTATTGTAGCGCTTATATGCGCCATTGTCATGCTTGTTTTAAGGAAAAGAAAGATGTTATAGCCGACTGTTTTCCTTTTAAACATATGAGTTTCGGAATACAATACACAATAAAAAGCACTTAGAAAAGTTCAGCGAAAATTTCGCAATACTCAAGCTAAGTGCTTTTATTATTGAGAAAATCGATTATTTTTTATCTACTAGCCCAATTTTAAGATTCCCAAAGTCTGGAGCAGCAGCAATATCAAAAACAACGGCGATATAAACTTTATCATAATCATGTAAAGTCGTTTTCTTCCCATTTTATTACCGTTCTTCTCCACCTCATCAATAATTGTTTTCGGTTTCAGAACCCATCCGATCAAAATACAGGTAAGCAATGCAACAACCGGCATCAGACAATTATTACTTATATAATCCATAACATCCAATATCTGGCAGGTTGCATCTTTTGCCGTGTTTGGCAGCTTCACTTCAAAATAAAGCAGATTATAACCGAGACATACAATGATTCCTCCAACAAGGGCAATAAGCCCTTCAATGATTCCTGCTTTATTTCTTGACATGTGGAATTTGTCCATAATACTTGCAACTACAGCCTCCATAACGGACACGGCACTTGTTATTGCAGCAAACAAAACCATCGCAAAAAATACGCAGCCTACAACATTTCCCACCGAACCCATTGCATGAAATACCTTTGGCAAGGATACGAACATCAGGCTTGGCCCGGACGCCATTCCCTCCGTACCCATAAAGGTATAAACAGCAGGAATAATCATTGCCCCTGCAAGAAAGGCAACGCCGGTGTCAAATATTTCTATCTGATTTATGGATTTACCAAGATTTGCATCATCCTTTACATAGGAACCATACGCAATCATAATACCCATTGCAACACTCAGGCTGAAGAACAACTGTCCCAATGCGTCGACTAACACAGTAAACAGCTTGCCTACAGTTATTCCTTCCAGATTCGGTATAACATAAATTCTAAGCCCTTCCAGACCCGTTCTTGTAACGCCGTCATCTCCTGTATGGGAAATAGTAAGCGAAAATATGGATATGCCTATAACCATCAAAAGCAGTATTGGCATTATAATCTTTGATGAGTTTTCAATTCCTTTGTTTACTCCCCTGAAAATAATAAACGCAACTACAGCCAGAAATATAAACATCATAATAATCGGTTCAAACTGCTGTGTAATATAACCGCCAAAATAACCATCTTCTGCTGCTTCGGCTCCATTTCCCGTAAGAAAAACCAGAAAATACTTTAATACCCAGCCACCAATTACACAATAATACGGCATAATAATAACCGGAACAAGACATGCTATAACCCCTAAAAATCCCCACTTTTTATTAAGTCTGCCATATGCAGTAAGCGGACTTTGCTTTGTTTTTCTTCCTATGGAAATCTCGGTAGTAAGCAACGCAAAACCAAATGTAAGCGCAAGCAATATATAAACTACAAGGAATAATCCTCCACCATCCTTTGCCGCCAGGTACGGAAATCTCCATATATTTCCTAATCCCACTGCACTTCCTGCAGCAGCCAGTACAAACCCCAGCGAGCCGCCAAAGGAATGCCTTTTCTTTTCGTTCATAAATATATCCTCCCTGATTATATTCACACAATCATTTGAACATCGCCAATCTGCGATTGACGATATGGAATAATGAGCCTTACGGCGATGTGCGCTTGCGGACATCGGCATAAGGCGAAAACAGACACGGAGACACTAGTCAACGTGGAAAAATGTTTTCTCTTTCATCCTTTGATAATACCAATAAATAAAAAGAAAGTAAAGGGTTTTCGATTCAACGTCTGCCCCTCAACATCCGCTTTTGATGCAACAAGAACACCATGTATACAAAACGGTCAGACCGCAAATTTAATCGCAATATCATTTAGATTATGCATATTTAGCCCCTTTATGCGGGGCTTTTCATTTTGTACTGAATTTTTATTTTATAAATAATTAAAAAAACGCCTTGAATTTACAACACGCATGTGGTACTATTTTATCAAAGCATTATTACAGTATTCTTTTATGGGTAACACCTGTTTCAGACATTCAAAGAAAAGGGCGCATCTGCGCTGTAATTCAAGTCTAATAAAACAAGTTACTTCGATGCTTTATTCCACAAACAAATAGGCAGCGGAGTTGCTGTTTGGACAGGAAAATATAAAGTGATTATATATGCTGATTTTTTTCGTTCAACTAATATAATGCCTTAAGAACAGAGCATTATTACAAAATAAAACTTCTCTGCTGCAAACACAAGGAGGAGATTAAATGAACGAAAATGAACAAATCAGGAAGAATTCTGACAAGAAGAAACAAAAACAAAACAGAAATAATACGAAAGACAAGCAAAAACAAAAGACTGAAAAAGTCACGCCGCCCTCAGATATAAAACATTTTGAGGAATTGGAATTTAAGAATGACTTTATATTTGGCATTATTATGCGGAATCCGAAATACTGCAAGCCATTTTTAGAGACAATACTTGGCATAAAAATATCAGGCATAAATTATCCGAAAGCTCAAAAAACCATAGATATTACGGCAGGTGCAAAAAGTGTAAGGTTGGATGTATATGTGGAGGACGAGGAAAACACAGTCTATAACATTGAAATGCAGGTTACGTTAAATAAAAATCTGCCCAAACGGTCAAGATATTATCAGGGAATGATTGACCTGAATATTCTTGAAAAGGGCGAGGACTACAAAAATCTGAAGCAAAGCTACGTTATATTTATCTGCACCTTTGATTTATTTGGAAAGGGAAGGCATATCTATACATTTGAAAACCGATGCTTACAGGATTATGAAATTGGATTGGGCGATGAAACGACAAAAATTATATTAAATACAAAGGGAACGATGGATGATGTAACTCCTGAAATGAAACGGCTACTGAATTACATCGACGGACAGGAACCATCTGATAACTTTACACTGGAACTGGAAACAGCGGTAAGAAGCGTAAAGAAAAATGAGAAACGGAGGGTGGAATATATGACATTGGAAATGCGTTACAGGGAAATCATGGAACAGGGATTGGAGTACGGAATTGAACAGGGTATTGAGCAGGGCATTGAGCAAGGGTTAGAACAGGCAGCAATAAGAATGCTTCAGTCAAAAGAATTATCAGATGAAAAAATAGCATTATATTCAGGGCTTTCCATTGAGCAGGTGCAGGAACTGAAAAACAAGCTTGAATAGTCTTATCAATAGCTACTTAAGG
This sequence comes from Lachnospiraceae bacterium UBA7076, assembly GCA_002493625.1. Lineage (GTDB taxonomy): Bacteria > Bacillota > Clostridia > Lachnospirales > Lachnospiraceae > Coprococcus_C. The sequence goes on along the minus strand of DKZK01000005.1, from coordinate 1,208 downwards.
GCAGAGCCATTTGACCGGTTCTGCCCTTAAATATATCAAAAACTTGGGTCTGTCGCACTAAAGTTGAGTCTCCCTTCATTTATACATAGCCCCGCCTTTTCGCCTCGTTTATCAAATGCGGCTGGATATCCGGATATGTCCATTTTTTCGGCAGCTCATCCGTTATCACAATTTTCTCAATTTCACTATGTAACTCTGCTTCAAAATTCTTTATGTCCGCAAAAAATAACATTCCGAAAGATTCCTGCATATTATTCAAATTATCCGGTGCTGTAACAGAATATACACAGGCAGCCTTCAAATTAAATTCCAAGGCGCCCGTTTCCTCATACAGTTCCCGTTTAGCTGTATCCATGATATTTTCTCCGGCTTCCCGATGCCCTCCGGGAATTTCCCATGTATCTCTTTTTCTGTGTTTGCAAAATACATATTTATTTTCTGATTTGGATATTATTACAGCAAACTTTAGCAATTCGTCAGCTACATTTTCATAAAACTTAATTTCTGTCAATTTAGTCCTTCCTCCATTCATATCCTCCGTTTGTCCCAATCGGCTACCGTCAGGATATTTTTTGTAAATAATCCCTTTGTAAAGTAATGTTCTTGCAATCCCTATTGCGCCTGCTGCGTCTAACTTATCTGCATCAAATAATATTTTTGCCTCTAAGCTTTCAGGCGGATTATTTATCCTGTATCTGTGTGTCTTAATACATTGTTTACCTGTTCCGCAAAAAACGTCTCGAATCCATTGTCCAAAAGAAATTTATATGCTTTTTCACTTCCTATAATTGCATGACATAAAGCAGGATTTTCAAATTGTTCCTTTCTTCATCTGTATTTCTCCTCAAAACCAAGTGTAAAATATATCACATCGACCAGCGTCTCCGTGTCTGTTTTCGCCTTATGGCGATGTTCGCAAGCGCACATCGCCGCAAGGCTTATTATATCATACTACTCTATCCCTGTAACCGTATAATCCCTGTCTTCAACTGCCTTTTTCAACACATCATCAGCAACATCGGAAGATAGTACTACTACGGCTGTTCCCTTTTCATGGCTTACCTCTGCGGATGTCACTCCGTTGATTTCCTCCAGCGCCTTCTTTACAGACGCCTCACAGTGTCCACACATCATTCCTTCAATACCAATTGTTTTTGTCATTTTTCTTTCCTCCTTATAATCATTGGTAGTGTCAAAAACTACCCCTT
>DKZK01000024.1 GCA_002493625.1 Lachnospiraceae bacterium UBA7076 | reverse complement strand
TCCATCGAGGAAGCGGCGAAAGCTGGCAAGTTCTGATATATTTGGAACTGGTTTGATGCGTAGAGGAAATTTTCACTACGAATGATAATAAAATAAAAATAAGGTTTCTCAAACCAGATTTTGGTTTGAGAGGCCTTGCTTTTTTTGAATTATTAATTTAAAGTAAAGGAGATTGTAGAATATGGATACTGAAGTTATTGATATAGTAAAAAAGCTACAGGAAATACGCATTGATATCCAACATGATCAGCAAAAGCTTGAGGACACAATTCAGATAAGCCTTGCAAATGTTGACAAACTGCAACGTTTACTTGATGAAGTGTTTGACCTTACGACAGCCATAGCATTATGTAAAGCCGGATATTTTGTTCAGCATGTTGATTTTAGCAGAAAAGAGAGCATGCATTATTATGATGCTTCCTTGTATTATGAGGATGGTACTATAGTCACAGTTCAATATTTGATGGATAATAATTTGGAAGGTGGCTGGCGCATTAAAAAGAATCCGTTGGAGATTGATTTAATTAAGCTCCGTGATTTACACAAAAAGGCACAGGGTACGTTGCTGCTTGATGAATCCTTTGAAGACTGCTTTAAATAAGTATATTAGTTTTTAAATATGAGATAAAATAAAAGGGGCTGTCGTACGAAGGGCTTGATATGCTCCCTTCCATGTAGACAAGTGAAAAAATACTTGTTGCTTGGGAGGGAGCATTTTTTTACCCCAAAAGAAACTATATGTTGAAGAAAAATTTGCAAAAATATTTCTATTAGCTATATACATTATGCGGTTAATATGGTAGTATATGTCCGAAGGAGGATTTGTGTTATTAATTATTTTTATGACACAGCTGCGAAGTAACGCAACCAACTTTATTATATGGGAAAGGAGGTAAAAAATATGTCAGATAATGAATTGTTATTTGCAATATCCAATTTAATGGATATAAAATTAGAGCCTGTATATGAACGCTTAGACAGAATAGATACGAGACTTGATAAGGTAGAGCAAAGACTTGATAAGGTAGAGAAGCGGCTTGACGAGGTAGAGCAAAGACTTGATAAGGTAGAGCAGCGGTTTGACAAGGTAGAGCAAAGACTTGATAAGGTAGAATTTACATTAAAAAATGATGTTTTACCGCATCTGGCAAATATTGAGGCTACAATTAACAAGGATATTAAACCGCGTCTGGCAAACATTGAGGCTGCAATTGATAAGGACATTAAACCACGTGTAACAAATATTGAGATTACAATTGAGAATGATGTCGTTCCTCGTATTGGAAATATTGAATCCTGTTATATATCTACATATCAAAGGTATCAGTCAGGTGTCATGCAGTTTGATGAAATGCAGGAAGATATAAGCATTATCAAAAGGGTTGTGGCTGACCATAGTGCTAAAATTCAAAAATTTGCCTGATAAGTGTATGTTTTAAAGAAGAACCAATTAGTATATTATATTTGTATGAAAAATTTTTTGTTTCATATTATCTTTATTCTTAAATTCTTTTATCATTTTTGATGTTATTTATTATTTTTTTATTGTTTCATGTTGTGTTATAATTTAATTAAGAGTGAAATAAATAATGTACATTACGGAGATTTTGTTTTTATAAGTCTCCGTAATGTTAAAACTGCTTAAATCATAAAATTATTTGAAACCATAAAGTTACATGAAACTGAGGAAAAAATGATAACAATAGATTGTGTCTGTCCTTTGCCGAAGGCAATTTTTGAATGGGCAGATGTTCGAAGAAAGGGAGAATTAAAATGAACTATAAAAGTACAAATGAAATAGAAGCATTTTCCTTTAAGGATTGCAGGATAACCGGATTTGAGGTGGAAGAGGATTGTATAACTTTGGTGCTTGAAGCGCTTATTATTAAAAAGGAAAATTCTCAAAATACAAACTATACAGACAGTTATGCAGGGACTACGACAGCCAGATTTATAAAAGGGAAAATAACAGATGGCGTTAAGGATGGTTATAAATATTATGATGCAAATGATGTACTTATAAATGAGGTTCCGGATCATAAGCTTTCAGAGGAGGAGATTGAGAAAATTCCTAAGCAATGTGAAAATGCCTATCTTTATTTTTTAAATAAGAATGACAATGAAAAAGAGGACGGCATGCTGAGCTATTCTTTGGGAATTGAATTTGAAGATGAAAGTGAAGGAACCGTGTCAGATTCCTATTGCCTGAATATATTGTTTGAGAAGGCTGTGTTTGAGTGGGACAGATATATGAACAGAGTGCAATATGACTGGAATGATTGATTCTGGCTGTTTCATCAGCCGTTTCAGATAAACTTTTATTGATATAGAAGGTTAAATGCTATATAATATAAATACAAATATTAACCCATGAAAACAAAAAATATGGATGTTAAATTACACAAAATAAAAAATCAGACGCTAAATGCTGCATAACTAAAAGATTATAAATAAATGTCATGCAATTATCAGTTATATATGTGTTTATGGAGAAAATCGTCTGATAGTCGGTTATCATTGAATTAACATAATTAGAATAGGAAGATACATAGGAATGAAAAATAAGGATGCAAAACAGTATACTTTTACAATTATAATCATCCTGATTGCGCTTGCATCGATGGTTACGATTAATTTTGCGTCTTTTTACAGGCAGTCAAAGGATGAATTGCTTGCACTCGGACATAGTAATCTTAAGCAGGAAACGGAGCAGTTAAAATACTATCTTTCAAAGGGCATGAATGTTTTGCAGGTTACATCCATATCGGTAGAATATATGATGAAGGAGGGGGCAACAGAGGAAGAAATCAGAGATTTTCTGATAGACCAGTCTGAGCGTTATCTTGTGGACGTAGATCCCAATTTCACAGGCATTTATGGTCTTTTTATGGATGAATATATTGATGGTATTCAGTGGGTTCCGGATGATGATTATGTGCCCCGGGAAAGAGAATGGTATATTGTGGCGAAGGAGGCAGGCGGTGAGCCTGTTATAGTACCACCGTATCTCGATGCACAGACAAATACAATTATAATTTCAGTTTGTAAGCTTTTATATGACAATGACAGTGTGATCTCTCTGGATATTTACCTGAATGAAGTTCAGACAATGATGACGGACATAAACATGGAGGGTATGGGTTACGGTTTTATTGTTGACAAAAATGGTCTGGTTGTGGCGCATTCCAATGATACCGAAAAGGGTAAAAATTACAAGGATATGCCTGATATGCAAGGGCTTATGACCGGAGTGTACGATAAGGGTAAAGATATATTTGATGTTACTATTGATGGTGAAAAATGCACGGTATTTAAAGAGGTCATAATGGACGACTGGTATGTTGTTATGGTTGTGAGCAATACAAAGCTTTTTCGTGATACATGGGCTATGATTGTTAGAAATATAATAGTATGTCTTGTTGTATTTATTATAATAGTATTATTATGTGCGATGCTGTTCCGCAGGTTAAAGTGGCATATGGAAAGGCTTGAGGAAAGTAAGGCCGCAAAGGAGAGATTAAATGACATAATAATTCAAACGCTTGCAAGAACAATAGATGCGAAGGATAAATATACAAACGGCCATTCTCAGCGTGTTGCCAGATATGCCAGGGAAATAGCAATACATATGGGAAAATCTGAGAGTGAGATAAAGGAGATATATTATGCCGGATTGCTTCATGATGTAGGTAAGATACATGTGCCTGACAGCATTATAAATAAACCATCAAAGCTTACCAATGAAGAATTTAGTTATATTAAGCTGCATCCGATTGCAGGGCATCATATTTTAAAGACAATGACAGAAAACCCTAGAATTGCACAGGGTGCAAAGTGGCATCATGAAAGATATGATGGAAAGGGATACCCAAATGGACTTGAAGGGGAAAACATACCTGAAATAGCAAGGATAATAGGTGTTGCTGATGCGTATGATGCAATGACATCATACAGAAGTTACAGAGATGTGCTTCCGCAGGAGACGGTAAAAAAAGAAATTGAAAAGGGTATGGGAACGCAGTTTGACCCTGAGATTGCCCAAATAATGGTTAAGATGATAGATGAGGATGTAAATTACAGCTTATGTCAAAAGACTGAATTTAAGAAGAATATACTGGTTGTCGATGATGAGGAAATAAATGTTGATTTTATTAAGTTTGCACTTAAAGATGAGCCGCAGTATATTATTTATTCTGTTGGAAATGGGCATGAGGCATTGGAAATAATCCAAAATGTATCCATAGATATAATTCTGCTTGATATACAGATGCCGGATATGGACGGCTTTGAGGTATACAGGAGGCTTCGTGAAAAAACGGACGCACCAATTGTATTTATGTCAGTGAATAAGGAATATGAAGCTATCCAAAGGGCAACTGAGCTTGGCTGTGATGATTATATTGTAAAGCCTTTCCTGCCAAAAGTGCTTGTTGAAATACTTCACAGTGTTGTACAGAATATAGAGGCACCATAATATTAGCTGCGCATTGTTTTTCTGCGTTTTTTGTCCTCGTAAAGAAGGTCGTCTGATGCAGAAAGTAAATCGTATATATCTATGTCAGCGTTACATTCAAATTCGTAAATACCGGCGCTCATCTCAATAGGGTATGGCTTGCTGACTGCCTTATTGTGTCTGAGTGTCACTTCATTTATGCGGCGCCGCATAATGTTTTCGTAGTTTTCTATGTTCACAAGGGCAAGAGCAGTAAATTCGTCACCGCCAAGCCGTCCTACAATATCTGAACGTCTGAAAACATCCGTAAGAATGGAGGCTATTTCTTTCAGTGCGAAATCGCCTTCATCGTGACCGTATTTATCATTAATCATTTTAAGATTATCCATATCAGCGTATACAATAAGTCCGTGTTTACCTTTGTTCTTTTTGTTGCGTATGATATTTTGAGCGTGTTCAAGAAAACCTCTCCTGTTATACAGACCTGTAAGCTCATCAGATTGGGATATAACGCTGAGACGTTGATTGCTTTCTTTTATCTGATTGAGATTTAAAGCCATTCTTGTCTGAATTTCCTGTTGCTGCTCCAGTAAAAGGAAGGATTTTAATGCAGCAGAAATCTGGAAGCTTATGGAGGCAATATTGCCAAAATCCTTGTAATCAACCTCGGAAAAAAGTACGCCAAACAATTCGTCGCCTGAAAAAAGCGGAGAAAGCACCATTATTCTTGCATAATCTGAAATGATAAAAGGATTATTAAAAAGCTTGCTCGTTGTAAGAAGCTGCTGTTCTTCAGGAACAGCGTAAGACTTATTACCGTCATAATATGCCTTGAAAAGAATTTTATTTGGTTTTGACCATGCACTGCCTTTGGCATGGTGTATTGTATTTTGAAAGGTATACAGATATGCACTGTGGATTCCTACATTGCTTAAATTGTTAAGGGCAATGTCATAAGGAACCTCGATGTTGTTTTCCATTAAAAACATATTTGCAGTCATATTATTTATGAGGTGTGAAATACGATCCAAGCCCTGCTCACGCTCCTGAATAATCTGACAGTTTGACATGGCAAGATCACGGTACATTTTAGAAAATGTATTAACGATTTTAAGCTTGTCCTCAGCACTGTCAATTCTGTTGGTAAGAGCCTGTTGCAAATAGATGAGAAAGTCGAAAAACAGCTCTACGGTAGTGTATTGAAGAAGGGAATTGTTTATGAGCTGCATGAAAAGAACCTCAAGATCCTTTTCATATTTTTCAAATTTTTTTTCATCTGCTAAATCAAAAAGCAATTTTATAAGGACGGATATATCATCCTTTATACGTTGAATGGCACTGCCTTTTAAATAATTTCCAAAAAGGAATCTGTGTACGGCGTTCAGATTAATATGTTCCTTGGCTGTTGTGTGGTCAAATTCGAGCATGCCCGAAATTCCTTCAGTGTCAAATTTATTGCAGCCGCATGAGGCTCTTTTTATAAAGTGGGTTTTAACTTCCATGTTTTCCATTTCCTGTGTTTCAAGAAAGTGATGCGCATTGTATACTGCCTGATAGGAAAGCTCGGAAGCATTTGCCTCCACTGTGGAGAGTGGAGGATTTAATGTAGGAGCAAAAACGGAATTGTCAAATCCTACAACGAGTATGTCCTCGCCAACATGAATTCCCATTTTTTGAAATGCGCGGTAACCTCCCAATGCCATTCTGTCGTTTGCAAATACAAGAGCTTCAATTTCAGGATGCTTTTCCACAAGCTCACGTATGATTCCCTCACTGCTTTCCTCAAAGTTGCCGTATATTATATAATTCTCAACAATCGGTATATTTTCCTCATTAAGCACACGCCTGAATGTATCCATTCTTTGCATGGCGTCAACATTTGTTTTCGGCCCGCTGACATATCCTATTTTTTTTGCGTTATGTCCTGTAATCAGATGCCGGATTGCATTTGAAAACCCAATGCGGTTATCAAAGGTGGCAGAGGTGTAGCCATCCATTTTAGTGTAAAGCGCAACAACGGGAATACCGATAAACTTTTCAAGAAAGGCAATCTTGTCATTGTCTGGAACACGTCCGGCAATCATTCCCATCATAATATATAAAACATCTAAATGTTTATTACAAGCGAAATCAAATAAGGTGTTATACTGATATTCATATTTCAGGTGTTCATCTGAAATATCCTCATGATCCAGATAGCCGCCCGGAAATATAAACATATTTGCATCGATTGCTTTGGCTGCCAAAACTGCGCCTTTACAGGCCTCATTTGTAAAAACTGCATCAATATCGTCTATAAGAAGTCCGATATTTAAACGTTGTTTCATATGTGTTCACCTCTTTTAATATGGATGTCTGAGAAAGTTGAGTTTTGCTTATGTCTAATGCATATATATTATTATATAAAAATATGTTCGCATAGTCAAAGTATTTTATTTTATGTATTGCATTTAAAAATAAAATATGATATTGTAAATGTCAGATTAATTCTGTCAGGTTCTATAAAATTCCATAAATTCAGGTTCAATATTCGAGCCGGTTTTCAATTGTTTATTATGTATATGGATTGTTCGTATTTATAGAACATATTTTATATTTTAAGGAGGATGAAAAATGCTTGGAATAATTGGGGCAATGGACGAGGAAGTAAGTAAGCTTAAGGAAAAAATGACGGATATTGAGATTAAGAAAAAGGCGTCAATGGACTTTTACAGGGGAAAGCTTATGGGAAAGGATGTTGTGGTTGTGCGTTCCGGCATTGGTAAGGTAAATGCCGGTATATGTACACAGATTCTCGTTGATGAATACCTTGTTGATGGCGTTATAAATACGGGAATTGCAGGAAGTCTTAACGCTGATATAGATATAGGGGATATTGTTCTTGCTACTGACACTGTACAGCATGATATTGACGCTACAGGTTTTGGTTATGAAATTGGTGTTATTCCCCGGATGGAAACATCAACATTTATTGCGGATGAGAAGCTCAGAAGTCTGGCAAAGGAATGCTGCGAGAGAGTAAATCCTGACATTAAGGTATTCTGCGGCAGGGTTGTAAGCGGCGACCAGTTTGTGTCAGATAAGGCAAAGAAACAGTACATATTGGAAAACTTCAAGGGCTGTTGCACGGAGATGGAGGGAGCTGCCATTGCTCAGGCGGCATATTTAAACAATATTCCCTTCCTCATTATAAGGGCAATATCAGATAAAGCAGACGACAGTGCCACAGAGGATTATCCGACTTTTGAGGCAAAGGCGATAGAGCACAGCGTGAAGCTTATGACAGAGCTTGTTGACAAGTATTAACATTTTTCAGGAGATGGGTGGAGCAGAGTTTTGCTCATGTCTGTAAGGATGTTCCAAAAAGGAGGAGAAAGTGTAATATGGAAAAAATAGCAAGTTTTTTAATCGACCATACCCGGTTGTTGCCGGGAGTGTATGTTTCAAGAAAGGATAAGGTGGCTGAAAATGTTATAACAACATTTGACATAAGAATGACAAGGCCAAATTTCGAGCCTGTAATGAATACTGCTGAGGTACATACAATTGAGCATCTTGCCGCAACATTTTTAAGAAATCACAAGGACTATGGAGACAGGACTATATATTTTGGACCTATGGGGTGCAGAACCGGATTTTATCTTATACTGGCAGGGGATTATGAATCAAAGGATATTATTCCGCTTATAAAGGAGCTGTATGAGTTTATGAGTGCCTTTGATGATGAGGTTCCGGGCGCATCTGCAAGAGACTGCGGCAATTATCTTGACATGAATCTTCCTATGGCAAGACATATAAGCAAAAAATTTTTGGAACAGGTTTTGAATGACATAGACGACACAAGACTCATATACCCTTTGTAAGAAGGGTATATATGATGTTCCAATAAGGAGGGGATTATATGGGAAATAGTATGCAAAGCGACGGACATTGCCGGAAATCAGGAGAAAATAAGGCTGTATCGAAGCATTCAGAAATAAGATATGAAAGATATTATGACAGCGTATGGCTGAAGGAACAGCCCTTTTACAAGGCTGGCATGAGCAAACAGCAGATTGAGGATGAAATTAACTATCTTAATGATCATTTGGATTCTTTTTATGAGGGAAAATATGTACCTCTTTGGAAACAGTCGGTTTACAATATGTGGTTCAAATAATTTCATTATTTTTCCAACAATTAAGGGATAAAGCTATTGAATATAACGTACGATATAATATACAGGCAGTTTTATGTTTTTTTGGTGATGTAAACGGTATATCTTGTTATGCGGATGTGTGAAACACAATATATTGCCTTTACCTGATAAAAAAAACCATATTTGGTATAAAAAGTCTTTAAATTTTTAATTATATGTGATAGAATAATGCATGGTATGAGTGAATATGGATTTTTTTGTTATTTGTACCTTTGGAATATTACATATTAAGCAGGTTGATTTTTATAAAAATAACCCACTGGCTGGGATATGATTAATGAGGTGGAATGATGAATCTTAAGGACAAACTTATCAGAAAATTATTGGAGGTTGGCAAGAAACACAGAATACTTGTGTATCCTACACTTGCGCTGGTTGCAGTTATCAGTGTTGTTTCTCATGCAGTATATTGGGGAAAGGGCAATGGAAAGAAGCTTGTTGCATCAGCCATGGTTATGGTTATGCTCATAACACAATCGCTTTTTCTGACCTCGTCTGCGGATACATCATCTGATGCGGGTACGCCTAATACCGCTACAGGTACGGATGCTTACTATAATAATGAAGATGCTGACAGCTTGGATTCAGATATAACAGCCGGAGAAGATTTTGAAAATACTGATATATATGGGGAACAAAATACCGGAATAAATTCGAACACCGTTGATGTTCAGTACGGTGAAAATGGTGAGATTATAAGTCAGGAATTTGATTTGTATGGTGCGGATGGTGCAAGTACGTATGCAAATTATCCTCTTTCCATTGCAATATTCAGAGTGAATTCAAAGGGAGCAATTATCGGTGAGTTCTTGGATAAGGCAGATTATATGGCTGTTCCTGACGGAACAACGGAATATGACATAAGTGATTTTGTAACAAGGGTTAATAATAAAGATTTTATTGCAAATAAGGTATTTGGTACAGCGTATAATGCTGATGATATGTATATATCAGATTTATATTATATTGACAGAGCCGATAATCAAAGGAAACCCCTCGGAAATACCATCAGTACAGAGACTGTTTCCAAAAATCTTGGTTCGATTGTTGTTTATTTTACTGCAAAGAGATTAAGCTATAATGTTCTTATTACCAACGGACTTGTGGGAGATACCTTAAAAAAGGCATATATATCCGGCAATCCTGTAAAAGCAAATGCTGATACGGGAGTAATTTCATTTACTGTTCCCGACGATGCATGGGCAACGGCAAATGACTTCGGAAAGCTTGGATATACATATGAGGGAATAAGAAATACGGGTGGTCAGCTTTTTGCAAAAGGAGATGCGTTCAGTTATACAACCAATCCTGATACCGATACGGCATTGGATTTAGAAATAGTGGCTGACTTTAAGCCTGTGGAAAATATAGAAATTGAATATGATGCACAGCCGGCAGGGTTTGAGTTTATAAATATTACAGGCGATAAGGTACATAAAAGTGCTAAAAAGACGTATACTGACACTGTGACGCTTCCGTCTGCTGCTGATATGGCGGGATGGGCTGAAAATGACGGATATGTGCTTGTGGGATGGAAGGACACTATAACAGATAATATATATGACCCGGGTGCGGAGGTGCCGGTCAGCGAGCTTTGCACACCTACGGGAAATATTACAGATATTCCGAATGTTAAGGGAAAGACACTGGAAGCCATATGGGATTACAAACGTGTAACGCTTGCAGGAAACATAAGTAATGACGCAACCGGAAACAGTGTTTTGACGAGCGAAAATAACGGATTAGTTGTAACTGCACAGTATGGAGACAGTATTTCCGGTCAGTTTTATCCTGTATATCTGACGGACACTACTGCGGGACCAAGCCCTAATTTCCAGTGTGAAATTTCGGATATGGATGAGGCAACTATAGAAACCTATGGGATAAAAATACACAACATTACATATAATGGACCTGACAATGTTACCGGATTTATGATAGGTATGCCATATAGCCATGAGGTTAAAAAAACGGGAAGCATAACCATACCGGTTACAATAACGGATAAAAATACAACAAAGGCAGATGGCACATCAGTTGTTACAACATGTAATATTACGTTTATATTTAATAAAAGGGAAGTATACATAAATCCGGGCTCAATATATGGTATAAATAATGACACTGAGCCGCCTACCAAGATGTACGATGGTGGAACGGAAATTAAGGTTAAGCCTTCAGGAACTGTGGAAAATGCTTATCCGTCCGATATTGGCAGCCTTTCCGTTACGTTTAATGAGACGGCAGAGTTTGGCGCCTTAGAGGGCAGACAGCCTGCTGACGCAGGGGAAAATAAGCCTCTTACAATAAAAAATGTACAGCTTGTGTCAACGAATCCGGCGCTTCTTGACTATTATGTTCTCGTTGATAAAAACACGCACCAGCCTAGTCCTGACGGGAACTATACATTTAATATAGGCGAGATTACGAAAAGACCGATAGATGTTTCAGTGAGGCTGGTGGGCGATAATAGTACAATTTTATTCGGACAGGAAATGCCTGAATTTACATTGGATATTGACACCTCAAAGCTTATAGCGGTTGATAAGCAAAAATATGATAATCGTGTAAATGATGAGGCGTTTGCAAGAGAGATACTTGGATTTTCGGGCTGGGATACTGAGTGGGCGAGATATGCGGAGCCGAAAACGTACAAGGTGAGGGCGCAGTTTGCGAATCCGTCTAACTATGCAGTTGACAGTAAGGGTGTAGAGAACAGCTTTACGGTTGTGAGAGAGCAGGCTGCAAAGAATGTAAACTATAAATTTGACAGGGAACCCGCTTCAAACGGTTTCTATCCGGGACTTATTATAACTGCATGCGGTAATTATGACAGGATAAGGCTTTTGACAGATGGTGATACGGATGTGGTCGGCTTTAGTTCGGCAGATGTTCAAAAATTATTTAAAAGCTCTATTGATTTTACGGCAAAGGATATTAATTATATAGATGAGCCGTTCAGCTTCCAGATGTACGATTCAAGAACGGGTGCAGTGACAACGATAGAAAATGTCAGGTTAAGCATTGACACTACGGGACCGGAATATGTGACACATTTTGTATCGCCGGCGCTTCCGTATTTTAATGCGTTTAAATTTGGCTCATATTATCATTCACAGGAAATAAACGGTTCTGAGGTTGCAAATATGACTATAACCGTTGAGTATATGGCAGAAGGCAGTGATCCATCTGTGCTTCACTATCGTTATGTCAATGAAAATGGAGTATCTGAGGTTGATATTGACAGAACGATTCCGTTTATCAGGGCTTCGAATGGTAATTGGCAGGCATCTGTTATACTTGGAACCAGCGATGGCGACAGGGGACAGCTTATTATATACGCTACAGACACTACGGGCAATGATTCTGATATTATTAAGCTTAAGCTTGATCCGGATGGTGAAAATGCCACAACTGAAATTTATGATGTTAAAAATCCTTCAAAGGGAAATTACTATGAATGGATGGTTGAAAATACACCGCCAAAGGCAGAAATTACAGCTCAGAATATATATGGTGAGGCGATTGTTGCTTCAGAGGACAACTGGTACAATGGAGTGACGTTTGTTGCAGGCGCAAGCGATGATGGAAGCGGGCTTAATAAAATGGTATGGCAGATTACAAAGCCTGATGGTACAGAGGAAATAGCGGAGGAAGATAATATTGACCTTAAGATTGCAAATGCCACTGCTTATGGCAAGGTAATCTCACATAATTTCAAGATTACATATCAGGATAGCGCCCTTCCGATAGGACCATACTATATGACAGGACTTGTTTTTGATAATGCGGGAAATGTGGCGCAGTTAAACACGGTAGGACCTTTCAATATTGACTGCAAGCCGCCTGTTATTACGGATAATACAAAGGATGATCCTGACAGCCTTAAGACCGGTAAGCTTTTAGAGTTTAACGTAGCTGAGGGTGAAGGTGAAAGCCAGATTTCAAGGGTTATACTGCAGAAGGAAGTTGGCGGAAAATATGATGAGGAAGGAATCCGTACGTTCTATCCGGGAGATGATGAAGGATACTCCATGGATTGCAAATATCAGATTTTAGATAACGGTAACTACAGGATTGTTGCATATGACAGGGCAGGAAACAGAACGGAAATGGTTCTTGCTTTCAGCGGAATATCGGATGAAACGCCGAATATGCCTACTATTGAGGCAAATGGAACGATGGGAAAAAATGGCTGGTATGTTGAGAAGGCACCTGCAATAACGATTAAGTCAACAACTGTTACCGAGCAGGACGGGGTTTCCGTGTCAACATACTATACAATAGTAAATGGAGAAAAAGAAAAGCAGGAGATATTTACCTTAGCTCAAAAGGATTTCAACTTAGACGAGGAGGGAAATATTGTAATTGATGCGTGGGCTGTGAGCGGAACCGGTAAGCCTAGCAGCCATGCAATAGCTAATATAAAGGTAGATTTAAGCAAGCCTGTTATAGATATGAAGGAGGCTACGGTTGATGCTGAGGGCAGAGTGACAATAAACTTTGCTGCATATGATACTGTGAGCGGAATCAATGTTAATACTGCCAAGCTGAATGGTCAGACTTTAATTGTAAAGGAGAATGACGGTACAATATCAGGAAGCTTTATTGTGTCTAATGAAGGCACATATGAGCTTACGGTTGAGGACATGGCGGGAAATGTGGCTGAGCTTGAATTTACACCTCTTGCAATGAGTGTAAGTCCTATTACGGAAATAACATCTTCAGGCGCAAAAATAGATGCAAGGATTTATACTGGAACATATGACCTTTCAAATTGTTATATTGCATATAGAAAGGCAGGAACTACAAATTATGAAACAGCTCCTGCAAACAAACGTACGCAAAGCTACGGTGTAAGTCTTGATTATGAGTTTACGGATCTTTTGCCTGATACGGTTTATGAGTACAGGGTTTATGCCGTTACAAAGACCTCAAGGGAAACAAAGGTTGTTGAGGGAAGCTTCCGGACAGGGGATGGCAAGTCGACAACTGCCGTTTACGGAAATGTAAGATATGCAAACGGAGTTCCGGATGATGCAAAGACTGCTCCTATATATGTATCACTGTTTGACGGTAATACATATATAGCCGGTAAGAAGCTGGATATTGAGGGCGACTATAATTTTACAAACATTTCAAACGGAACATACAGGATTGTTGCAACAGATGGAACGCATACACAGACCAAATCCGTAATTGTTGAAAATGGCACTATTGTATATCCGGAGGACTATATTACAAACAGAGGAGTGAACTTTGTATTAAGCAGTCTTTCGACGCATTTGGTATTGAAGGATGGCGCAGTAAAGGTTACGGCAGACGGTCTTGATCAGGTGTTTGACAGAAATTATACGGCAGTTATTACTGAGGAAGATTGGTATGCGTACGATAATGAGGGTGCATCTATTGACATAACCCTGTATGCCGATTATCTTGATGTAACGGATATAAGCTCTACTACTCAGGGCGTTTTTGCAGATAAATTAGGAAAGAACAATGAGATAGTAAGATATATAGAGCTTAATGTTGTTAAAACTGTAAAAGATGCAGACGGTAAAATTATATACACGCAGGATGTGACAAGACTTGTAAAGCCTATTACAATAGCATTTCCGTTAGGTGATCTTTCCGGTCAGAAAATTGGAGTTGCGTCCATGCACGGGAAAGGAAATGATGCTCAGTTTATTAACTGGTCGGGCAGTGAGGCTGTCCTTGCAAAGGATTACATAGCGATAACAACAAGCAGGTTCTCCATATATGCGCTTTATAAGGTTGATGCAAAGCCAAAGTCTTATACGGTTACATGGAAGGATGGAGACGGCAATACAATGAAGGTTGAGACTGTTGCAGATGGCGGCAGCGCAACACCTCCGGTTACTACACCTAGAAAGACTGCAACAGATAAGTATACATATACCTTCTCAGGCTGGGATACGGATTATTCCAAGATTACGAAGGATACAATAATATCAGCATGGTTTACTGCAAAAAATATTAATGGCGGAGATCCTGCTGACCCTGAAAATCCGGGAAATACTGAAGATCCGGGCAATACTGATAAGCCTGAACCAAAACCGCCGCTTATTTCAAACGATAAACCACAGTATTCATACCTTGGCTCTGCCCAGTCGCCTAATACCGGCGACGAGGTACCGATAGTTGCTTTGGCATTCGTAATGCTGCTTTCCGTGTCGGGTATGGTTGTTGTTATAAAAAAACAAAAGAAACATTAATTACCATTCATAATATTTTAAATTCTTCAGATAATATGCTTAAGACAGCAATGTCTTATAACATTAAAGGAGGTAAGAATATTATGAGTAATTCAAACAAAACCAGCGTACCTGAAGCTAAGGATGCTATGAACAGATTTAAGATGGAGGTTGCTAACGAGCTTGGTGTTAATCTTAAGCAGGGTTACAACGGAGACTTAACTTCACGTGAGTCAGGTTCAATCGGTGGCGAGATGGTTAGACAGATGATCAAGAAGCAGGAAGAGCAGATGTCTGGTAAGTAATTCTAAAAGAATTATTTTATAATCTTGCATATTTAAAAAATATTAAAGGCTTGTTTATATTTTCAGTGATATTTCCTGTGAAAATCACATATATATAAACAAGCCTATTTTATTTAAATTAATATAGACGAAAAAAAATGTTTATGATATAATCAAACGAATAGTGCTCATAATATATGTGAGTAATATACAAGGAGGAAAAAACAAAAAATGAGTCTATCAGTTGAAAAGTTAGAAGGCAGCATGGCGAAGCTTACAATAGAGGTGCCTGCTTCCGAGTTTACAAAGGCAATTACCGAGGCATATAACAAAAATAAAAATAAGTTCTCAGTTCCCGGGTTCAGAAAAGGAAAGGTTCCACAGGCATATATAGAAAAAATGTACGGACCATCTATTTTTTATGAGGATGCGGCAAATAAACTTATTAATGAGTATTATCCGAAAGAGGTTGCTGACTGTGAGGAGGAGATTGTATCAAGTCCTGAAATTGATGTGGAACAGATTGAGAAGGGTAAGAATTTTATTTTTACGGCTATGGTTGCTACAAAGCCGGAGATAAAAATTGGTGAATATAAGGGAATTGAAATTGAGAAGATAGACAGTGAAGTTACAGACGATGAGGTTATGGCTGAAATCCTTAAAACTCAGAAGGAAAACTCAAGATCCATTCCTGTTGAGGACAGACCTGCCGCAATGGATGATGAGGTTACCATTAATTATGAAGGATTTATGGATGACGTTGCTTTTGAGGGTGGAAAGGGCGAAAATCATAAGCTTACACTGGGCTCACATTCATTTATTGATACATTTGAGGATCAGATTGTCGGAAAAAATATCGGAGATAAATTTGATGTAAATGTAACATTTCCTGAGGAATATCATGCGCCTGAGCTTGCAGGAAAGCCAGCCGTATTTAAGGTTGAGCTTCTTGGCATAAATGCGATTGAGCTTCCTGAGCTTGATGATGAGTTTGCTGAGGAGGTTTCCTCTTTTGATACTTTTGAAGAGTATAAGACTGACGTTAAGAAAATCCTTGAGGTTAAGAAGGAGAGAGAGGTTAAAAACAAGAAGCAGGAGGCTGTGCTTACAAAGATTGCCGAGGCTACAGAGATGGAGCTTCCTGAGCCTATGATTAAATATAATCAGGAGAAGATGTTTGAGGAGTTTGCACAGAATCTTATGTATCAGGGCATTAATATAGACCAGTATCTTGCTCTTATGGGCACCACGAAGGAGCAGATGCTTGAGCAGATTAAGCCGGATGCCATTAAGAGGATAAAGAACGGACTTATACTGGAAGCAGTGGTTGACGCTGAGAATATTACTGCAACGGATGAGGAATATGACGAGGAGCTTAAAACTATGGCTGAGTCCTATCAGATGGAAATTGATAAGCTTAAGGAGCTGATTGGTGATAATGAGAAGGATTCAATCAAAAAGGACATTGCTGTAAAAAAAGCGCTTGAGCTTTTATCAGATAACTGCAAGGAGGTATAAATATGGCATTAGTACCTATGGTCATTGAGCAGACAAGCAAGGGTGAGCGTTCATACGACATTTATTCAAGACTGCTCAAGGAGCGTATCATATTTTTAGGTGACGAGGTAAACGATACTACGGCGAGCCTTGTCATTGCACAGCTTTTGTTTCTTGAGGCTGAAGATACAACAAAGGATATAAGCCTTTACATAAATAGTCCGGGCGGCTCTGTAAGCGCAGGCATGGGCATTTATGATACAATGAATTATATTAAGTGCGATGTTTCTACAATATGTGTGGGAATGGCAGCCAGTATGGGAGCATTTCTTCTTGCCGGAGGCGCAAAGGGCAAAAGAATGGCGCTTCCTAATTCAGAGATAATGATTCATCAGCCTTTAGGTGGAACAAAGGGTCAGGCAACGGATATTAAGATTCATGCCGACCATATTATCAGGACAAGGACAAAGCTCAATACTATATTAAGCGAGGCGACAGGCAAGCCGCTTGATGTTATTGAGCGTGATACAGAGAGAGATAATTTCCTCAGTGCAGAGGAAGCGTTAGAATATGGTCTGATTGATCGTATTATGACAAATAGAGAATAATTAAGAGGTGTAGCTAAATGGCTAATCGTACCGACGATAGAAAAAAACTAAGATGTTCATTTTGTAACAAAAGTCAGGAGCAGGTCAGAAAGCTCATTGCAGGTCCAAATGTGTATATTTGTGACGAGTGTATAGATATTTGCTCTGAAATAATACAGGATGAGCTTGACAGTGATGTTATTGATACGGATATTAATCTTCTTAAGCCTAAGGAGATTAAAGAATTTCTTGATGATTATGTTGTAGGTCAGGAAAGCGCAAAAAAGGTTTTGTCAGTTGCAGTGTACAATCACTACAAAAGAATACTTGCTGAAAAGGATTTTGACGTAGAATTACAAAAAAGCAACATAATTATGATTGGACCAACAGGTTCAGGAAAAACATATCTTGCGCAGACCCTTGCCAAGCTTTTGAATGTTCCGTTTGCAATAGCGGATGCAACTACTCTTACGGAGGCCGGATATGTAGGTGAGGATGTTGAAAATATTCTCTTAAAGCTTATCCAGGCGGCAGATTATGATATTGACAGGGCCCAGTGTGGAATCATTTATATTGACGAAATTGATAAGATTACAAAGAAGTCAGAGAATGTTTCAATCACAAGAGATGTTTCGGGAGAGGGCGTGCAGCAGGCACTTTTAAAGATTATTGAGGGCACTGTTGCGTCTGTTCCGCCGCAGGGTGGACGTAAGCATCCACAGCAGGAGTTTATACAGATAGATACAACAAATATATTGTTTATCTGTGGTGGTGCATTTGAGGGAATGGACAAAATCATTGAAAACAGAATCGGTAAAAAGTCTATCGGCTTTAATGCGGACGTAATATCCGACAGGGAGAAAAATATTGGCGAGCTTTTACAGAAGGTTCTTCCACAGGATTTTATAAAGTATGGTCTTATACCTGAGTTTGTTGGAAGGGTACCTGTTACCGTAACGCTCGATCTTCTGGATGAGGATGCGCTTATCCGGATTCTATCAGAGCCTAAGAGCGCAATTTGTAAGCAGTATAAAAAGCTTTTTGAGATTGACGGAGTTGAACTTGAATTTGAGGAGGCAGCGCTTCGTGCAATTGCGAAGGAAGCTAATGCCCGTAAGACAGGAGCAAGAGGCTTGCGCGCAATTATTGAGAAGGTTGTAATGGATTTAATGTACGAAATCCCTTCCGATGAATATGTAAGTAAGTGTGTTGTTACGGAGGCTGTTGTTACGGAGGGCGCAGACCCGGCTATAACTTACCAGGAGGAGCCACGTACAGTAAAGACAACGCTTAGAAAGCATATTATGAGAAGCGAGGACAGTATAGCATAAAAGGATGAATGGCTGTCACAATAGGATTAATTACAATGTATCCTGTGTGACAGCTGTTTTGATTTTATAGGAAACTGCGTTTCCTATAGGCACGGTTCTGACGAACGTAAGCTAAGATGCGAACTACAGTGCCAAAGGCACTTTGTTCTTTCATGTGCCTTTTCATGGGCAATTTGACGTATAGTGTCAGCTTGTCTGAGAAGATAAATTTGGAATGGCTGATATAAAAAAGACAGGAGTACATTTATGATTATAAAAAGCGCAGAGCTTGAAACTCTATGCGGAATTACAAGTAAGCTTCCCGATAACAATCTGCCGGAAATCGCCTTTGCCGGAAAATCCAATGTGGGAAAGTCGTCCCTGATAAACGGACTTTTAAACAGAAAGGCTTTGGCAAGAACCTCCTCCTCACCGGGGAAGACGCAGACGATTAACTTTTACAATATAAATAAGGAATTATATTTCGTTGATTTACCGGGGTATGGCTATGCAAAGGTTTCAAAGGAGATACGGGATAAATGGGGAAAGATGATTGACAGATATCTGCATTCTTCAAAGCGGCTTAAGGCTGTATTTCTTCTTGTGGACATTAGGCATGCGCCGGGAGAAAATGATAAGACCATGTATGATTGGATTGTCTCAAGTGGTTACAAGCCAATTATTATATGTACAAAGCTTGATAAGATTAAGAGGAGCCAGCAGGCAAAAAATGTAAAGCTCATAAAGGATATGCTAAATGTAGAAAGTGGGACAAAAATAGTTCCCTTTTCAGCAGTATCAAAACAGGGAAAAGAGGATATATGGGGCTTTATTCAGGAAGCCATAGCTGATTAATAAGGTATTCGTATATGGCCGAGCTTTTGGAACGCCAGTTGTTGCATATGGTTTCTGCCTGTGACTTTGTGGGAACGTCAAATTTTATATCGACAAGCGTTTCCTTTCTGTCCTTTATGATGCAGCTTACGGTATACCAGTTTTCATTATTATAGAAATAATCAGCAAATATTTCAGATTCGTTTTTAACATTTATTTTTTCGTTTTCCAGATATTCAAGTACATCCTGCTTTATGGCATACGGAAGACGGTTTTCAAACAGAGAAAGGGCTTCCTCCCCTGAATTTGTAATTTTGTAGTGTATGGTGTCCCGTATGGTATCAGTGGAAATAAATTCGTTATCAATCAGCTCAGAAAGCGCTTCATGCAGATTAAACATGGTTGTGTAATTTTTTTCTATTATGAAATTGGAAATAAGGGTGTTTGTCATTGTATAGTCAGTTCGGTCAAGCATAAATAAAATTATAAGCTTATAAAGCAGTAAGCCGTCTGTCATCAGTGCATTTCCTCCATTATAAAACTATATAAAACTATATAAAACTATACGATATGAGGGAAAAAAAATCAATAAAATTATTTTTGTTTACGTTTTTAACGTCTTGTGTTAATATATATATGTCTATAAGCAAATTAGTTAGTCAAAAGTTTCGACAATTATTTTATTTACCCAGACAAAGCTTTTTGAAGAAAGTAAATATAGATAAAATGAAAGGAATAATATATGGATTTTAAAAAGATGTCTTTGGCAGAGCTTAGAGCTTATGCCAAGGAAATGGGAATACGCAATATTTCAACATTGAAGAAAAATGAACTGACACAGCTTTTGGAAAATGTTGAAAAGATGACCTCCAAGAGGGTTGAGGTTAAAAAAACTGAGACGACAGCCGAGGAAAAGAAGTCTGATGAGAAAAAGACTGATGAGAGGAAAACTGTTGAAAGGAAAGCTGTTGAAAGGAAAACTGAGGAAAACAGGTCTTCAGAAAGAAAGCCGGAAGCCAGAACATCAGAGCCAAGAAAATCGGAGACCAGGAAAACGGAAGCCAGAACAGGAGATACGGCAAAAACGGAAGTGCCTGCGGAAGCTTCACGCTCTGAAAAAATTATGACCTATGACGGACAGGAGTACAATGCAGAATTAGACAGCGGTGAGCAGGCAAACGGAATACTTGAGGTTATGTCGGACGGATATGGGTTTATCCGAAGCGCAAATTATCTTCCGGGAGATAAGGATATATATGTTTCACCTGTTCAGATAAGAAGATTTGGTCTTAAAAAGGGAGATATCATAGGCGGTCCCATAAGAATGAAAACTCAGGGAGAGAAGTTCAGCGCACTGCTTTATATTAAGCATGTAAACGGATATAAGCCGTCAGAGGCGGCAAGGAGAGTTTCCTTTGAGGAGCTTACACCTGTTTTCCCAAATGAGAGAATCAGCCTTGATACACCCGGAGCTCCTGTTGCAATTCGAATCGTCGATTTGTTAAGTCCTATCGGCAAGGGGCAGAGAGGAATGATTGTTTCTCCACCAAAGGCGGGAAAAACAACGCTTCTTAAGGCTATAGCCAAGAGTATAAGCACGAATAACAGAAATATGCATATGATAGTTCTTCTTATAGATGAGCGACCTGAGGAGGTAACGGATATAAGGGAATCGATTGAGGGACCGAATGTTGAGGTTATTTATTCCACATTTGACGAGCTTCCTGAGCATCACAAGAGAGTTTCGGAGATGGTAATTGAGAGGGCAAAAAGACTTGTTGAGCATAAAAAGGATGTTGTTATACTTCTTGACAGTATTACGAGACTGGCAAGAGCATACAACCTTACCGTTCCGCCAAGCGGAAGAACACTCTCGGGTGGTCTTGATCCTGCTGCGCTTCATATGCCTAAGCGTTTCTTTGGCGCCGCAAGAAATATGAGGGAGGGCGGAAGTCTTACCATACTTGCAACTGCGCTTGTGGAGACGGGAAGTCGGATGGATGATGTTGTATTTGAGGAATTTAAGGGAACCGGTAATATGGAGGTTGTACTTGACAGAAAGCTTTCGGAAAAACGTATTTTCCCTGCAATCGATATATCAAAATCAGGAACAAGACGTGACGATTTGCTTCTTACAAAGGAGGAACAGGAGGCTGTAAACGGCATACATAAGGCTTTGTCGGGTGCTAAGGCTGATGAAACTACCGAGGAGGTTCTCAAGCTATTTGTGAGAACTAAGAATAATGCTGAATTTGTGGAATATGTTAAAAAATCGCTTCTCAGACGTTAAATAAAATATTTTATCAACTTTTTATAAAAATACTTGAATTTACATGTGTCCTATGATAAAATATTTATCGTTGCGGACGTGATAACTTAGGTAAATCATGAATTATTGTATATAGAGAGGTGAAAACATGAGAGAAGGAATACATCCTGAATATTTTCAGGCAAAGGTTGTATGCAACTGCGGTAATGAATTTGTGACAGGCTCTACAAAGAGCGATATACACGTTGAGATTTGCTCAAAGTGTCATTCATTTTACACAGGTCAGCAGAAGGCGGCACAGGCTCGTGGAAGAATTGACAAGTTCAACCGTAAGTACGGCGTTGCAAATGCTTAGATTTTGACGGATAAGGATTTTATACAGCTGTTATGTTAAAGCGTTTTATATTCGTTTTAATGTGACAGCTATATTTTTATTCCCGCAAGCAACGAGGGGGTGTCGCAATAAGGATTTGTTTTCTTGGTAACTATGCATTTTTAACAAAGAAAAGCGAAAGTTAAGTAACACGTTGGAGCGTTCTTTGTGGAAAATGCATAATAAAAAAGAATTAAAATCCTTATTGCGACAGCCCCA
>DKZK01000017.1:36179-53223 GCA_002493625.1 Lachnospiraceae bacterium UBA7076 | reverse complement strand
TGGGGCTGTCGCAATAAGGATTTTAATTCTTTTTTATTATGCATTTTCCACAAAGAACGCTCCAACGTGTTACTTAACTTCCGCTTTTCTTTGTTAAAAATGTATAGTTACCAAGAAAACAAAGCCTTATTGCGACAGCCCTGTTTTTTATTCAACCAAATCAATTCCAAGTACATATTCCAGCAGCCGGAGAGAATTAGTCATATTTTCCTCCGATACGCCCGGAAAGGCTATATAAACCTTTGAATATCCAAGATTAAGTCCCTTTGCGAATTCCGTGTCACTTATGTCTATTGCATAAGGATAAAACGTGTAGGAGGAATCCTGAAATTTCACGATATGACTTTCTAAAGCGGCATATTGCTCCTCGGTAAAATATAAGTCTAAGGGTTGTACTATTTCAACAAATGTACAATATTTAATGCCTGCTCCGTCGCCGATAATGACGTCAAAGGTGCCCGACTGGCACGTGAGCGCAAGCGTATTGTAATTTGTGCCTTCTCTTGAGGCGGAAACCATATTCTTTTTGTAGTAATCATAATTAACGAAATATCCGGCGGTTGCCCGCATAACATGATTATCAGGCATGTTAAAGTAGCTCAGGTAATCCTCGTGAAAGGTTTTGTCAAATTCTTCTGCATTTAAAACCGCATAGGATAAAGCTACAGGTCTTGAATTTCTGTAAAATGCCATGCCGTAGCATAAAATTAATAAAGCACAGCATATGGGAATAATGATATGCCATTTATAGCAATAGAAAAAATAGGAAACCCGTTCCTTTCCTGACATTGTGCTTGTATATTCCCTGTATGCGGCTTTTTTTGCAGCACGCCGTTCCTTTTTTGACATAACTGCCAGCTCTAATTTATTTTCAAAAAATGAGTCTTTGTCTGAATTTTTCCGGCCGGTGTCAGGAACCTTGGCATCCTCCGGCTTTGTTTCATCAACGGTATCACTGAAAATAAGCTTATTGCCCTGCTTGATAATATTTTTACCAATATCATTATTTTCGGTTTTGCCTGTATGAGAATTTGTACCTTCTGCATTGCTGTTGCATATGTTTGTTTCTTTTGTGCCGCTGTCAACAGCTTTGGATGCTTTTATTATGGTGCTATCCTTTTTGAGGTCGGTATTTTTTTCTTTTTTAGTATGGTTCTTATTGCTTTTATCAGATTTTGTTTTTTTTACATCATTTTTTTTACCATTAGTGTTTTTTTCTTTGTTGTTGACGCTTTTTTCGGCGGCTTTTATTTTCTTGATTTTGGAAGAAATATTTGCTTTTTTATCAGAAATATTTTTTTTCTTTTTTGTTTTATTTTTTGACATAATGACCCTCCTCATGAAGATGTTGATATTTTAACATAAGAGGTGGTAGAAGTAAAATAAGTTTGCACAGAAAAATCTATGCGTTATTGCTAATTTTTGTTTTGAATAATAAGTGATTTGAGAGTGTATAGTTATAATGTACCAAAAAAAAATGGAAAAAACACTTGCAAAATTGTTTAATATGCCCTATAATTACCTTGTCATTAAAAAAATGACGAATACTATTGTATGGACTGACGGTTCTATAAACTAGAACAGTTCATAAAAACACATTTAAAAGGAGGGTTTTTTTGTGAAAAAAATCAAAAAAGCGTTAGCTCTTTCATTAGCTCTTGCAATGGGACTTTCACTTGTTGCTTGTGGCGATGATAAGGATGATGACGGAACAACCGCAGGTACTACTGCTGCACCGGCAACCGGTGACGAGACTACGGCATCTACTGAAGATGCTAGTACTGAGGGACCAGCAGCAACTGGTATGGAAGCTCCAGATCCTTCGGGATGGGATGAGTCTAAGAAGATTTATCTTTATTCATGGGATGATGACTTCAAGAAGAAGATGGATATCGTTATGGAGGCACATCCGGAGTATGCTGATTATGTTGAGCATGTAATTCTTGGTGTTGGCGGTACTACAGACGAGTATAAGACAGCTATTGATACTGCACTTACAAGCGGCGACAAGTACCCAACTATGATTCCTGCTGATAACGATGTTGCCAAGTACTGGTCAGAGGATGACACTAAGACTGCAAACCTTTATGACTTGGGCTTTACAGATGAGATGCTTTCAAATTCATATGACTGTGCTATCCAGTACGGTACATACAACGGACAGCTTAAGTGCGTAACTTGGCAGTCAACTGCAGGATCTGTATTCTATCGTAGAGATATCGCTAAGGAAGTTCTTGGAACTGACGATCCTGCTGAGGTGCAGAAGGCTATGTCTGATTGGGATAAGTTCTTCGAGACAGCAGACAAGATGAAGGAAGCTGGATACAAGATGGTATCCGGACCATCAGATGTTAAGTATGCTATCTGGGATACTCAGAGCCAGCCATGGGTAACAGATGACGGCTCTAAAGAGACTCTTACGCTTGACAAGGCAGTTACAGAGTACCTTGAGACTGGTAAGAAGATTTATGACGGCGACTATTCAAACAACACATCTATGTGGGATGGCGGCTGGGCATCAGATATGACTAATGACGGAAAGGTATTCTGCTTCTTCGGATGTCCTTGGTTCATCGGCTCTATGCAGGGAAATGGTGCTTCGGATGGTAACTGGGGAGCTGTTACAGGCCCTACATCTTATCACTGGGGCGGTACTTACGTTTGTGTAGGTAAGGATACTCCTAACCCGGAACTTGCTGCTTACCTTCTTTATGAGATGACTTGCAACCCTGATATTGGTGTTAATATCACAAACAAGACTGGTGACTGTGTAAACAACAAGGAAGCTAACCAGAGACTTATCAACGGCGAGCTCGCTGCTGATAATGCTGCTGCTAAGTTCCTTGGCGGACAGAACCCTATCGAAGTTTGGGCTGCATCAGCAGAGGGTATTAACTTAAGCAACCTGACTTATCAGGATGCATCAATCAAGGCATTTATTGATGATGCTGCAAAGGCTTACAATTCAGGCGAGTTATCTACAGTTGAAGATGCTGTTAAGTATGTAGAGGACAAGTGTGCTGCAGAGCTTGGTATTTCCGCTGAGTAGTAGCTTGAACAATCTGATAATGTAACATCAGTACACGCATCAGTAATGTAAGTTGCTGGTGCGTGTATACTATAAAACTATTTTAGGGGGTGTCCTTACATAATGAAAAAAAATAAGACAGTTGAATACGGCAAGTACGGACTTATGTTTTTGATTCCGTTCTTCCTTATTTTCTTAGTTTTTCAGCTGTATCCTCTTTTGTACACCTTTTATAATTCACTTATCTACTCTGCAAAGAATGGTAGATATATGACAGAGTCGTTTGGCTTAGGAAACTTTACACATTATGTATTTGCAAATACAGGCAAGGAATTTTGGAATGCCTTTCTTATAACCGCTGTATTATGGATGTTAAACTTCATACCACAGATATTGCTTTCCCTTGTTCTTGCAGCATGGTTTACTGACATTAAGATTAAGCTTAAGGGAAGCGGTATATACAAGGTTATTATGTATATGCCGAATATCATTACCGCTGCAACCATAGCCGTTTTGTTCTATAGTATGTTTGAGGTAAACGGTCCTCTTACAACACTGTTCAGAAGCTGGGGCTGGTGCGGCAAAGGCGGTGTTCTCAACAGTGGTTGGGCATCACTTGGTATTATTGCTTTCATCCAGTTCTGGATGTGGTATGGTAATACGATGATAGTTCTTTGCGCTGGTATTCTTGGAATTAATCCATCCTTGTACGAGGCAGCAAGTGTGGATGGTGCTTCCTCAAAACAGCAGTTTTTCAGGATTACACTTCCACTTCTTAAGCCGATTTTACAGTACACGCTTGTAACTTCAGCAATTGGTGGCTTACAGATGTATGATATTCCGCAGTTGTTTAATGACGGTGGTCCTGTTATTAATATGAATGGTACAAACATTAATTCTACAACAACGGTTGTTATGCTTATTAAGAAGTATGTTGCAGCCGGTGGTACACAGGATTATGGTAAAGCTGCTGCGTATTCGGTAATGTTGTTTGCAATTACACTTATCATAAGCTTGTTCTTCTACAGATTAACGGCTGATAAGACAAACGATGGAAGGTAGGTGAACAAAGTGGAGGAGAAAAAAGGAACAGGCACAAGGGTGTTCAGGTATGTTATCTGTATTTTCCTTTGTTTCCTGTCAATATTACCATTTTATATATTGATAATTAACTCTACGCTGAAATCAAGTGACATTCTTACCGGTATTAAGTTATTGCCCGGCTCCCGGTTTGTTGCTAACTTTAAGGGACTTTTGGCAGGCAGTGCAAAGACAAGTGGCGTAAACGTGCTTAAGGCAATGGCTAATTCACTTATCATTACTGTACCGGCAACCGTGTTACAGATTTATTTTGCTTCCCTCACCGCATATGCAGTTACGGTATATAATTTCAAGCTGAAAAAGTTTGCATGGGGATTTATATATGCAATTATGATGATTCCTCAGCAGGTTTCCATAGTAGGTTTCATTAAGGTTTGTAACATAACTCATTTATATGGTTCATTCCTTGCTATGATTATCCCTGCAATGGCAGCGCCTACGACTGTTTATTTCATGAAGCAGTATATGGAAACGGGCTTATCTGTTGAGATTGTTGAGGCGGCGAGAATAGATGGTTCAGGAGAAATACATACCTTTAACCGTATTGTACTTCCGATTTTGAAGCCGGCTATGGCAACACAGGCAATTTTTGGCTTCGTTGGATCATGGAACAATCTGTATACACCTTCGATTATACTTGCTACGGAAAGACAGAAGGCTACAATGCCTATGTTTGTTGAGGCATTAAAGGCAAATGACAAGTCAAGAGACTGGGGTCAGATTTACTGTGGACTTTTCACTACAGTTCTTCCAATACTCGTCATGTACTTTATTCTTTCTAAATACATTGTTGCAGGTGTGGCACTTGGTGGTGTAAAAGAATAATTTTTTCTTAAAATAAATATAATGTAGGTATCGGTATGATAGCTACATTATATTTATTTTATGGACAAAAATTAGTTTAATATAAAACAAAAATGTGAATTTGTAAATTGAGGAACATAAAATGAGTGAAAGATTAGATGATATAGAAGCAAAAAAAGAAAAGGAGCTGAATAAATATAAAAATCAGGAGCCTTTTTTAAAAAGAGGCCTGGATGCATTTGGCACAATGTTTGCATTGAATGTGTGCTTTGTCATAGGATGTATTCCGATCATTACAATCGGTGCGTCACTTGCAGCGCTATACGCCATGTGCATCAGACTTCAGGAGGAGGAGGAGGAGACGGTTGTAGCCGGCTTCATACACGAATTTAAAAGAAGCTTCAAACAGGCAACCATTGCTTTTTTCGCAATTTTGCTTGCGCTTGTTGTAATGTTTGGAGAATTTTTGCTTATTAAGACGGTTCCGGGAGCCATTTCCACATTTTATACGGGTGTTCTTATTCTTGAGCTTATTGTGCTTGCGCTTATTGTTCCGTTTTTATTTCCGCTTATTGCCAGATATAATAATAAGCTTTCCATATCAGTGAGAAATTCAATTATTCTTGCCATGACCTATAAATGGTCATGGATTAAGGTTATGGTGGCATGGGTTGCGCCTATTGCCCTTTGTATTATATATCCGGAAATATTTATTTATATCTGGTATTTATGGCTATTGCTTATATTTGGTGCTATTGCGTATGGCACAAGCGCTACCATGAGAAAAATATTCCGTCTGAATGAGCAGCGCATGGAGAATGCTGCAAAAAAAGCCGAGGAAGAAGCACGCAAGGCTGAGGAAGAAGCTGAAGATAACGACGAAGATGAAGATAATGATGCCGAGGACGATGGAAAAAGACGACGAAGAAAATGATGATGACGATGAACATGAAAATGATGATTAAGCTGAATAAGATTTTGATGAAGATGATAATAATAGAATAAATATATTTTTAAATTGCATAATTATTTTTTGAAAAAAATAGAGGAAAAAGTAAAAGTCTGTAGAATAATATAATTGTACGGACTTTTTTATTCCCGCGAGCAACGAGCTAAGTGACTGCTTGCAGGCATTTGGCGACTGCCGCGAGGGTCAAATACCCCGCTCCTTGGGGCGTTTCAAGTTTGATGCCCCGCTGCTTGCGGCGGGGGCTTTGACTGAATGAAAAATGGATTTTAACGAGTTTATATATAAAAATGGCAGTGCTCTTGGAGGTAGATGTTTACTATGCTTATTCGGGAAGAACAGGAAAATAGGGAACATGATATATTAAGTCCTCACGCTTCCTTTAGCGACTTAAGCAGGGGGCGTGAGAGAGAGGAAGCTTTGTGTGACATAAGAACCTCGTTTCAAAGAGACCGGGACCGGATTATTCACTCAAAGGCTTTCCGGAGAATGAAGCATAAGACTCAGGTTTTTTTATCTCCCGGAGGAGACCACTACAGGACGAGACTGACCCACACTCTGGAGGTTTCACAGATTGCCAGAACCATAGCAAGGGCTCTTAAGCTTAATGAGGATTTGACGGAAGCCATTGCTTTGGGGCATGATCTGGGGCACACGCCTTTTGGACATGCAGGCGAAAGAGCCTTGACGAAATGCACAGGAAGACCGTTTTTACATAATGAACAGAGTGTCCGTGTAGTTGAGAAGCTTGAGAAAAACGGACAGGGACTTAACCTTACGTGGGAGGTAAGGGATGGGATTTTAAACCATAAAACCGCCTGCAAGCCGGCAACGCTTGAGGGGGATATTGTAAGAATATCCGACAAGATTGCATATGTAAACCATGATATTGATGACGGCATAAGGGCAGGCATACTTACGGAGGAGGTATTACCGTCTGACTGTACGGATGTTCTGGGACACAGCACAAGAGACAGAATAAACAGTATTATTCATTCCATCGTGTCAAGCAGTATGGACAAGGATTATATCGTTATGTCAGAGGCTTGCGAGAATGCCCTTAAGAAGCTAAGAAGCTTTATGTTTGCGGATTTATACACAAATCCTATTGCGAAAAGTGAGGAGAGCAAGGCGGAGCATGTTATTGAGATGCTTTATACGGAGTATGTAAACGATATTTCAAGGCTTCCCGCCGAATACATAAAGTATATTGAGGACGGTGAGGACAGCAGGACGGTAATATGTGATTACATAGCAGGCATGACGGATAATTATGCTGTTGCAAAGGCGAAGGAGCTGTTTTTGCCAAAGTCATGGGAAGGTTAGATAGGGGTAATGAAATTTGTATTATTCAGATGATATTATAGAGGAAGTCAGAAGCCGCAATGACATCGTGGATGTTATAGGCGGGTATGTAAGTCTAAAAAAACAGGGTAATTCCTACTCTGCATGCTGTCCCTTTCACCATGAAAAGACGCCCTCCTTTCATGTGAGCCGTGACAAACAGCTATATCACTGTTTTGGCTGTGGCGCAAGCGGAAATGTATTTACATTTATAAGGGAATACGAAAACATGAGTTTTGTGGAGTCCATGAAGCTTCTGGCGGACAGATCGGGTATGACGCTTCCTGAGTATGAGCTTAGCCCGAAGCAAAAGGAGCAGGAAAATTACCGTACCGAATTAAAGGAGCTGAATAAAGCTGCTGCGGCATATTTCCATTATCTCCTGACAAAAACGGAGCATGGGAAAAAGGCGCTTGATTATTTGCGTAACAGGGGGCTTAGTGACGATACCATAACGGCATTTGCAATGGGGTATTCGGACATTTATAATGACGACCTCTACAAATATCTTAAAAATAAAGGATACTCCGACAGACAGATGGTTGATGCCGGACTGGTGGAAATATATGAGGACAGGGGAGCAAATGATAAATTCTGGAACAGGGTAATGGTTCCCATACTTGACATAAACGGCAAGGTTATTGCTTTTGGAGGACGCGTTCTGGGGGATGGTAAGCCTAAGTACATTAACACAAAGGAAACCGCAGTTTTTGATAAGAGCCGTAATCTGTTTGCAATGAACATTGCAAGACGCTCAAAACGTCGTGGAATTATAATATGTGAGGGCTATATGGATGTTATAGCCATGCATCAGGCAGGCTTTGACAATGCGGTTGCGTCGCTTGGAACTGCGTTTACAATCGGTCAGGCCAATATTATAAAAAGATATACGGAGGAGGTGTATCTTGCCTATGACAGCGATGGGGCGGGAACAAACGCAACCATGAAGGCGATAGGCATAATGCGTTCCGTTGGAATTACTACAAGGGTAATAGACATGAAGCCTTACAAGGATCCCGACGAGTTTATAAAAAACATGGGAAGGGAAGCCTATGAGGAACGTATTCTAAACGCCGCCACAGGTATTATGTTCGAGGTGGCATGTCTTGCCGATAACTATAACCTGAAGGATCCGGAGGAGAAAACAAGGTTTACGAAGGACGTGGCAAAGAGAATTTCAGCCATTGAGGAGGTTGTAGCACGTCACAGCTATATTGAGGCTGTGGCAGAACGGTACAGGCTTGATGCTGACGGCTTCAAAAGCATGGTTACGAAATACGGCACTCTGGGAATTAAAGAAGCTGAGGTTACAAACAGCGCGCCCAGGCGGACGACGCAAAAGCAGGAGGACACAAATATGCCTGAAAGGCTGCTGCTTACATGGCTTGTAAATGATACGGGGTTGTTTGAGGTGCTTTCAGGGATAATATCTGAGGAGGATTTTGTGGCAGAGGATTACAGAACCGTTGCGGATATTTTATTTTCACAGTACAGGGAAACAGGGCAGGTAAAGCCGGCTGCGATAGTAGATATGTTTCCCGATATGGACAAGCAGAGGCTTGTGGCCTCCATCTTGCAAACGGAGCTTGCCTTTGACATGACCCTTGAGGAGAGAGAAAAGGCTGTAAATGATGTTGTAAAAAGAACAAAGCTTGCAAAAATTGATTATGATATGTCTATGTGCATGGATGACATGGCAAAGCTTCAGGAGCTTATCAAGGCTAAGGCCAAGATAGCAAGACTGCATATTTCATTAAAAAGTGGATAGAATATAAACACTATGGAAGGATGGATAAATAATGGATGAAAATGTAACAAAGGATCAGGCGTTGGAGGAAAAGTTTCAGGCAAAGCTTAAGGAACTTCTGGAACTTGCCAAGAAAAAGAAAAGTGTCATAGAGGATACGGAGATAATCAATCATTTCAATGACTGCAAGGAAATTGAGCTGACAACGGACAGGATGATATCCATATTTGAATTTCTTGAGGAAAACAATGTCGACGTCCTGACGATTACGGATGATGCAGATGATGAGGAGCCTGATGACGCACTGCTTGCTGCCGGTGACGAGGAGATAGATGTTGATGTTGAGCATATTGATTTGTCTGTTCCCGACGGAGTGAGTATTGAGGATCCGGTAAGGATGTATCTGAAGGAAATCGGCAAGGTGCCTCTCCTTAGCGCGGAGGAGGAAATTGAGCTTGCAAAGAAAATGGAGGACGGAGACGAGGAGGCAAAGAAAAAGCTTGCTGAGGCAAACTTAAGACTTGTTGTGAGCATTGCCAAGAGATATGTAGGGCGCGGTATGCTTTTCCTTGACCTTATTCAGGAGGGGAATCTGGGTCTTATTAAGGCTGTGGAGAAATTTGATTACCGCAAGGGATATAAGTTTTCAACCTATGCCACATGGTGGATCAGACAGGCAATTACAAGAGCCATTGCCGACCAGGCAAGGACGATTCGTATTCCTGTACACATGGTTGAAACAATCAATAAGCTTATCCGTGTGTCGAGGCAGCTTCTTCAGGAGCTTGGAAGGGAGCCGCTTCCGGAGGAGATTGCAGCGGAGATGGATATTCCTGTCGAGAGAGTCAGAGAGATACTTAAGATATCTCAGGAGCCTGTTTCCCTTGAAACGCCTATCGGCGAGGAGGAGGACAGTCATTTAGGAGATTTTATTCAGGATGAGAATGTACCTGTCCCTGCGGAGGCAGCCGCATTTACACTCCTGAAGGAACAGCTTGTTGACGTGCTCGGCACCCTTACGGAGAGGGAGCAGAAGGTTTTAAGGCTTCGATTTGGTCTTGATGACGGCAGAGCAAGAACACTTGAGGAAGTGGGAAAAGAGTTTAAGGTAACAAGAGAGAGAATAAGACAGATAGAGGCTAAGGCATTAAGAAAATTAAGACATCCTAGCAGAAGCCGTAAACTTAAGGATTATCTGGAGGATAACAGCTGATTTTGGTGATTGATTATGTCAAATGTAAAGCTTTCAAAGCGTATGCAGACCGTTGCGGACCTCGTGGACGAAATGAGTGTGGCTGATATTGGATGTGACCATGCCCATGTGGCAATTTGGCTTGCAAAGAACGGCGTTAAAAATGTTGTGGCTATGGATATTAAAAGCGGACCGCTTAAAATAGCAGATAAAAATGTCAGGGCATACGGGTTGGAGAGAGTTATAGAGGTTAGACAGTCTGACGGCATGGAAGGGCTTTGCTTAGGGGAGGCTTCATGTGCCATAATCGCCGGCATGGGCGGTGAGCTTATAACAAAAATTCTTGACAAAGGAAGGGCGCACCTTAATAAAGGGATACACCTTATCCTGCAGCCTCAGTCTGAAATACATAAGGTACGTGAGTTTTTACTTAAGAACAATTATATTATTACCAAAGAAAAAATGCTTGTAGAGGAAGAAAAATTTTATAATGTAATGAAAGCGATTCCTGTCATGGAGGCAGACAGTGTAAGAAAAACACCATACTCGAAACTTGAAATCATGTATGGACGGATTTTGCTGGAGGAGAAAAATAGTGTGCTGAAATATTTTCTTACAGATGAAAAGCGTAAGCTTTCTGACATAAAGGACAGACTTATGGGCGTATATACGCCCGCATCGTCTCATAGATTAGATGTGATAGGTCAGGAAATTGCATTTATAAATCAGGCACTTGAAATGCTGTAACAAATTTGGTTTTGTTGGAGGAAATACATGCTTTGTAAGGAAATAATAAGAATACTTGAGGCGCAGTCACCGTCGGAATATGCTGAGGAATGGGATAATGTGGGACTTCTTGTTGGCCGTAAAAATAAAAATATTAAGAAAATAATGCTTGCGGTGGACGCTACATATGAGGTGTGCCAGGCTGCCGTGGAAGGTGGCGTTGATATGCTTATAACTCATCATCCTATGATTTTTTCCAAAATGAACAGGGTAAATGATGATACGGTTCTCGGCAATAAGATACTTGCCCTTGTTGAGGCGGGCATCGTCTGCTATGCAATGCATACTAATTTTGATACGAAGGGTGGTATGGCGAAGGAGGCTGCGGTCATGCTCAGACTTAAAAATGCAGAGGTTCTTCAGGAAACACATAACGGCGAGGGACTGGGACAGATTGGAATTTTAAAGGATGCCGTACCCCTTGATGAGCTTGCATGTGTTGTCAAGGAATCCTTTGATATTGAAAAGGTAATGGTGTACGGTAAAGCTGATAAGCAGGTTGAAAAGATAGCCATATGCCCGGGTTCGGGAAAAAGCGTTATAAAAACGGCTATAGAAAAGGGCGCTGATTGTCTCATAACGGGGGATATCGGACACCATGAGGGTCTGGATGCCCTTGAAATGGGACTTACCATTATAGATGCGTCACATTATGGTATTGAAAAGCTTTTTATGACGTTTATGTATAACTATCTGAAGGATTTCTGTCCGGATGTTGAGCTTTCGATTGCAGATGTGGGTGCGCCATTCCGTGTAGTTTAGTATATATGCCGGCTCGTGAGCTGACGTTTCGGAAAAGGGGGATTTTATGGAAAAAATTGATGTTACCGTTGAAGGAAATACATACAGCATTGACAGATGTTCAACAATTGAGGATTTTATAAAGCAGCACATGCCGGAGGAATATCTTAAAATCATATTGGCATTTCGGGATAAAAAGCTCTGTGAGCTCAGAAATATTTTAGATAAGAGCTGTGAGCTTGAATTTGTTACAACAAAAAGCGTTATCGGATACGACACTTACAGACGAAGCCTGAAGTTTCTTATGCTTAAGGCTTTTTCAGATATTTTGGGAGGTTTTACAAAATCAAGAATTAATATAATGTACACCATGGGAAAGGGGCTTTACTGTAAATTTATCGGAGATGAGGTAGCTGTTGATAATAAGCTGCTTTGCAGAGTTAAGGAGCATATGCTTGAGCTTGTTGAACAAAATATTGATTTTGTAAAAGAGAGCGTAACAACCGATGAGGCTATAAAGCGCTTCAAAAAGCAGGGTATGGCTGACAAGGAAAAGCTGTTTTCCTTCAGACGTGTTTCAAAGGTTAATATATACAGCATGGGCGGCTATGAGGATTATTTTTACGGTTATATGGTTCCGTCCACCGGCTATCTGAAATATTTTGATTTACTTCCATATGACGAGGGCTTTTTGCTTATGTGTCCGTCCAAGGAGCAGCCGGATATGATTCCTGCGTTTAAGCCTCAGGAAAAGCTTTTCAATGTGCTTAAAACATCGGATATGTGGAGCAAGATGCTTGATGTGGACAATGTCGGCGATTTGAATGAGACCATAACAAGAGGAGATGTAAGAGAGCTTATGCTTGTGCAGGAGGCTCTTATGGAAAAACAGATTGCCCAGATTGCCGACATGATTTTGCAGGGGAACAAGAAGATTGTCCTTATTGCGGGTCCAAGCTCATCGGGAAAGACTACGTTTTCACACAGATTAAGCGTGCAGCTTCGGGCACATGGCTTAAGACCGTATCCTCTTGCCCTTGATAATTATTTTCTTGAGAGAGAGCTTACTCCGAAGGATGAAAATGGAAATTATGACTTT
Source organism: Lachnospiraceae bacterium UBA7076 (assembly GCA_002493625.1). Taxonomy (GTDB): domain Bacteria; phylum Bacillota; class Clostridia; order Lachnospirales; family Lachnospiraceae; genus Coprococcus_C. The sequence goes on along the minus strand of DKZK01000017.1, from coordinate 40,414 downwards.
GAGTGCATTGAGGCTATGGACCTGAATCTGTTCAATTCCGATATGATGAAGCTTCTTGACGGGGAGGAAATACAGGTACCTACCTTTAACTTTACCATAGGAAAAAAGGAATATAAGGGAAAAACGCTTAAGCTCAATGACGGTGATGTCCTTGTTGCAGAGGGAATACATGCGTTGAATCCCCTTATGACAAGCAAGCTTCCGGATGAAAGCAAATTCAAGGTTTATATAAGCGCGCTTACACAGCTTAACATTGATGAGCATAACAGGATTCCTACAACGGACGGAAGGCTTATAAGGCGTATTGTGAGAGATGCAAGAACAAGAGGAAATGATGCAAGGGCTACAATCGGTATGTGGCCTTCCGTAAGACGGGGCGAGGAAAAATATATTTTTCCGTTTCAGGAGCAGGCGGACGTTATGTTTAATTCCGCGCTTATATATGAGTTAAGCGTTATTAAACAGTTTGCCGAGCCGCTTTTGTTTGCCGTTCCGAGAGACTGCCCTGAATATTACGAGGCAAAAAGGCTTCTCAAGTTTCTGGATTACTTTTTGGGGCTTGATGTTACGAATGTACCCGACAATTCCATATTAAGGGAGTTTGTAGGGGGAGGCTGCTTTGATTTATAGCATAAAATGAGAGCGGGAATATGTGCATATTTTGTCTGGTGCAAGTCGGACTGTAAGCCGGGTTATGTCGAGAGTGATTATCTATCTAGGCATTATGTTGCCATAATGCTCAAGCGACCTACCTAAAGACCCAGCGGGCAACTGCATTGTCTTATGTTTGGTCTTGCTTCGGATGGGGTTTACAGAGCCTGCACTGTTACCAGCACAGCGGTGAGCTCTTACCTCGCCTTTCCACCCTTACTAATATCATAAGGAGGGACCCGGCGAAGCAGGGGGGATTCCATATGATGGACCCGCGGAGCTTTGTCTGGTATTGCCTTATAATAATTAGCGGTATATTTCTGTTGCACTAGCCTGGGAGTTACCTCCACCGGACGTTATCCGGCATCCTGCCCTATGAAGCCCGGACTTTCCTCACCTGCCAGATGGCAGCCGCAACCACTCATCCGGCTTGCATCGGACTTAGATTAACATATTTGTAAATTTGTTTCAAGACTATAAAAAAATTATAGGCAATTGAGAAGCTTCTTATTAAAAAAACAGCTTCAAAATCGCCTGACAAAATAATTAAACGAAAAGGAGATATGATTATGGACGCATTGGAATGTATTAAAACGAGAAGAAGTGTAAGAAGATACACGGATGAGGTTATTTCAAAGGAAACAATGGATGAAATCATTGACACGGCAAAAATGGCGCCTACATGGAAAAATACGCAGACATTAAGGTATGTGGTTGTTTCTGACAGGGCGGTTATAGATAAAATTAAGGATGAGAGTATTCTTTCCCATGAGGGAAACGGAAAAACGCTTGCCTCATGCAATACGCTTGTAGTGCTTGCCCAGATAAACGGAAGATGCGGATATGAGAGGGACGGAAGCTTTACAACCTCAAAGGGCGCAGGCTGGGAAATGTTTGACGCAGGAATTGCGGCGCAGACATTTTGTCTTGCTGCCCATGAGAAGGGATATGGCACATGTATCATGGGTATATTTGACGATAAAAAAGTTGCCGAGGCAGTGTCGCTTCCTGAGGGACAGACGGTGGCAGCCCTTATTTCCATCGGAAGACCTAAGTTTATACCGGACCCTGTACCGAGAAAGGAAACGGGCGAGTTAGTCAAATACATGTAAATATTCTTTGATGGGTGATAAATATGATAAACGGAAGAACAAGTCAGATAATTAACAGACTGATAAATAATATAGAAAACGGTCAGAACGTGCCTCTTTCCACCGGAAAGGTCATGGTAAACAAGGATGAAATGCTGCTTATGCTGCGTGAGCTTGAAAGCGTTGTGGAGGGTGAGCTTAAGGTTTACCGCGACGTAAATGACAGAAAGGGTAAAATAATTACCGATGCAAAAAAGGAAGCGGAGGAGATTATTTATGAGGCGGAGCAGACCGCAAGCAGAATAAGGGTGACAAAGCGTGTGTCCACAATTGGAGGAGGCTTCCGGGCGGACAAGCTTGACAATGAAGATAAGATGGCGCTTAGGACTGCAACCGATATATATGCCGCATCACTTATATACACGGATGAGATGCTTACGGAGGTAAATGACCTGCTGTCTCAGGCGTATGATTACGTGAACAGACAATATGGAAGAATGTTAAGCGACTTAGAGCAGAAGGCAAATATTATTGCCAATAATAAGGCGGAGCTTATGACGAATCTGAAGGAGCTGAGCCGTGAGGACAGATACGAGCAGATACTGGAGCTTGCGCAGCTTTTGTCAAATGAGCTTTATAGTGAGCGTAAGAGAATGAAGGAAATGGAATATGAGGATGGGCGTAAAGAGAAAGAAGCTCATAACGAGGAAAAGGCTCATGATGAGAAAAAAACTTTGCCTGAAAAGAATGATACCGTCAAGGAAGATACTGTTAAGAGAAACATTGCCAAGGGAAGCGTTGTGAAAGAGAATGTTGCCAAGGGAGACGTTATTCAGAGAAACACTGTGAAGGAAAGTACTGTCCAAAGGGATGTTGTTCCGAGAAACATTGTGAAAGAAAATGTTGTCAAAGAAAGCCGGAATAGAAAATATATTCCTGAGGAGGATTCGGCTTTTGAAAGTGTAAAAACACAGCGCATACCGATAGAGGATGTAAGAAAGGCAAGAACAACCGAAAGCAAAAGCACATTCGGGGAAACGAAAACACAGCGAATACCGCCGGAACATGAATGAAAGTCAGAAATCAAGAATAGTGGTGTAAATGAGAAAAAAGTAAATGAAGAAAAAGTATATGAGAAAAAATGCAGAAACGCAGTGGAATAGGTGGAATTTAGGATGTTTAGTTATAAAAGACCCGTAAACTATTATGAGACAGACAAGATGGGAGTTGTTCATCATTCAAATTATGCGCGGTATCTGGAGGAGAGCCGCATTGAAATGCTCAAATTTTACGATATGCCCTTTGATATGATAGAGGAAATGGGTTATATGATACCGGTGCTTGATTTGAAATGCTCCTTTAAAGAACCTGCCCGGTTTGGTGAAACCCTGATTGTAGTCCCAAAGGTTGAGCAGGTAACGGCAGCGAGATTTTACATCTCATATGTTATTTATGATGAAACAATGACCCATGTAAAGCATGTGGCTGAAACGTCACACTGTTTTGTGGATAAAAGCTTTAATATTGTAAGCTTAAAAAAGAAAGAGCCGGAGCTTTATGAAAAGCTTCTTGCAACGATGGGAGGACACAATGCTTAAAATAGAAAAAAATAAAATGGGATTTTCCTGTGAGGTTTTTCCTCCGAAAAGGAATGACGATATATACGAAATATACAGGACGCTTGATGAGCTTAAGCTGATTAAGCCTGATTTTATAAGCGTAACCTATGGAGCAGGAGGAAGCAACAGCAAGAAAACTGCTACGATTGCAGCATACATACAAAATATATGTGAGGTGGAGGCAATCGCGCACATGACGGCTGTTGGTATGGATGAAAATCTGCTGACGTCACTGCTTTTTGAATTAAAGAAAAAGGGCATAGACAATGTGCTGGCACTTCGCGGGGACAAGCCTAAGCTCATGTCTGATGAGGAGTTTGAAAACAGAAAATATAAATATGCAATGAATCTTATACCTGAGATAAGAAGCAGGGGCGACTTTTTTGTTGCTGCTGCCTGCTATCCTGAGATACACCCTGAATCATTAAACAGGGAGGAGGATATAAGGTATTTAAAGGCTAAGGTTGACACAGGCGCCGACTGCCTTATAACCCAGATGTTTTTTGACAATAAGGTGTTTTATAAATTTTTGGAGGACATAAAAAAAGCAGGGATAGAGGTTCCCGTGCTTGCGGGAATTATGCCTGTCACAGCGGCAAAGCAGCTTGGAACAAGCGTTAAGCTTTCCGGCTCGTCCGTGCCAAATGAGCTTAGCCAGATAATTGCAAAATACGGAGATGATGCCGACGATATGAAAAAGGCAGGCATAGAATATGCTGTGTCGCAGATAAATGACCTGAAGAAAAACGGCGTGGACGGAGTACATCTTTACACTATGAACAAGGCAGATGTGACAATGGCTATACATGAAGCCGTGATATAAAAGATGGGGCTGTCGCAATAAGGATTGGTTTTCTTAGTAGCTATGGATTTT
>DKZK01000017.1:0-35878 GCA_002493625.1 Lachnospiraceae bacterium UBA7076 | reverse complement strand
AAGTTAAGTAACACGTTGGAGCGTTCTTTGTTTAAAATCCATAATGAATGAGAATTTAAATCCTTATTGCGACAGCCCCATCTTTTATATGGTCGGCTTTATAACGCTCTTGCGCTTATTCTTTTTGTTCTCGTAAAGCGCCTCGTCTGCGTTATGCAGAATTTCCTCAATAACAAGAGTAGGGGAGCACGTAAATGTTGTTATGCCTATGCTCACATCAATGTAGTATGGCTTGTCACAGGTTTCATTAAGCTCTTTGGAAAGCTCCGCAATTTTCCGTCTTATCTCGGTAGGTCTTTCAGAATTATCCAAAAATGAAAATGCGACAAATTCGTCACCGCCGATACGCCCTATAATATCCTCCTGACCAAAGCTTTTTTCAAGTATGTCTGCAATGCTCTTGATTGCAAAGTCTCCGTTGTTGTGACCGAAATTATCATTTACCTGCTTTAAGTTATCCATGTCCGCAAATACAACCATTGCAAGCTTGCCTTCATTGAACTGGGAATTGACCTGTGCCTGAACGCTGTCAAGAAAGCCGCGCCGGTTGTTTATTCCCGTAAGGGCATCGGTTATGGATAGCTTATTTAACAGTTCATTTTTGCTATTTAATTCGGTTGCGGATATGGCAAGCTTTTTCTGTATGGAAAGCTGCTGCTTCATAAGCGATATAAAGTTAAGTGATATAGAAAGCTGTAAGCTTTCAGGGTAAACATTTTCAAAATGCTCTATATCAACCTCACTTACAAATAAGCCGTATTGTACGCTGTTGGTAAAGAGTGGGGTTACAACCAATGTCCGTCTTCTGTCGTTTGAGGTATAATTATTGAAAAATACCTTGTTTGAGGAAATAAGTCTGCTGTCCCCACTGAGGTACGTTATTTTACCATTATCCTGACATGCCTGAAGATAGAGGGTGTTCGGTATTTTCCATGAACCGTTTGGAAGCAGCATTACCGGTTCGTCATATATGTAAATATATGCACTTATAAATTGCGCATCATAGAGCTTTTCCATTATAAGGTTAAAGCAGGATTCCTCATCTGTGCTATAGGTTAGCGTATCTCTTGTTATGTGCAGGGATGACCAGATGCTGGACTTGTGCTTCCGTACCTTTGTGTACAACTGGTTTGAGGTATAGAATAAAAATTTTTCATATATATTTGTAAAAAGCCGTGATAAGGTGCTCATTTTTTTATCATCGGTTGTCAGAGCAATAAGAAGGTTTTTAAGCTCCTTAAGTGTGTAGAGAAATTTATCATTACTGAAAAATATGGCAACAACCGGTGTAGCTAAAAGCTTTTCAAGCTCTGAACAAATATATTCGGTATTAAAATCAAAATCACCGGTTTTGAAAATCGGGTCAAGAATACTGTCCAAAAACGGGTATATGGTTTTGATTAAATTATCGTAATAAAAGGTTTTACTGTAATTGGAATACAAATAGTTTATTATGGTTTCCTTTATATTCTGGTAGTCATCGGTCCTGGCAAGTGTAATTCCTTTGTCAATCATACTGTTGAGCGTAAAATCTGCACAGCCGCAGGAAGAACGCACAATAAGACTTGAGTTTAATATACTTACCTCTGTCTTTCCCTTTGTGGCAAGATTTATAGCCTCTTTAACAGACTGATATCCCATATCTATAATACTGTTATGAACGGTTGTGAGGAGTGGGTTCAGTACGGTTGACACAGGAGAGTCATCATACCCGGTTACAAGAATATCCTTTCCTATTTCAAGACCTCTTGCTTTTATTGCATTGTATCCGCCGATTGCCATCTGGTCGTTGGCAAATACGATTGCCTCAAGGTCAGGATTTCTGTCCAGAAGGTCATTTACGATATCCTCCGTAAATTCAGAAAAGTTGCCGTATACGATTCGGTTATGGTTAATTTCAATTCCGTTTTCCCGAAGAACATTGCAGTATGTGTTAAGACGGTCATTGGCATCTGCATTTTCCTTGCGTCCGCTCACCATTCCGATTTTGGTTTTGCCGTGTACTTTAATAAGGTGCTCGACTGCTTCACGCATACCGGTTCTTCCCTCGGTGTAAAGATAAGGGTAACCGGGAACCTCAATTTCAATTGTAAGAATAGGAATATCAAAATTTTTCAGGAAGGCAAGCATGTCATTTTCAGACAGAAAGCTTCCTATGGAACCGATAGAAACAATAAGCGCATCCAGTGTGTGCTTTGACGCATAGTAAAAAATGGAGTTATACTGATAATCAAAGCGTGCATTTTTCGGATCATTATAAGATGCATTCATATACATGCCCGGAAAAACAACAAGATTTACATCAAGCTCCTTTGCGGCATAATCAACACCCTTACAAATCTCGTATGCGTAATCGTTGTCAAGATGACATGTAAAAAAACCGATATTCAGTCTTTTTTTGCTTTTACTCATATGTGTTTTCCCCCTTAAAGTTACTAAAATACCCCAACAAAAAATATGTGAATATTTTACCATATTTGTTATTTTATATCAAGACGGGCATTTATAAATCCTCCGTCGCACTTTACAAACTGTTCTATTTCAACTATAATATAGAACGCAGTTTTATATAAATTTACATGATTAATATGAGACGCAATTTTATATAACATATTCAGGAGGAATAAGCGATGGATTACAAAAAGGCGGGGGTTGACATTGAGGCAGGCTACAAGTCAGTCGAGCTTATGAAGGAGCATATAAAAAAGACCATGAGACCGGAGGTGCTTACAAATATCGGAGGCTTTTCAGGAGCATTTTCAATTGAAAAGCTTAAATCCATGGAACATCCGGTTCTGGTTTCAGGAACGGACGGCGTGGGAACAAAAATTAAGCTTGCGTTTATTATGGATAAGCACGATACAATAGGAATTGACTGTGTGGCAATGTGTGTTAACGATATAGCCTGCGCTGGAGGAGAACCGCTTTTCTTCCTTGATTATATAGCCTGCGGTAAAAATTATCCTGAGAAAATAGCTTCCATTGTAAGCGGTGTTGCGGAGGGCTGCGCCCAGTCGGGAGCAGCATTAATAGGCGGAGAAACAGCCGAGCATCCGGGCATGATGCCTGAGGAGGAATATGACCTTGCAGGCTTTGCAGTGGGCGTTGTGGACGAGAAGGATTTAATAACAGGGAAGGATATAAAACCGGGAGATACTATTATCGGTATTGCATCCTCAGGCGTTCACAGCAATGGATTTTCTCTTGTGAGAAAGGTGTTTGACATGACAAGAAGCTCCCTGGAAACATATTATGAGGAGCTTGGAAAAACGCTTGGAGAAGCGCTGCTTGCGCCTACAAGAATTTATGTAAAGGCGCTCAGGAGCATAAAGGAAGCAGGGGTAACCATAAAGGGATGCAGCCATATTACAGGCGGAGGCTTTCAGGAAAATGTTCCGCGCATGCTTCCGGAGGGAATTACGGCTGTCGTAAAAAAGGATTCCTATGAGGTGCCTGCCATATTCAAGCTTCTTGCAAAAAAGGGCGGCATAGAGGAGAATATGATGTACAACACTTACAATATGGGTATCGGAATGATGCTTGTGGTTGACAGCGCAGATGCTGATAAAACAATAGAAGCGCTTGCAGGGGCAGGAGAGACAGCATATGTAATCGGCGAGACCAAAGCAGGCGAAAAGGGAGTAGAAATATGCTAAGGATTGTAGTTATGGTATCGGGCGGCGGCACCAATTTACAGGCAATTATAGACGGCATTGCAAAGGGCGATGTTAAAAATGCGCAGATTGCGGGCGTTATAAGCAACAACTATGGAGTTTATGCCCTTGAGAGAGCCTCAAAGGCGGGGATAGATGCATGTGTGGTTTCGCCCAAGGATTTTCCGGACAGGGAAAGCTTCAATGAGGCGCTTCTTGCCAGAGTAAAGGAGTACGGTCCTGACCTGATCGTTCTTGCGGGATTTCTGGTTGTGATACCGGAGAAGATGATAGATGAATATGAGAACCGGATTATAAACATTCATCCGTCGCTCATTCCTTCTTTTTGCGGAACCGGCTACTATGGGCTTAAGGTTCATGAGGCGGCGCTTGCAAGGGGCGTTAAAATAACCGGAGCAACCGTTCATTTTGTTGACAGGGGAACGGACACAGGGCCTATCATTATGCAGAAGGCAGTTGAGGTTAAGGAGAATGATACGCCTGAAATACTTCAGAGGAGAGTTATGGAGGAGGCAGAGTGGAAGCTGCTGCCTGCGGCAATAAATAAAATTGCAAATGGAAATTAATTTCAAACAGCGGAAGGAGTAGTACCATGAATGTACTTATTGTAGGAGGCGGCGGGAGAGAGCACGCCATAGCAGCAAAATGCAGTGAGAGTAAGAAAGTGACAAAGCTTTATGCGGCACCCGGAAATGCAGGGATAGCAGGTCTTGCCGAGTGCGTTGATATTTCCGTTATGGACGGCGATGCGCTTGTTAAATTTTCAAAGGAAAAAAATATTGATCTGGCGATAGTCGGTCCTGATGATCCGCTTGTGGCAGGTGTTGCAGATTGTTTCAGAAATGCAGGTATAAAAGTGTTCGGACCTGCAAAAAATGCTGCTATAATAGAAGGCTCGAAGGCATTTTCAAAGGAACTTATGAAAAAATATAATATTCCTTCGGCGGCATATGAGGTTTTTGACAATGCGGATGATGCCGTAAAATATCTTGAGACAGCCAAGATGCCAATTGTTTTAAAGGCGGACGGTCTTGCGCTTGGAAAGGGTGTTCTTATATGCAACAGCCTTGAGGAGGCAAAGGAGGGTGTTAAGACCCTTATGCTTGACAGGCAGTTTGGCTCTGCGGGAGATAAGATTGTAATAGAGGAGTTTATGACCGGCAGGGAGGTTTCCGTGCTTTGCTACTGTGACGGAACTCATATTAAGCCTATGGCTTCCGCTCAGGACCACAAGAGGGCAAAGGACGGAGACAAGGGTTTAAATACCGGAGGAATGGGTACATTTTCACCAAGTCCTTTTTATACGGAGGATATTGACAAATTCTGTATGGAACACATTTATCAGCCTACAATGGACGCAATGAAAAAGGAAGGCAGGGATTTTGTGGGAATACTTTTTTGCGGACTGATGCTTACGGAGGAGGGACCGAAGGTTCTGGAATACAATGCAAGATTTGGCGACCCTGAGGCGCAGGTTGTACTCCCTCGCATGAAGAACGATATTATAGACGTTATGGAGGCATGCATAGACGGAAGGCTTGACGAGACAGACCTTGTCTTTGAGGATAAGGCGGCAGTGTGTGTTGTTCTTGCCTCAGACGGGTATCCGGAGCATTATGAGAAGGGATTTCCAATCAGCGGACTGGAAGCCTTTGATGACAAGGAGGACTACTATGTTTTCCATGCGGGAACAAAGCTTGATAACGGTAAAACAGTAACAAACGGAGGACGTGTGCTTGGCGTGACGGCAAAAGGCGAGACCCTGACTATGGCAAGGGAAAATGCTTACAGGGCTACAGAATGGATAAGCTTTGAAAATAAGTATATGCGTCATGATATTGGAAAGGCTATAGATGAACAGTAGAATGATTATTTCGATTGATTTTGGCAGCAGTGAAGCTATTTATATGCAGCTTCGAAATCAGATAATAATTGGAATTGCACAGGAGCAGATAAAGGAAGGAGATTCACTTCCATCCGTAAGGCAGCTTGCCAATGAGCTGGGTGTAAATATGCACACGGTAAATAAGGCATATTCCCTGCTTAAGGAGGACGGCTATCTTACCCTTGACAGAAGAAGGGGCGCTGTAGTGAGCGTTTCCGCAGATACAAAAATAAGGCACATGGAGAGCATGAACGTGGGTGTGAGAATGATGGTTGCCGAGGCGATATGCAAGGATATAAGCCTTGCGGAAATGCATCAGATTATTACGGATATGTATAAGGAATTTGGCGGGAATGAAAATGGAGGTAAGCTATGAAACTCGAATATACGGAACAGGCGAAAGAGGTATTGGATATTGCTGAGGAAACCGCAAAGGCAATGAAGCACAGCTATGTGGGAACGGAGCATCTCCTTTTTGCCATGATAGAGAGCAATAATGGTACTGCGTGGAAGGTTCTCACAAAAAACGGAGTGGATATCAATACCGTAAGGTCATATTTAAAGGCGAGCCAGCAGATTTCCAAGAGCAAACCAAATGGTGAGGATGGATATTCCATGAGGCTTAAAAAGGTATTGGAAAATGCCCAGAAGGAAGCTGTAAAGCTTAAGAGCGATAAAATAGGGACGGAGCATCTGCTTATTGCAATGCTCAGGATGGAGGATATCGTAGCTACAAGACTGTTAAACTCCATGTCCATAAATACACAGAAGGTATATGTTGACCTTATGGTTTCCTGCGGCGCTGACGGCAATGCTGCAAAAAAGGAATTTGCTTCCGCTAAAAATGTGACGGCAAAAAAGAAATCGCCTACGCCTGCGCTTGACCAGTACAGCCGTGACCTTACAAGGGCTGCAAGGGAGGGAAGCGTTGACCCGGTTGTGGGAAGAAACAGCGAGATGGAACGGGTTATGCAGGTACTTTGCAGGAGAATGAAAAACAACCCTTGTCTTGTGGGAGAGCCGGGCGTTGGCAAGACTGCCGTTGTTGAGGGGCTTGCGCAGCTCATTTCAACGGGAATGGTGCCGGAGCTTCTTTTAGATAAGAGAATTTTAAGCCTTGACTTATCGGGAATGGTGGCAGGCTCAAAGTACAGAGGTGAGTTTGAGGAGAGAATTAAAAAGGTTATAGCTGAGGTTAAGTCGGACGGAAACATTATATTGTTTGTTGATGAGCTTCATACGATTATAGGCGCAGGCGGAGCGGAGGGCGCAATTGATGCCTCCAATATTTTAAAGCCTGCATTGTCCCGCGGTGAGATACAGATGATAGGCGCAACCACAAGGGTGGAATACAGAAAATATGTGGAGAAGGATGCCGCGCTTGAACGTAGGTTTCAGCCTGTGTACGTTGAGGAACCTACCAATGAGGAAACGGTTGAAATACTGAATTGTCTCAGGGAAAAGTACGAGGAGCACCACGGTGTAACCATATCTGATGAGGCAATAAGCGCTGCCGTTGAATATTCAACAAGATATATAAATGACAGATTTCTGCCTGACAAGGCGATAGACCTTGTTGATGAGGCGGCATCAAGGAAGAAGCTTGGACTTTTTTCGGGGAACAAATCCATTTACAGGATTGAGGAGGAGCTGAAAACGCTTGATGCAGATATTGAGGAGGCTCTTACAGGCGGTGAGCTTGAGCAGGCATCCCGGATAAAGAAGCAGATAACCAAGCTGAATAAAAAGCTTGCAAGGGAAAAGGATAAAATAAAGGCATCAGAGGAAGCAGACATTGTGGTGGACGCAGATGCGGTTGCCGCTGTTGTTTCCGTGTGGACAAAAATACCTGTTACAAGACTTACCCAGAGTGAGCAGGAAAAGCTTCTCAATCTTGAAAAAACACTCCACAAGAGAGTGGTCGGTCAGAATGAGGCTGTGGATGCCGTTGCAAAGGCAATCAGGCGCGGACGCGTAGGACTTAAGGACCCGAAAAGACCTGTGGGATCATTTTTGTTTTTAGGACCTACAGGCGTTGGAAAAACTGAGCTTTCAAAGGCACTTGCGGAGGCTGTTTTTGGCGATGAAAAAGCGCTCATAAGAGTTGACATGTCAGAATATATGGAAAAGCACAGCGTTTCCAAGATGATTGGTTCGCCTCCGGGTTATGTTGGCTTTGACGAGGGAGGACAGTTAAGTGAGTCTGTCAGAAAAAATCCTTACTCTGTCATTTTGTTTGACGAGATAGAAAAAGCCCATCCGGATGTGTTCAACATTCTGCTTCAGGTTTTAGACGACGGGCATATTACGGATTCTCACGGACGAAAAACTGATTTTAAAAACACCATTATTATTATGACAAGTAATGCGGGAGCCCAGAGAATCATTGAGCCGAAACGATTGGGCTTTTCAAGCGGAAGCTCCGAGGATAAAGACCATGACGAGATGAAGAAAAATGTTATGGAGGAGGTAAAGCATATGTTTAAGCCGGAGTTCATTAACAGAATTGACGATATTATCGTGTTCAGAACTCTCACTAAAACAGATGTCAAAAATATCACCGCGCTTATGATTAAGGAGCTTAAAACGAGAGTCAAAAAGCAGATGGACATTTCAATCACATACGGAGATACGCTTAAAAACTTTATTTTTGAAAAGGGCTACGACAAGAAATACGGCGCCAGACCGCTTAAGCGTTCCATACAAAATGAAATTGAGGATAAGCTTGCGGAGGAAATACTCAGCGGGAAAATTTCAAGGGGCGATAAGGTAAGTATTTCGGCGTCTGACGGAAAGATTGTTTTTAATAAAAAATAATTAAAGGACACAATTTTTTTACTTTTTTTATTGAAGAATTATGTAGATAAAAAACAAGATATATTGTATAATGTATTTGTGATTAGGCTTATGTCGTTTTAAGCTATTATATACTATGGAGGAACAAAAAATGGCGGTTGTTGACGAGTTAATTCGCGAGGAAGCAGGCACACTTAGTTTTGGTAATTACCAGATTAAACAGAAGACAAAAAAGGACGGATTTAACTTTAACGGAGATATTTATAAGATAAAAACCTTTAATGAGATTACAAAGCTTGAGCGAAACGGTATGTTTGTCTATGAATCAGTACCGGGTACTGCGGTTCATGGATTTAAGGCAACAGATAAAGCGGTAAGCCTTGTTGTGGAGGGCAATGAGGATGCGCAGGTGACGCTTGAGCTTGAGGCTGAAAAGGAATACAAGATACATATTGACAAGGTATATGTAGGAAAGCTTAAGACCAATCTTGGAGGCAAGCTTAACATGAGCGTTGAGCTTGAGCCGGGTAAACAGGTAGACATATTTGTGGAGAAGATGTAGTGGCAAAGGAAAAACAGATTTTCTTCTGTAAGGAATGCGGCTATGAATCCTCAAAATGGCTTGGACAGTGTCCGGGCTGCAGGTCTTGGAATACATTTGTAGAAGAAAAGGTTAAGGTAGGTGCAAAGCATGCCTCTGTTGTTAAGGAGGCAGTTGCGCCTACAAGTATTTTAGAGGTAACTACAGCAGATGAAAGCCGCATAAAAACAGGAATATTGGAATTGGACAGAGTACTTGGGGGAGGCATAGTCCGTGGCTCCCTTGTTTTAGTTGGCGGAGATCCGGGTATCGGTAAATCCACCATATTGCTTCAGATGTGCCGCAACCTTGTACAGCAGGAGCAGACGGAGGCGCTTTATGTGTCGGGCGAGGAGTCACCGTCACAGATTAAGATGAGAGCGGAGCGGCTTGGCAGCTTTTCAAAGGACATGATGCTTCTCTGTGACAACGATATGGATAACATTTCTGCGGCGATAACAAAAAGCCCGGCTCAGGTTGTCGTTATTGATTCCATTCAGACTATGCTTGTGGAGGAAATAGGCTCTGCGCCGGGAACGGTCACACAGGTAAGGGAGGTAACGGCGCGGCTTATGCAGCTTGCGAAGCAGAATAATATTGCCGTCTTTATTGTGGGTCACGTTACAAAGGAGGGAACCGTTGCAGGACCGAGAACCTTAGAGCATATGGTTGATTCGGTTTTGTATTTTGAGGGTGACAGAAATAATGGCTTCAGAATTTTAAGGGGCGTGAAAAACAGGTTTGGCTCCACAAATGAAATCGGCGTTTTTACCATGACGGATAAAGGCCTTGAGGAGGTTGAAAACCCTTCGCAGATGATGTTAAACGGAAGACCGGAGGGTGTGTCGGGCTCGGTTGTTGTTTCTTCCATAGAAGGAACGAGAAGCATACTTGTGGAGCTTCAGGCTCTTGTATGCCAGACAAATTTTAATATGCCGAGACGTACCTCCGTAGGCGTGGATTTTAACAGGGTCAATCTTATAACCGCAGTTATGGAGAAAAGGGTGGGCATGAATTTATGGGGCTTTGACGCCTATGTCAGTATCGCAGGAGGAATGAAGATCAACGATCCTGCCATAGACCTTGGAATTGCATTTGCGATCGCCTCAAGCATGAATAATAAGCCCGTTGGTGATGATATAATGATTATAGGCGAGATTGGACTTGCAGGTGAGATCAGAGGCGTAACAAATGTGATGCAGCGGGTTCAGGAGGCGGCAAAGCTTGGACTTAAAAAATGCATCATACCGAAATCGAATTATGACAGGGCGATGGAAAAGCTTGATATAGATATTGTCTGTGTTTCCAATCTGTCTGAGGCGTTAGGGCTTATAGGATAATCATACAGGTATGCAGGCGTTAAGGCTTATACAATAAATATTTCAGGAGAAAGTATGTATATAGACGAAAAGAGAATTGTGGATGCATTTAAAAGATATACGGATGCCTATGATGGCACCAATGCAAAAATTAAATTAAAGGTGGATCACACATACAGGGTGGCAGATCTATGCAGAGAAATTGCAGTGTCAGAGGGATTGAATTTTGAGGATGCGGCTCTTGCGTGGCTTATGGGCATGCTTCACGATATAGGGAGATTTGAGCAGATAAAAAGATATAATACATTTTCGGACGCAGCGTCCGTTGACCATGCGATGCTTGGGGCGGATATTCTCTTTCAGAAAGGGAAAATAAGAGATTATATAGATAGTGACGTGGAGGACAAGCTTATTGAAGCTGCCATAAGACAGCACAGCTTATACAGGATAGATGAGAATTTAAGTGAGCGCACTAAGGTTTTTTGTAATATTCTGCGCGATGCGGATAAAATAGACATACTTAAGGTTTTTTCCGAAACCTCAATGGAGGAAATTTATGACGCAACCCATGAGGAGATATATACATCTGAGGTTTCGCCTGAGGTTATGGCAAGCTTTTTTGAGCATCATGCCACATTGAGAAGCCTGAAGAAAACAAAAATAGATTTTTTGGTGGCGCATATATCCCTTGTGTATGAGCTTGTGTTTTCAGGCAGTAAAAAAATACTTCGTGAGCGTGGTTATCTGGATAAGATTTTGGACTTTAAATCAGAAAATGCTAAGACAAATGCGCAGTTTGACAGTATACGGAAAGAATTAAGGCGTTGTGGAATTGTATCTTAACATGAAGTAATTATTTAGGACAATGGCAAAGCTATAAATAGTAATACAGGCATTGAAAAAATAAGATGGCTTTGCGAAAACTTAAAAAAGTGTTGCTTGACGCAATTCGACATGTATGCTAACATCATACCATAATATTATAAAAAATAAGGGGGAGCTTATTATGAAAAAAAGTCTGTTTACGTTCTTTTTAATTGCAGCGATGGTTTTGTCTGTCGGCGGTGTTGCATACGCCAAATCCGCAAAGTATCGTTATTCAAATGGATATGTTATGGAGTATAAGCTATACTCAGCTACTATAGCAGGAGAAGGTGGCGTAGGTGCAGTAACTACTACTGATAACGTGGCAATCGCATTCGTGTCAGCCTTCTCATACAAAAAAGGAATAGCCAAAAACAGTGCGTCAACGCAACAGCTTGGTTACGCATATGTTGGAATAACCAGTGAAGGCGGAAATGTTTTTAAAAGTGGTCATGCACTTAAGAATACAGATGGCGTACCATATGGACAGGTTTTATATTTGGAACAATAACACAAAAGCTGTCATACTAAAAATTATGTGTTGTATTAATTTTTGGTGTGGCAGCTTCTTTTGTTTAAAATATTAAGATATTTTTATATTTGGAGAAATTATGAGTAAAAAAAATAAAAAAAAAAACAATTTAAATTTATATATTTTGTGCTGATAGCTATATTTATGGGAATTGCCTTGCTGACTGTATTATATTTCCGAAAAACAGAATGGGTTATGGACAGAGGCGCACAGGGGCAATTTAGCAAGGAAACTTATCTGGATGGCGGAACAGGTGAATGGGAATATGATGAAAATATGAGAATATATTATAGCTTCAATGTCTCGTCGGGAAGCATGTGCTTTCAGCTTACAGATGAGAGCGGAGAGATTGTCTATAATATGGTGGTTGATAAGTCCTGTGAGGGATATATTTATATGTCGGATATAGGCTCGGGCGTGTTTCATGACCATGAGTTTGCATTAAGCGAAGATACGAAGGCGACAAGCTGGATAGAAATACAACGGAAAAGAAGTAACTGGGAGAAGTTTCGGAACCGGTTAAGAAATTATTTTCAGGGATTAAAGAGATGATGGGCTGACGTTCAAGGAGGGGAGATTGACGTATGAAAAATTTTTTTCATGAAATATTCAGATATAAGATATCAGGCGCAGCAATGCTTGTATGTCTTGTTGTATCCATGCTTTCTGCATATTACGGAATTACTATCTATAAAAATATTTTTTATGAATACATGGACAAAAATGAATACAAATATAAGTCGGAGACCTATTTTATATATGTGCCGGATGAAACGAATCCGTTACCTTCTGTTCAGGAGAACTCCCCTGCAAATCTTAAAATTATAAATTGTTCCGGCTATTCTGATATCTCGGGAGAGACGATTATTATTGATGTGGTCTTACATTCCCATAAGGAAAATTATCCGCTTAAATCAGGACATTATCCGGATGGAAATGAGCAAAAAGAGCGGGTTGTGGTTCTTGGAGAAGCCCGTATGAATGGTACATATGAAAAGGACAATGAAATTTATTACACCTTGTTTGGCGAAGAATACAAGGTGGTGGGTGTGATTGGCTCCGGGGACAGTATTTCATTTGATTCAAAGCTGCTTGTATATGGAATGGGAGACGAGTTAAAGAAGCGGATTGCATCAACTGCTGAATCAGGGTACAGCATGGTGTTAGAAAGTAACGATTGTGACACACGGGAGGTTTATGATGCGTTCATTGCTCCTTTGGGGGCGGCAATGTCCGGTGAGGTTGAGAGCCTTAGTGTCGGTTCAGCAGAACCAATTTATGGGGAAAAACTGTACTGCATTATAATTTTTCTGTTTTCCTTTACATGCATCGCTATTGTTATGAGTTTTTGGATGCAGCAGAGAATACATGAATTGCAGGTGTGCCGCGTGTGTGGATTTACAAATGCTATGCTTATAAAGCGTATTTTTCAGTCATTATTCCGGATTATCCTGTTTGCTTTGTGCATTTTTATTATTCTGGCATTTATAATTAATCGGTTGCTGGGAAATGCTTCCGAGGAGTATAATCTTGGATTTTCCGCAGCAGTTATTTTGCCGTATATTGGTGTGTTTGCAGTTGCATTGACGCTTGTCTGTATTGTCCCGATAGCCCGTACGCTAAGTACAAATATCGCATCATCTTTAAACAGGAAGGAGTGATTTGACGTGAAATTTAAGAATTGTCTTTCCTTTAGTATCAGCCATTTACATAATAAAAGAAAACTGTTTTTTGTTAATTCACTTATTATGGTTGTATCGATTATTATGGTGTTTCGGGTTTTCTTTATTTATATAGCCTGCAATTTTGAAATAATTCAAGCGCATGATTTTTTTGGCAGCGCAAGAAACCATCTTTATAAGCTTGAGTCGATTTTTTTGGTATGGGATTTTGGTTATAGCGAAGATTATCATGACTGTATTATGGAACTGAGGGAAAAATACGATATTGTTTTGTATAATAATACTAATATTTATCCGCTAGGAGATTTTAAGCAGGACATTATTGATTATACCAGATTGAATTCAGAGGATGATATAGCACGGCAATCAAATGGTTTTCCACAAATGCTTTTTGCAGATAGTAAACTGTTGGAAGTGATTGGAGTAAAGGATAAAAATGGAAATATAATAAAGCTTGGGATGCAGGACAATAAATCTGAGGTTGCGGTTGGCTCATTTTATGAAGAATTAATGCCGATTGGGACGGTATTCTCAGATCGTTTTACAAAAAAGGAATATATTGTTTCGTATATTTTGGCAGATAATCAGGAATGGATGTATGGAACTGTTTATAATAGCGGCGTTCTTAAAAGTATGGATGAGTGGATTATTGCATTGCCTGATATGAGCAAATTTGAGGATGGTTTTGTATCCTACATGAATGATGTGTATCTTATTGCAGATAAGAATGAGGTGGATTACATAAAAGCTGATATAGAAAAGATTGCAGACAAATATGGTGTGTTTCTTTTGCTGGAATCCTTTGATGAGTATGAAAAGAGTTATAAAGACCTTCATCATGATATGTATTATTTCAGTAATGTTTTGATGATACTCCTTTGTATTTCAGCTATGATAGCCGTCATAACCATTTCACTCGTATCATGGCTGAAGGATTATCACGATATTGGAGTTTTATGTACAAATGGATTTTTAGATACGGATTTTTTTAAAATTATTTTAACAGAAAATTTTATCAAGCTTATATTTCCGGGGACAATATCCTTTGCAATACTCTGGGTAGGAGATATAGGAAGAGGATTGCCTGTTAAATTGTTTCATTTTACATTTTTTATAGTAATTTTGTTGTTTTTAATATGTACAGTGATTGTATCTTGTATCATTTATCATGAATTTAAAAGAAATAATCCTGTTAATTTGATTAAAGGAGAACGTTGATGATTGAAATTAATAATCTTACAAAAATATACAAAGGTGTATCATATGAATTTACTGCCCTTAAGGAGGTCAGCCTCACAATAAAGGAAGGCGAGTTTGTTGCGGTTATGGGTGAATCGGGCTCCGGAAAATCTACATTATTGAACTGTATTGGATTGATTGACAGCTTTGATGGCGGAGAATACATAATGGATGATGTCAAAGTCCATGAATTATCAAACGGCAGACAGAATGTTCTTAGAAAAGAAAAAATAAGCTTTGTTTTTCAAAATTTTGAGCTGATGCGTAATTATACATTATATGAAAATATTGAAATTCCCCTTCTTGCTAAAAATGTCAAAAAAAATAACAGAAAAAAGCTTATTCATGAAGTGACGAAAAAATTTGGCATAGAAGAATTGCTGAAAAAATATCCATATCAGATTTCAGGCGGACAACAGCAGAGAGTGGCAATTGCAAGGGCTCTTATATCGGATAACCCATATATATTAGCGGATGAACCTACCGGTGCACTTGATTCTCAGAACTCGATGGAGCTTATAAAGGAATTAAAAAGGATAAATGAAGAGGGTAAGACAATTATTATGGTTACCCATGACCCCAAAATAGCAGAGTATGCAGATCGAATTGTTATAATTGAGGATGGTAAAATTCATTCACACACATAAGCTGCCAAAAGGAAGCTTCGGCTTTATTGACAAAATAAAATATGAATGTTAAAATAGCGCTATCTTAATGAGAGAGGTGAAAAAATGAAGAGATAATTTACTTTTGATTACATGGGATTTTTACAGTGTGGGTAACAATGCCCTTGCTGTTTTGTCATGTTGCCAAAGGTGAGTTATGTCTTCATAGCCTCTCTTTTGTTGTGGTGAAATTTAAGTTGAGTGATATTGGGTATATCATCCCTTCATTTATGAGGTTATAGCATGTAATGGAACTGTCTGGCAACAAACGGTTCCTGTTTTTATTTATAAGGAGGGAAAATATATGGCACAAATAAGCGTAAATAATCTTACATTTTATTATGACGGAAGCTTTGATAATATATTTGAAAATGTTTCCTTTTCCATTGATACCAATTGGAAATTGGGATTTATAGGACGGAACGGAAAGGGAAAAACGACCTTTCTCAATCTGCTCCTTGGAAAATACTCATACAAAGGGAAAATAGACACTGCCATGCGGTTTGACTATTTTCCATATAAGATTACAGAAGCACAGATGCAGCTTGCCACTGCTGATTTCATTGAGGAACTTAAGCCGGGATGTGAGACATGGCGTGTTATATGTGAATTGACGGAATTAGGAGAGAACGCTGAAATTCTTTACAGACCGTATCATACATTAAGCCACGGAGAGCGTACCAAAATTTTGCTGGCGGTTTTATTTTCGGGACAAAATGATTTTCTGCTGATCGACGAACCAACCAACCATTTAGACGAAGCTGCCAAAGAAAAGGTAAAAATGTATCTGGCGTCCAAAAAAGGATTTATCCTGGTATCCCATGACAGGGATTTACTGGATGCCTGTATTGACCATGTTCTGGTGTTGAACAGGAAAACCATAGAGGTTCAGAACGGCAATTTTTCCAGCTGGTGGGAAAATAAACAGCGCAAAGACCAATTTGTTATGGCGGAAAATGAAAAGCATAAGGGAGAAATAAAAAAATTAAAGCAGGCTGCGGTGCGCTGTACAGAGTGGGCGGACAAAAATGAGCGGACCAAGATAGGATATGATCCAATAAAAGAGCATGACAGAGGGAACGGAACAAGACCATATATCGGCGCAAAGACAAAAAAGATGCAGAGCAGGGTAAAGCAGATTGAAAAAAGGATTGGCAGGGAAATAGAGGAGAAGGAAGGCCTTTTACAGGATTTGGAAACCCCTGTGGATTTGAAGCTTGTACCTCTTGAGCACCATAAAAATATGCTTGTAAATCTGAGGGATTACAGCCTGACTTATGAGGGAATGGAAAAACCTGTCTTTACTGACTTTGCATTGACCGTCAGCCAAGGGGAACGAATTGTCCTTTGCGGTAAAAACGGATGCGGGAAGTCAACCATTATCAAGCTGATTTTACAAAAAACAGGGATTGGAAATATAAATTCTGCTTTTGTGGAGCAGGGAGACTGTGAAATTGCTTCCGGGCTTAAGATTTCCTATGTCCCTCAAGGTACCGATGGTTTAAAAGGGAGCATTGCAGATTTTTGTAATAAATACAATCTGAATTACAGCCTGTTTTGCACAATATTGAGACAGCTCGATTTTGAGCGTGTACAGTTTCTGAAAAATATGGAAGCTTATTCTGAGGGGCAGAAAAAGAAGGTACTGCTTGCGGCAAGCCTGCTTGTGCCTGCGCATCTTTATATCTGGGATGAACCGTTAAATTATATTGATGTATTTTCAAGAATGCAGATTGAAAAATTGCTGTTGGAGTACAAGCCTACGATGCTCTTTGTTGAGCACGATGTCAGATTTCGTGAGAAGATTGCAACAAAAATAATTCCATTATAGATTATCTGAAAAAACTGTGATAAGATAAAAAATATATTAAGCAGCAGGATAAGATGAGATGCAGACTATACCAACCTGCACATTGGCAGACAATATTGAACCTGTATCTAAACGGGGAAAAGGAAAGTATAAATTTAAAAAGTAATAGCTTTTTACCATAAAAGACAGAATGGAGGTTTACAATTATGAAAAGACGGAGGAGTAGCTTATTACAAAGAACGATAGCAGTGCTGCTCTCAGTAGTGTTGGCTGTATGCATGGTGTGGGGCGCAGAGCCAATCAATGCACTGGCAAAGGAAAATGAAGCTTTTCCTGAAAGTGATGAGCTACAAATGGAATCTGAGGAGGGCACGGATTTCGAAGGACAGGAGGAAACCGTAACAGAAAATTCAGAGAAAACCGTGGCGGAAAGTTCAGAGGAAACTGTGACGGAAGGACAAAACGGCGTCACAGAGCAGACATCGGATGATGGGACAGGGCAGGAAATACAGGAGATGGTTGATGAGGATGAAAATGAACCGGAAACTGTCAGCGAAAACAATGGGGAACCAGAGATTGAGATGGAGCTGGAAAGTGTGATGATGGAGCCTGCGCCACAGGCTGACGATATCGCCTCCGGTACGGAATGGGTGCTTGACGCTGACGGCAAGCTGATAATTCAGTCGGATACGGGGATGAACGACTGGTTAAGCAACCGGGATACATATTTTGCCCAGGTAAAAAGTGCAGAGATACAAGACGGAGTGAAAAGCATAGGGGTTAGAGCATTTCAATATTGCGGTAATCTGACAAGTATAACGATACCGGAGAGTGTGACAATTATAGAGAGATGCGTTTAATAGCTGTCTTAAACTGGAACGTATAGAGATACCAAAAGGTGTGACAAGTATCGGAGATAGTGTGTTTAATTCTTGCGTCAACCTGACGGATATAAAAATTCCGGAGGGGGTTACATTCATAGGGGAATGGACATTTAAGTCCTGCACAAGCCTGACGAATATCACAATCCCAAAGAAAGTTACAATCATACGGTATCAGGCGTTTGTGGGATGTACAAGCCTTGAAGAAGTAACGATGCTGGGAGGAACGCCGCCGGAAGTTTATATTGGCGCTTTTAAAGATTGTAAATTTGTCACGGATAAAACACAGGGCATTCATGTCCCGAAGGACAAGGCACAGGCCTATAAAGACAAATGGACGGACTGGGCAGATTATATTACAGATGCCCCCATATCTGTATTACCTCATACCCACACATTGGTGAAGCATGAAGCTGTTCCGCCGACATGTACAGGATCGGGTACAGGTGCATATTGGGAGTGTGAAGGTACGGATGGATGTGGTGAGCTTTTTTCTGATGAGGATGGAAAGAATAAAATTGATGATATACCTGTGGGAGATGCCGCAACGGGTCATGACTACGGGCAATGGGAATCCAATGGAAACGGAACTCATACGCGTACCTGCCAAAATGATAATACTCATAAGGAAAATGGAAGCTGCTCCGGCGGTACACCTACATATACGGAAAAGGCGGTCTGTGACCTGTGCGGCGGAAGCTACGGTGAGTGTTTAATTGATACCACGCCGCCGGAGGGAACGATTACAATTGCCGGTTCATCATGGAAAAGCTTCTTAAATACCATTACGTTCGGGCTGTTTTTCAAAGAGATGAAGCAGGTAACGATTGAGGCGGAGGATGCAGGCTCCGGGTTGGATAAGACTTATTATTATATATCAGGCACACAACTGACAGAGGCAGATGTAAAGGCGCTTGGAGAGACGGACTGGACAGAAGGGACTTCTTTTTCCATAGACCCGGACAGAAAATGTATTATTTACGCAAAGATAACGGATAAGGCAGGGAATGTGACCTATATTTCCTCAGATGGTCTTGTGTTTGACGGGACGCCTCCGGCTATCTACTATGTGAAGGATGGGGAAACATACTATGGAGCACAAAAGTCTGTACGTGTGATAGATACGAATCTTGAAAGCGTAACAGTAAATGGTCAGGAAGTTACTTTGATGCATGAGGCAATCTTTCAGCTGAAAGCAGCAGACGGTCCGTAGACTATCGTTGCCACAGATAAGGCTGGAAATACCACTACAGTGACAGTGACTGTAAAGGATAAGTCCCATGCTCACGATCTAACTTTGGTGGCAGTGAAAGATGCCACATGTATGGAAGCGGGAAATAAGGCATATTATATCTGTGACAGTGACGATGGTTGCGGCAGATGGTTTTCCGATGCAGAGGGA
This sequence comes from Lachnospiraceae bacterium UBA7076, assembly GCA_002493625.1. Classification (GTDB taxonomy): domain Bacteria; phylum Bacillota; class Clostridia; order Lachnospirales; family Lachnospiraceae; genus Coprococcus_C. The sequence continues at coordinate 16,549 of DKZK01000017.1, read as the reverse complement.
ACGCAGGAGATTACGGCTCACGATAGCGTGGTAATACCGGCAACAGGACACAGCTATGACAATTCCACATGGGGTTATCAGGGAACCGACGGACATGCTCATAAGTGCAGAAAATGTGATGTGCATGATACTGCCCGGACACATACTCCGGGAGCGGAGGCAACCGCTACAACACCTCAAATTTGTATGGAATGTGGGTATATTATTGCGCCGGCAACGGGAACTGACCCGGTAATCGGAACCGTTATCCCGGAGGTTAAGCTGGGAGAAAATGCTCCGGTAACGAACATTTCCACTCCGACAGATGAGCTTACAAATATGCTCCTGACAGAGGATGAAAGGCAGCAGGTGCAGAATGGAACCAATATCAGGATTGTCCTCGAAGTGCAGGATGCCGGAACTACTGTAAGTGATTCGGATAAGAACAATATACAGCAGGCATTAAATGGTTTTACTGTGGGACAGTATCTGAATATTAATCTGTATAAGCTGGCAGGGGAAAAACGTACGGATATAACTGAGACAGAGAAGGAAATAAGAATCGTCATTACCATACCGGAAGGCCTGAAAAACACGGACAGCCAAAAGACAAGGACTTATGCGGTAATAAGGGTACATGACGGTAAGACAGAGCTTTTGACTGATATGGACAGCAGCGCTGATACCATTGCCATAGATACAGACCGTTTTTCCGCATATGCAATCGTTTATAAGGATACGTCAAACGACGGCAGCGGTGGAAGTGGTAATAGCAATGACAATGGCGGCAAGGATAATAAGCCTGAGACCGGGGATGCGGCACCGGTGGAACTGTACGCCACACTTGCCATGATTGCGGGCTTTTCCTACCTGCTTCTGTATTTTACAAATCGAAGGAGAGGTATGACGGAGGAGACAAAGCAGGAGCTTGTATCACGGATTGTAATGTGGGCAAAGCGGGGCGGAAAAATCAGAAGGATGCCAGCGCTTATTGCAGTATTTGTCCTGCTGGCATATTATCACAGCATAGGCAAAAAGCTGTGTGTGGAATGGAAAGAAATATATGAGGATTAGGGAAAGAAAGCTGTAAGAGGCTTATCCCTGTATGGACGGTAGTATGTCTGATGCCGGTTGGCGTCAGATATGCTGCCGATTTTTTGTGACGCAATCTTTCTGTGCCATCAGTCATATTACGGAGAAAAAGTGATGTATTTTGCATTAAAAATGTAAAATTATAACAAAATCGTCAACGAATGTTAATCATTAACGACTATTGACCGATATATACATTAACAATACAAGGTGAAAGGATTGCGGAATATGGAAAAGGAAGAAATTACGCCAAGTGAATGGCAGATTATGGAAGTCCTTTGGGCGAGTGATGTACCGCTGACATCATCAGAGGTTTATAAAAGAATGCAGGGGTCTGTGGATATGTCACAGAGAACAGTGCGTGTTCTGATGAACCGTCTGAGCAGCAAAGATATGCTTGGTTATACGGTAGATGCACATGATTCCAGAGTGTATCACTATTATGCGCAAAAATCAAAGGACGCGTGTGTGAAAGAAAAAAGCAGACGGTTTGTTGACAGCTATTTCTCCGGCAGCGGGACGAGCGCAATGGCGGCATTGCTGCAGAGCTTTGTTTTGACGGACGAACAGATAAAGGAGCTGGAGGAAATTTTGGAGAACAGCAAAGAGCAGGGGATTCAATCTCCGGATAAAGAGGGGTGACTGCTATGTCTGACTGCTCACAGCTTGGCGGTGTCATAAAATTTTGCGCAGTTTATTTTACAACTCAGCTTGTGCGTTGCGCGGTTTTTTCATTTGTACTTATCTTGTTTGTAATTTTGCTCCGCAAGGTATTCTTTTCAAAAACAGTCTTTTTAAGAGGAATGTTATGGACATGGTTCCTGTTTATACCATTTCTGGGAAAGCTAAAGCTGTTTTATGAAAATGAAGCAGTGGTTAAGCTGACTTGGCGAATGACATACGGAACCATGAAAAATACATGGTTTGACTATATTTACATAGCAGGTATTTTTGTGACTGCTTTCTGTATATTTGGAAAACGCAGGCATCTTTCGAAAATTGTTGCAGGGATGAAAACATCTGCTTTTGAAGGGACACAGCTGCATATTACGGATATGAATGTTACACCGTTTACATCGGGTTTTCTAAAACCTAAGATTGTTCTGCCGCAAATCATGCTGGACAGCTACGGAAAAAACGAATTAATGGCTATTATACAGCATGAAAAAACACATATCCGTCTGGGACATTTATGGTATGGATTTACGTGGGATATACTGCGATGTCTCTTATGGGTAAATCCGTTCCTGACTGTTTTCAGGAAATACCTGCAGACAGATATGGAGGATATATGTGACCGGGTGTGTATACAAAATAGTGGAAAATCTGCACATGAATATGGGCTGGTATTACTGAAAAGCTTAAAGGTTCTTCGTTTGGGAAATGAGGAAATAACATCTACGGCAACCTATGCAGGTGAAAGGGGCTTCACGGATATTAAAAGAAGAATGTCTGAAATCGCAGGCTTTCGTCCGTATCGGAAAAGGCTGTGTATCGGAATGGGAGCTGTTACACTTATGGTAATGATGGTTGTATTTTTCGTGATACATGCCAATTCCTATGCCCGATATAGTGAAAGCAATGACATCATGGTTGGGAGCTATGATGGGGAAGCCACAATTATTTCAAATGATACGGAAAAGCTGAGCACAATGATTTCATATGATGACAGCTATGTTTATGTGGACAGTGAAGCATTTGAAGTGTTCCTGCGTGAAAATAATGCGGAAGGGGATATTTATATCGTCTTTGGCGGCTATTACAAGCTGCCCGGTCTGGGCGGCGCAGGGGAAGGCTGCATGTATGAAAGAGGTTCTAAGGACAGTATCGTGCAGATACCCTATGAAAGCATAATGAAAAATTGGGCGCATGTATTATGTAAACAATTATAAAGAAATAAGAAAGGGAATTCAATCAAATTTATCAAGGAGGATATGATTATGGGAATGGAAATTTCAAACAACTACAGCAACTATGTGTCACAGGGCATGACAGAAGGTGCGAAACAAGCTATAATCAGGCAGGCAAAGCAGGCGGCGGATGCTTTGAATGTAAATTATTATGGAAATGAGCTGGCAAAGGAAACGGAAAAACTGAAAAAGCAGAGAGGAAGCTATGGTATATACAGCGCTTCAAATAAACGGGAGGATTATGCCAGAGCTTACAAAAAGCTTTATGATGAGATTGTGCATGGATATGAGAATGGCACAAGGGAGCGTTATGTAGAAGATAAAGCGTCTGAAACAGGCTACCGCAAAATGACGATGGAAGAAGAAATAAACGGGCTGGCTAAAGCATTTCAAAGAGCAACACGTAATATGGATGTTGCCGGGATGATTTCCGAAGAACTTACAAGGCTGTCGGCGAAGGCGGGAAATAAAGAAATATCCGGAACGGATTACTTTAATAAATTGAAAAAGCTTGCGCCAAGTGTGGAATTCCGGACCGGCTTTAGCCCGGCGGGAGATAAAAGCGGCAAGACATTGACAATCAATCCGAAGCTGTTAGAGAAAATGCAGAAGGATCCGGAGTTGGAAAAAAAGATGAAGGAGCTGATTGCAGGCGTTGAAAAGATGGAAAAAACAGCGGAAGCCTTTAATAAAGCTACCGGCTGGACGACGGTATACCGGCATAGCTATATAGACGAAAACGGAAACTACTGTCATATAGCAATGACTCGAAATGATTATATGTTAAACTTAAGTGACAAGCTTCGCAAGGAAAGACGGGAGAACGCCGAAAAGCTTCTGGAAAAACAAAAAGAAAATGCCATAAAGAAGAAAGAGGAATTAGAAGAAACGCTGGAGGCAAAGGCAGAGGAAAAAGCGGAAATAGAAGAAAAGGCAGAGACAGAAGATAAAACAGAAATAAAAGACAAAACAGAGGATATGGCGGGTACAAGTAAGGCTGAAAAGCTTTTAAGTGAAAAAATTGAAATGGCAGCCGCGGGTGATGGCATGATTTACGTGGATGACGCTGAATTTAAAGCTTTGCTTGTGGCGATAGAGGAGGATAATACAGGGAAATCAGATAAAAAGGAACAGGTGCAGGTTGGAGTTAATCTGGACTTAAAAGTATAAAAAATACATATGTACAGAGTAAAGAGGCTGTCGCAATAAGAATTTGTTTTCTTAGTGCGACAGCCTCTTGATTTTGCAAAACTGAGTGAAGCAGGAAGAAATTAAATGGAAATATGAGTGTGGCTGTGGTATTCTATTAAAAATATAAATCGAAAAGTGAGAAGTCAAATGAAAAATCCGTGGGAAGAAATTTCTTTAGCAGATTATGAAAATCATATGAAGCTTGATTCTGTTATGCAGTTACAGGCTTTGAATGAAATGATGAAGGCTCAGTTTAATGATTATCCTGTTTCAAATATCATGATATTGGGTATTGCGGGCGGCAATGGTCTTGAACATATTTCAAAGGATAAGTTTGAGCGGGTGTATGGGGTAGACGTCAATGCTGATTATTTGAAAGAAGTTATTTACAGATATTCAGATTTGAATGATATTTTGGAATGCTTATGTATCAATTTGATGAATGAAGCCCATAAGCTACCGAAAACTGATATGGTTATTGCAAATTTGCTGGTTGAATATATCGGTTATGAATGTTTCCAAAAAGTAATCCAACAGGCAAATCCGGAATATGTTTCCTGTATTATTCAAATCAATATTGAGGATAACTGGGTATCAGATTCCCCGTATTTACATGTGTTTGACGGATTGGAAAAAGTACACCATCAAATGGAAGAACATACTTTGAAGAGGATAATGCTTGAAATAAATTACAATATAATTAAAACTTTAGAATATATGCTGCCGAATGGGAAGAAATTAGTACGGTTAGATTTCAGCCGGATATGATTTGAGGTGAACAAATGGCAAGGATACTTGTAGTGGAAGATGATAAGGAAATTATCCGATTGTTATGTGAATATTTGCAGTTACAGGGCTATGAGGTGTTAAGCGCCCAAAATGGGCTTGCGGCGCTGGATTTGCTTCGCGAAAAAACAGAAATAGACCTTGTGCTGCTTGACCTTATGCTGCCTATGAGAAGCGGAGATATGGTACTGAAAAAGCTGAGAGAGTTTTCGGAAATTCCGGTTATTGTCATATCGGCAAAAAATACGGTGCAGACAAAGATTGATATTATACGCATGGGAGCGGACGATTATATATCCAAGCCTTTTGATTTGGACGAGGTCGTTGTGAGGATAGAGGCGGTTCTTCGAAGAAGTAAAAAGGAATCCGCAGCAGAAACGCAGGAGAAGATACGCTATAAAAACATGGTTATGGATTGTACGTCAGGAACGGTGACATTGGAAGGGCATACACTTGCTCTCACAAGCAAGGAGTTTATGATTTTGGAGCTGCTTTTAAAAAATCCAACAAAGCTTTTTTCAAAGGCTAATTTGTTTGAAAGTGCCTGGAATGAGCCATTTTATAATGAGGACAGCACTCTGAAGGTGCACATGAGTAATTTGCGAAACAAGATAAAGCAGTATGCCGGAGAGGAAGAATACATTGAGACTATATGGGGTATGGGCTACCGTCTGAAGCGGAAAGAAGTGACTTAACTTTTTCTTAACCATTTTCTTAACTATTTCTTTAGAACAGGGTTGTAGGATGGTTTTAAAGCATAAAAAGGAGGAGAAAGGTTATGGGACATGTTTTACAGGTGGAAAATCTCACGAAGCTGTATGGGCGTGGCAAGACTTTGAAAACCGCCGTAGATAATGTGAGCTTAACGATTGATAAAGGACATATTTACGGCTTAATCGGACCCAATGGCGCAGGAAAAACCACAATTATGAAAATTATGGCGGGGCTGACTGCGCAGACCGGTGGAAAAATCGGGTTTTTTGAAAACTTTGAAAATCCCGATGAAGAAAGGTCGCGGATAAGCTTTATGCTTGAAGCGCCGTATCTGGATGGAAGTATGACCGCATGGCAAAATATGCAGTATATACGATATGTGCGTGGAGTGGCAGATGAGAGACGGATTTCTCAGGTTTTGGATTTTGCAGGGCTGGCTGATACGGGAAAGAAGCAGGTGAAGCATTTTTCTCTTGGCATGCGGCAGCGTCTTGGAATTGGGATGGCGTTACTGCCGGAACCGGAAATTATGGTTTTGGACGAGCCGGTAAACGGACTGGACCCGGAGGGAATTGTAGATGTAAGAAATATGTTAAAAAAGCTGTGCGCGGAGCAGGGAATGACTATTCTCATTTCCAGTCATCTGCTGTCGGAGCTGTCAGAGCTGTGTACGGATTTTGCCATTATCAATGAGGGCAGGCTGGTGGATAGTCTTTCATCGGAGGAATTAAAGGAAAAATGCAGAAGCTATGCTGCCATAAGAACAAATGATATTAATTTCACATCAACGATATTGGAGCAAAAACTGAATGTAACAAAATACAAGGTGGTGGAGCACGACGAAATTCACCTGTATGAGCGGCTGGATGAATTGGAAAAGGTTTCAAAAACCATTACGGACAGCGGGCTTATTCTGACAAAGCTGGTCGTGGAGGGCGAAAATCTTGAGGAATATTATTTGTCTAAGGTGTCAGGAAATCAGCGAAAGGATGGTGAGTAGCATGGGTCGTTTGATGAAAGCAGAATGGTACAGGCTGAAACATTCTTCCGAATTGATGAAGTGGTTATTTTTCGTAGGTATTGTCGGTGTTGTATTTGTACATTATCAGATTTCTGATGTGGGCAGGGGTAGTCTGGCACAGGATTTAAGTGAATCCGTGGAAAGCTATATTTTTATTATATGTTGCCTTTCGATATTATCCGCTGTTATGATAGGTACATCTTATACGAGTAAAATTGCCTATTATGAGGTAATGGCAGGAAATAAAATATGGGCAATATTGTTAAGTAAGGTATTTGTCAGCGCAGGTTTTGTAACCGTAATAAGTTCCCTGGTTTTGGATATATACTGGCTTGTTATTGGAATGAGAAACGGAGCAGGATATGTCATGCAATTGCCGTTGCGCTTTATATTGCTGGCTGTTATATTTTTTCACGTATGCAGTATGGGCGTATTGATTACTACAACCTTTCAGCATATTGCAGCTTCTGTATTGTCGTATTTGAGATTTATAATGTTTGATTCACTGGTTCTTTTCTGTATCATGCTGTTTGGCAATTTTTCCGGGGAAATAAGTACAAGAATCAGGGATTGGTTTATTATAGGTCAGTTGAGCGCAATACTAAATTGTGAAGTGAGAGTTACCGGTCATCTCATATTTGCCACAGTTTTCGGAATGCTGATTGAGGCGGCTGTCTGGTATGTTCTTTCCTGTGTAAGAATGAAAAGGAAGCTGTATCAGTAGAATTATTAAGGCGAGTTAAAACGATGGACGGGTAATGTATTTATTGGTGAGTTAAAATGACGGGTGGAAAAATAATGTACATTTTTGTGATAATATTACTTGGGGCAGCCCTGCTTCTGACTATATCGCTATGTCAGTATAAGCGTCAAATTAAGAGCTTTATTCAGGTCTTGAAAAAACGCAGGGATATGGATGTAAGACAGCCTGTGACGGTGGATTTTTTTAATAAATACATTACGGAGCTTGCCATTATCCTGAATGAATATACAGAAATGGCAAAGTGTCTATCCATGCAGTATCAGAATGACAGCAGACAGCTCAAAAATGTAATTGCAGGGATTTCCCATGATTTCAGGACGCCCCTCACAGCGGCAGCGGGATATTTGCAGCTCTTGGATAAAAGTGAGGATTTATCGGAGAGGGACAGGGAATATCTTAATATTGCCATGAGGAAGGTAATATATCTCAAGCTGCTGTCGGATGATTTTTTTGAAGTTTCCTCCCTTGAGGCGAATGATGAGGAGCTGGAGCTGTCACGGATTAATCTGGGCAATTTTTTGTCAGAGTGTATTTTACAGCAGTACGGTTGGATGGAGGAGCAGGGACTTCAGACGGATTTCCGGCTGCCGGAGGAGGATATTTTTATTGAAACAAATGAACATTATCTCAGGCGTATCGTTGAAAATCTTTTTTCAAATATCCGTAAATATGTCAGGAGCTATGCGGGAATTAAGGTTGTCCCCAATATGGAGACCGTTATTTTAATATTTGAAAATGATCTGACAAGTGAGGCTGACATTGATATAGAATGTATATTTGAACCTTTTTACAGGGGAAATGCAAGAAGCAATGAGGGCAGCGGACTTGGGCTTTATGTGGTGAAATGCATGGCGGAGCGGCTGGGATATAAGGTTTGTGCTGAATGTCATAAGGGCATGTTTGAATTGCAGTTGGAAATACTTTTATGATATCCCGTTACCAACCAATTTTCTTATTGCAATGATATTGTGAGTATGTTATATTAAAGATACAAAAATGAGCAACCGCCCACAAGGTGGATTGACCTGATTAGATAGAAAAACTACCCCATTCCTGGTCAAAGTTTAGGGGTGGTTTTTCTATGTATGGTTACTTACAATACGTAAAAACGAATGTAAGCAATGCCAAAAGGAAAAGACCAAAAGAAATCAAATCCTTAAAATCAAAATTATTATGATTTTTCATAGCATCACCCCCATTCTATAAAAAATGAGAGATCAGCCCACCCTGCAACACGGTTACCCTTGAAGAATATTTTATCACAAAATATACGCAATAACAATAATTATTTGTATTTTTGGTTACCCTTGTGATAGCTTTAGTGATATTATGTCATTAGGCTGGTAAAGTTTATAGTAAAAATTAAATAGTATTTCAAGTCTCGTAAGTGGGAAATCAATTTTTCTAAACAATATAATATATAAATCCGATATTATTAGCAGAGTTACGAATAATCTGATACGGCAGTTTAAGAAGGAGAGAAAGCGATGCAAGTTGAAGTGAGATCCCATCATTATAATTATTATAATGTTAAGGGAAGGTATACGCCGGCTAAACCTCAGAAAACAGGGTGGGAAAAACGCTATGAGAGTGTTGAGAATCGGATTGAAGGGAATAATAACAATAGAGATACCGATTTATATAAAGCATACGTTAAATTAGAGAATATATATTACGATTTGGGTGTGGCAAATCGGGCAAGATATTCAACCTATGAAGAACTGAGCGCTGCTATAAGTCAAAAATATCAGAGCCCGTATTATATGCAATTTTCATATAGTGAGCGTAAGGCAATGTGTGACAACGAGCTGAGTATGAGTGCTTTTGGACATTGTGGCAATATGAGCGACCCGCGGCTGAACGGACCGGTTTATGCGGAGACGGACAGTGAGAAAAAAAGCTACAATCGCCAATGTGTAAATAAACAGATAAACAATATTTTTGCAAATGCCGGTATTAATGTAGGTTTCCTTGAAAATAAAAGCTTTTCCTTTACCATTAATCCATATACATATGAGCTTATGGTTGACGGAAATGGTGATAAATCTGTTATGTTGCAAATGGAAGCGCTGCTGAATGATAATGGAAATTCAAAAGAGTTATTTTTTCATATTTTAAATAGCATTGGAAGCGGCAATATAAATAAAATGGTACTGGCAAAATATAGGGTAGCCAGCCTGCTGATAGAATATACAGATTTGGATATTCAAGACTTTGTACAGACAAAAAATGGTCTTGTTGATGAAAAGGGAAATCGCATTTTAGATGTATTTAAGCAAAAAGTGAAGGAGTCGTCCAAGGTTCCGGCAGAATTTAAAGGAGCGGCATATGATAATTTTGAACAGTATATCAACCAAATTGCTTCAACAGATATAAACAATATAGATGATATGTATCTGTCCATTGGATTTGAAAACGGACAATTGAAGGATATATCTAACGGTAATATTATAAGTGGAGGCTTCAATTTCACATATTGATAGAAAAATTAACCCGTTACCATGAACTGATCCCCAAAAGTTAGACCCAAAAGCTAATGATTGGAGGTCAGTTTTTTATGGTTACCTTACAAAAGCTGTAAGTGGTATTTGAAATTCCCGATTGGTATACTAAAATCAGAAAACAAATAAGGAAGGAGAATTTCTATGGATACTTTTGATAGAATATTACAGGTCGAGGAGCTGACCAAGACATATGGCAGGGGCGACAATAAAACGGAGGCATTAAAGGGAATTACCTTTGACGTGCTGGAAGGTGAGTTTTTGGGAATTATGGGCGCCAGCGGTTCGGGAAAAACCACATTGCTGAATTGCATCGCAACCATGCTTCGTCCAACATCGGGAAAAATTATACTGAAAGGGCAGGATATTTCAGGCTTTAAGGGGTCAAAGCTTGCTGATTACAGGGGAAAAGAGATTGGATATCTGTTTCAGGAGTTTGAGCTTTTGGATAATCTGACTGCAAGGGAAAATATTACGCTGCCCCTTTCTTTACATGGCATAACGGCAAGGGAAGCGGAAAAAGACATACAGGAGCTGGCTGCCATGCTGGATATTACAGGGGTGCTGGATAAATTTCCGGGGCAGATGTCAGGCGGACAAAAGCAGCGCGTTGCGGCGGCGAGAGCTTTAATCTCTTCGCCGGATATTGTGCTGGCAGACGAACCCACAGGCGCCCTTGACAGCAAAAATTCAAAAATTCTTATGGATAAGCTTTCTGCAATAAATAAAATCCAGAATAAAACGATTATGATGGTAACCCACGACGCTAATGCGGCAAGCTACTGTTCCCGTATCATGTTTATTCAGGACGGATGTATTTTCCATGAACTCCGAAGAAATATAAAAAAGGAATCCACTGCGGACTTTTATGACAGAATTGTAGCTGTTATGGCGCAATTGGGAGGGGGTAGTGCCAATGTTCTTTAAACAGGTATTGCGGAATGCCGCAAAAAACAGAAAAGGAAACGGATTATTTTTCGGCTCGCTTGTAATTGCCATTGTGGCATTTTATACACTGCTTTCCCTGGGGCAGCAGGATGTAATGATATATTTAAAAACTGTGGAAAGTGAGGCGGTAGCGAAGCTGCTTAAATTACTTCCGGCGGTTTATCTCGTATCACTGTTTTTTGTCTTTTTTCTTGTATATTTTGCATGTAAATATCAGACGGACAGCCGGAGACGTGAGTTTGGAATGTACCTTATGCTTGGCATGAAACGGAGCAGAATGTTTCTGATGCTGTTTTTTGAAACACTGTGGAGCAGTCTCATTTCGTTGCTGATTGGCATTCCGGCAGCTGTTTTTCTTACGGAAGGAATCAGTCTTGCTACGGCAAGGATAGTTGGACTTGGTATTATCGGACACCATTTTTCATTTTCGCTTCCGGCTATTTTCTGGACTGTGGGAGGTTTTGTAATTGTACAGATGCTTGCTATGTTCATTATATGTATAAGGCTTGCCAAAACACAGCCGGCAGATTTTTTACATGCAGGTGCACAGGAAAGCCGGATATCAATGTCGGTTGCAAAAAGCTCGTTAGCTTTTATAATTGGTATTGCTTTATTGCTTTTTGCATATTATCTTGGAGCTTTCCGGCTGCACACTCTTGATGCCAGAGTTTTTCTCGTGCTGATTCTTTGTGGAATTACCGGTACTTTTTCGTTTTACAAGGGACTTGGAGGATTTTTAGGCAGAGGAATTAAAAGAAAAAGCCCGGATGCGGTGGGGCTTCAGACATTTACGGCAAGACAGGTACAGGAAAATGTACTGTCACAGCACAAATCACTGGCAATCGCCTCCTTGTTGCTGCTTATGGCGATGGCATGTGTGTCCTATGGTATTTCCATGGGGCTTGGCAGAAGCGTAAGCAGCCGTTCCACAGATTTTTCCCTGTTTGGGGATGAACAGCAGATAAATGATATTCTGGAGCGGGAAGATGTACAGGAAATGGTCAAAACATCCTATCCGATGTATCTTTCCATGAAAAATGATGAATATTGGGATGATGAGCCGAATCAATTTGATTATTCAAAATTCGAGGAGGCACTCAGAAAAGTAGACGGAACAGAAAATATTTTGGAAAATCTTCATATCGACTATATCATAGCAGAAAGCTCATACAATGAATTGCTGAAATCCATAAACAAGGAGGAAATAAACTTACGTGAGAATGAGCTGGCATTATATTCTTCTATGGCGACGGATGGAGATTTTGGAATACTGATTGAAAAGTCGCTTGAAAATGATGCGGCTATCGGCATAGACGGGATTGAGTATAGTATTTCAAAAACTCTTTATTATGATAATATTGTTGCAGACAGGGCAATTACGCTTTATCTGGCATTGGTTGTGCCGGATGAGCTTTTTGGCAGGCTGGCAAGAGAGCCGGAAGCATATTGCCGGAATGTGAGCCTGAAGGATGAAATTGTTGATGAGATGGGACTGATGCAGGCAGTTTCGCAAATGGATGCCAAGCTTGCAGATACGGGAATTGAATATGACAGTTTCCTTTCCGGAATCGGAAGAAATTTGTTTTACACTGTGTCCGCAAGTTATCTGACTATATATCTTGGCATTTTGTTTTTCATCATAGCAAATACGGTAATAGGTCTTAAGTACCTGATACAGCAGAGGCAGACAAAGCATCGGTATAAAACGCTTGCCATACTTGGCGCAGGTACAGAGAAAATGTGCCGTTCCGTAAAAAAACAGATACAGATTTTTTTCATGCTGGTTTTAACAGTTGCATTAATAAGCAGCGTTGTAGCAATCTATTCCATGTTTACCAGCTTTACAAAGCTGCCGATTGGGACAAATATAAATACGGTTATAGTAATTTCAGTGGTTGTTCTGTTATTCTTTGTATTGACAGAAATAATATATATCAGTATTGTTAAACGGACGGCAGGCAGGGAAATCCGCTCGCTTCACTGATAGGGCGCAACAGCGTGCTGAAAGATAGGAGGAAATTTCGTGTTTAAAATAGCAGTTGTTGAGGATGATGTTTATTTGCGGGATGAATTGATACAGACATTTCATAAGGCAGGATATGCGGCGTTTGGCATATCAGAATTTGAACATGTGGAGGAAGAATTGTGTGGGCTGAAACCGGATCTTGCAGTGCTTGATGTAAATCTTCCGGGAAAATCCGGGTATGATTTATGCAAAAATCTTAAGGCAAAGGTATCATTTCCAATATTGATTTTAACGGCGAGGGACACTCTTTCCGATGAACTTACAGCGCTTGGTCTGGGAGCGGATGACTTTCTTACAAAGCCATGTCATCCCGACCGTCTGCTGGCAAGGGTTGAGCGGCTGCTGAAAACCTATGATAAAATAAAAAGTATGCTTCAGCTTGGTAAAGTCTTTCTTGATACGGACACATACAAGCTTGTATTTCGGGATAAGCATGTGGTTCTGGCGGAAACAGAGGGGAAAATTATGCGAACCCTTATGGAGCGGCATCCTGCCATAGTTAGTAAGAGCGAATTGTTTTCAGCAGTGTGGGGTACGGAGGAGTTTGTTGACGAAAATATACTTCAGGTAAATATGAGCAGATTGCGAAAGAGCTTATCGCAAATCAATTTATGTGATATCATACAAAACGTAAGAGGGCAGGGGTATGTTTTAAAGGGACAAGAGGTTGAGGATATAGTATGAAATTTATGAAGCGGGCAGGAAACTGGATAGGACTGTTATTGCTGACTGACATGATGTTCGTTTTTGTTGTCTGGATTATGCGCAGTGATGCGATGCCATATATGCTGCCGTTTATTTTATTATTTACCTTGCTGGTTTGTGCAATGGGTATTTTTATTGATTATCACCGCCGGCAGAAAACGGAAGAAATCATACAGCAGTTTTTAAAGACGCCCACGGAGGAAATAAGAAATGAGCTGATTCAAAGGCTCGGAGCGGGTAAAGTGATTGATGCTGCTTACGAAACGCTCAGGGAGCAGTCATCTGCAATAAACGAGAAAACAATTGAGCTTACATCATATCGTGAATATATTGAGGCATGGGTACATGAGGCAAAGACACCATTATCTTTATCAACATTGGTTCTGGATAATCACAGGGATGAAATGTCGCCTTATGTGTATATGCGTATGAATTATATTCAGCATCAGTTAAATGAAGATGTGGAGAGAATTCTCTTTTATGCCAGATTACAGACAGAGCATACGGATAGTAAATTTATAAAATTTCCCCTTGACGAATGTGTGATGGAAGTGATTCGGGAGTATCAGCCGTTTTTTGATGAGAAAAAAATCAGGATAAGTCTGGATGTAACAGATATTGAGGTGCTATCTGACCGGAAAACTGTCTTCTTTATGTTGTCGCAGCTTATAAGCAATGCCGTAAAGTATGCGGATGAGAAGGCGGGAGAAATATTTATTTCGATTAACAGGGTGGATGATAAGGTGCAGCTTGGTATTTATGACAATGGAGAGGGCGTACCGGCGGAGGATGCGCCGTTTATATTTGACAAGGGCTTTACGGGAGGACATCCAAGCAAGCAAAAAGCAACAGGAATGGGACTGTACCTTGTGAAAAAATATGCAGAGAAAATATGCGTGAACGTTTATCAGGATAAATATATTCCGTTTGACAGCGGTTTTGGAATTGTGCTTGTTTTTACGCTGTAATCAAAAAAATTTTGATGCTTTATCAGAGCTTCTCTGTCGTAATTACAGGAAGGAATGTCTATGAACAAAGAAAACGAAAATTTAAAAAGCAAAAATTCAGAAAACAAAAAGACGGTGGAAAATAGTATCAGACGGCACATTATATTTTACGGAAGCGTACAGGGCGTAGGCTTCCGCTACCACGCATATCACAAGGCGAGAAGCTTAGGACTTACGGGCTGGGTCAGAAATCTGTATGACGGAACGGTTGAGATGGAGGTGCAGGGGACAGAAAGCCTTATAGATGAGCTTATCATACACCTTGATAATCAGAGATTTATAAGGATAAATGCAATGGATGTAAAGACAATTCCGCCTGTTTCGGAGCGTGACTTTTATGAGAGATAGGTATATAATGTATTAAAGTCCTTTCACACAAAAGGAAGCGGCGAAGCTTGTCATAAAAACTTTATTTTTTGAGGAACATATATGAGTATATTTAAAAAGAAAACTGCCGTAATTGAATATGACAGGGAAAATCTGCGGCCCGTAATAAGAAGCAGCATATGTACGGGTGAGAGGGTTGCAGGATTTAAGGATATAAGGACCGGTAAATTTAAGGATATAATGCTTATAAGAAACGACAGGGATTTGAAAAGCTTTATGGAAGCTTATGGAATAAGTGATATAGATAAGGAGTATTGATGTCAGAGAATATATATTTTCAAAAGGCGCTTGCAAGAATGACGGCGGGGGCTGCCTATGTGGATGCCATAAGACATATGCATGACAGTGGAATGTCAGCAGAGGAGATACAAAAAAATTTATCATATCCTGTCTCCATTGAAAAGGTAGAACGCGCCATAAGGGATTACGAGGTGGAAAAAACTAACCCCGAAGGTGTATATAAATATGTTGAGAAGGTAAATGAGTACGGAAAACGCAGCTTTCTCAGGGTTAAGGACGAAAAATAAAATGTTTTGCAAATTATGCCGTTTTTGTATATAATTAAAAAATAGGTGTAGCATATAGCATCAGTCCATGAGTTCCCGATTTACAAAGTGAATCGGAATATGTGCCAAGGCAGATATGGGATGGCTGATGTTCGATGGAGGGAGAGGTAGCTATGAAAATACAGGATTTCTGTGATATGAATAAGTTTGAGGAAATAATGAGAAACTGGGCGGGCAGTACGGGGCTTGCCACGGTTGCAGTGGGGGATGACGGTAAATACATAAGCGAGTGCTATAATTTTACTGATTTTTGTATTAAGTATACAAGGGGAAGCGCAGAGGGCTGCAGGAGATGTGAGAAAAATGACAGGGAAGGCAAAGGAGTATACTCCTGTCATGCGGGACTTGTGGACTTTGGAATACCAATCACTCTTGATGACGGTACGGTTTTAGGCAGTGTAATCGGGGGACAGGTGCTTCCTGAAAATCCGGATGAAGATAAATTCAGGCAGACGGCAAGGGAGCTTAGTATAGATGAGGATAAATATATAGAGGCTCTGAAGCATGTTAATGTAAAGACCAGAGAGCAGATTGAATGTTCTGCCCAGCTGCTTGGAGATGTTATAAATATGTTTGTCCGCGCCAGCTATGCCACATATCAGAATCAGGAAATTCTTTCAAGACTTCGGGACGGAATTGGCAAAGCAGCAAATCAGATTGTGACAGCGAATGAAAATACAAAGCAGATAGATAATTTAAGCAGCAGACAAAAAATGCTTGCGTTAAATGCCAGCATTGAGGCTGCGCGTGCAGGAGAAGCAGGACGGGGCTTCAGCGTTGTTGCGGAGGAGGTTCAGAACCTGTCAAAGATTATGAATGAGGCAAGCAATAACATTAAGAAGGCATTGGGTGAGGTTACCGAAACGATAAACGGCTTAAATCAGTAGAAAAAAAGGGGCTGTCGCTCTGATTATTTACGGTATAATATAAAAAAATACGCTTTCGCTCGTCTT
>DKZK01000030.1:15066-55215 GCA_002493625.1 Lachnospiraceae bacterium UBA7076 | reverse complement strand
ATTTTTGAATGTCAACAGTTTTTTTTGAAAAAACTGCAATTAAAATTACAGTAAATTATTAAGCCCTGTTACGACCTTCATAAATATGTTTTTTTCATGTATTATGGTAAGCATCTGACTGTCATCAATCTGGGAAAAGAACCAGTTTCCAATTTGAGTATCCGGGATGATTGCCACAAGCACAAAGCATATCCACACGATAAAAAGCGCCTCAAAAAAACCAAACAGCATTCCACCCAATCGGTTTATGCCGCCAATTATAGGAATACGCACAGCTACTGCTAATATAATACTTATAATTGCAAAAATAATAAGAAGAAATGCAGAGGCAAGCACAAATGCTATTGCGTTTACAATCATGTAGCTTATATATGTGGCAATATATTCGTAAAAGCTGTCTACTCCCATGGTTTTTCTTGTATCGTCATGGTTATTGTCCATAAGGGCGGTTTTTATAAATTCGGGCACCTTCATTTCATTTATAATATTTACCTGCTGCACCTTTGTAGGCTCAACCTTCATGACTTCATTTGTAACTTCATCGGTGAACTCCTCCGTCACATCCTCGGAAGCGACGCCAAACTCATCCTTTAAATATTCCTCAACATTTTCCCTCATGGCTTTTTCTATGACAGAATATGCTTTTGTTTTGAAATACTCATCAACATTTGTATATTTTATAATCACATCAGCAAGCATAGGCGAAAGAAAATACGACAAAAACAGGGACAGCACAAGCAGCACAAGCTTAAGCGCTGACCTGAACAGTCCGTGTTTATATCCTATAAATATACATACTATAAAAATAATACTTACGATAACAGCGAGATAATTCATCTTTTGCTCCACACTCAATCTTTTCTTTTCACTGATGACTTTACTGTGTTCACCAAATAGTTCATCTTCTGCCCCACACTTAACCTTTACTCTTTTTCTGAAGACTTATCCGATTTTAATTTTATGATTTCCGTAGCGTCATCATATACCACAACATAGCTGAGCTTCTTTCCGCTGGGAACCATACTTAAAATTTTTCCTGACAGCTTACCGTCAAATTTTATACTTCCGTTTGTTCTTATAATTTTACAGTTTACATCGCCCGTTACAATTATCTCCTTTTCAGAAGCATATATATTGTCATAATTAAATTCAATCTTTTTTGTAAATTTTTTGTTTCCCTTTGTGTCATACACGCTCATCACATAACTTGATTCTCCATCATCTGATTTTTCCTCCTGAACAAAGCCTATGTAATCCTCATTATAAAAAATGCTCCTTATTTCACCTTCAAATTCAATTTCAGCCTTTTCATTTGGCTTTTCCTTCATGGAATATATATTTATGCTGTTTGTTCCAAATGCAGCTACAGTATCATTACTGATAAACTGCACCTTAGGCACTACCTGTCCGTCAAGCTTGTAACCACCCACCATTCTGTCAGCGTTGGCATTTTGCCCTACATCCCCTAAGTTATATGCAGCAAGATTATTCTGCGCAGTACCGGAGCTTACATTTATATAGCTTGTAAATAATTTCTGACCATCATCGGAAATGGTTACATCCAAAGGATATCCGCTCTTTCCGATAGTCGTCTGCATTTCATAAATACTGTCACCATTTTTATCGTAAATATTCACATAATTTGTTTTTTCGCTTTCTAAAACAACAGCAAATGCACCCTGATTGGCAATATCCACGTCACAAATAGTATATGGCATGGTAAGGCTGCTTACCTGCCCCTCCTCACTGAAAATGTAAACCTCATTGCCGCTCATATCCGCAACCGCAGCATAGCTTCCGCTTGTTACTGCCATAGGCATTTTCATATTTACTCCGGCTGTCCACACCACATTTCCATTTGTATCAATATATGACACTCCATCCGGTGTATATTTGAGCAGATTACCACAAAACCGGACGTATCCCGCAGTATTCTCATACTGGGTTTCATTTCTTTCCTGAACCTTATAGCCGTGGTATTCCCTGTTTAACAGGACAATAACGCAGACTGCCGCAATAATGATTGCCGCCAAAAGAACTGCCAGCTTTATGCTTTTTTGTTTTCGTGCCCTGTAAGCCGCCTCTTTATTATTTTTCAGTGCCTCCTCAGAGCCACCCATATATACTACATTGTCTGTTTTATTACTCTTTTTATCCTTCATGTTATTCACCATATATACCCGAAACTAAAAAGCATCTATAACAGTATACATCCAAATGCTATCTTGCGTCAATTGCCGGGAGTAATATTTCATCTCCTTCATATATGTTATCCTCCAGATCTATTTTGTTTGCTTTGGCAATATCCTCAGCATACACAACGGAACCATACGCCTCATACGCTATGGAGGAAAGCGTATCTCCTGCCTTTACCGTGTAGTATGTGGGATTACCATTCGTCATTGCAGGAAGCATCTGCTCACTCGTTATATCCTCCGTGTTTTCCGCAACTGTAGGCTTCTCGGCTTCCGTGTTGATATCTGCCTGTTCCCCTGTCGTTTTGTCGGCATCCGTTACGGTCTGCTCAGCCTCAGTATTTTTACCATTCTGCTCAGTTGCAATTACCTGTACCGTATCCTCGTCTGCAGCCGTAGTAAGCTCAAGCCTGTTAATGGATATTTCCATTTCCTTCATTTTATCATAGTTGCTTATAACGGTTATTCCCATAGCAAGCATAACCAGTACGACAAATGAGCTTGCAACATATATGAGACTGATATTATTCGTTCTGGGTTCTTTTCCGTGGGAATTTTTTTCACGGTACTGCTTTATAAGTTCCTCATCCTTTCTGTGTATTTCGGTATCTGTCTCCTCCTCCATGCCTGTTTTTTTCTTTATTATGTAGCTCTGCATAGGCTCATTCTGCGCATAATATATATAATATCCCCTCTGCTTTACAAGCTGTCCTTTCTCATACATATAAAATGCGTCCTCTGATTCCAGGGAGTCGGTTACATATAAAACCTTATTTTTTCCCGAAAAATTTTCCACATGCATTTTCTCAATTTTTTCATTTACCGCAGTAGAAAAACCCATCCTTGATAGAAACCATCCCACTACGGAAAGCTCCGGAAAGTTCTCCTTTATTTCTGCATATATTCCTGACCATACCTCCTGGTCAAATTTGCTCTCATCCATATCAAATTCAATATTCTGCGCATCCACCGCTCCGCTTATGAATACAATGTCACCAACCTGTGAATGTTTTATTTCTCCAAGCAGTATAGCTCCTCTTGCATGCGTGCTTCCCGGTCTTGATATATAATTAAGATATGTAACGACATAATCCTCTATGTAAATTCTTTTATTCCCGCAGGGATTTCCTATTTGTCTTATATTTTTCGGCAGTTTGACATTTTCGGCGGTTTCATTTGCATCGCTGTTTGCATCACCGTTTGTAACAGCTCTGCTGCTTTCCTCCTCCTTCTCCGCTTTTTCCTTTGACTTGTCATAGATGATTTCTATCATTCCTTCCACCTCTCTCTAAAACTACTTGCTACATAGTGTAATAATGAGAGAATAGCATGTCCCATACGGTTACATAGGTCAAAATCTGTCGCTTACCCTTTAATTTCAATCGCATGTTTTTTATATTTATTTTTTGTTTCGACAGTATGTATTGATGACTATTTGTTTAAATTTTTTTCAATTTGTCTACAATAGCTGCATAAGCTAATAATAATCACTGACCCAAGTAAAGCCAGAGGTATGTATGAACAATATTCTTCAGGAAAATGCAATAATGCAGTATTTTGATACATTAAACAGCTATTCATATATAGAATTAGGAGATTTCATTTCAGAACTTATGCCGGAAAACCTGATTTCAAACTACACGCCCATTATACTCTGTATAGGAACAGACAGGGCTACAGGTGACTGTCTCGGTCCCCTTGTAGGCGACCAGCTTGTAAATTACGACAGCCGAATCAAGGTAATGGGATGCCTTCAAACTCCTGTGCACGCCTTAAACATACGGGAAACAATAAATGAAATAAATATGAAGGTGGAAAATCCATTTATAATTGCGGTAGATGCAGCCTTGGGGCAGGGCTGTCATGTTGGGCATATTACAGTCAGTAATACCCCGATTTTGCCGGGCAAGGGCGTAAATAAAAAATTACCAGCGATAGGGGATATATCTATCACTGGTATCGTAAATATTTCAGGTCACCACTCCGGACTTTTGCAAAGCACAAGGCTTTATACTGTTGTCACACTGGCAAACTGTATCGCAGATGCCTTAAAGCATTCCATTGGTTACTTTGATGTCTTGCCCTTATAGAAATTAATTGCTTCAGAAACAGTAGCTGCCTGCCCCTCCTCCATAATGGCTATAAGGTCGCTAAGCTTATCCTCCCTGCAAAGCTCCTCACCCAGATAAGAGGCATACTGATTTGTAATCTGCAGAACCTTGTCTGAATACATCTTTTCGCCTCTGGCAATTTTTTCCTCAAGCTCCTTTTTTTCCGCCTTCATATCCTCAACGGTCTGGAGGCGTCTTCCATTTATCTCATCTATGATAAGCTGCCTCGTATCCGCTTCAAAGGCTCTTAATGCCTCCTGTTTTTCCGCTCCTATTGTATCAGCTTCAGCGTCAAGGTTTGCAAGCTTTTCATCATACGCATCTAAATTGTAGGCGCTTTCATCCTTATCCTTATTTATGGAATTTTTGATGGCGTCTGCCTGACGGTCATTCGCCTTCATTTTATCTCTTATGCTTCTTCCCTGCTTTATAACATCACCGTGACGTATCTTGGTAGTGTTGTACAGCGCAAAATAAATTACAAGCTGTAAAATAACAAGGCATGCTGCAATAAGCACACACCAGAAGGCTACATTTATATTCTTTTTTTCATCTAAAACAAAAATCTTCACAAGTGCCGTTATGCCTGCCGGAAATCCTGCAAAGAAAAGCAGAAAACAGCCAAGCAAACCAAATACTTCTGAAATTCCTCTGGGCATGAACATTATATAGTAAAGCTTCGTGGAGCAAAATGACGGAACCTTATTTTTCTTAAATAAGGTTTTCATCTCTACCTCAAGCTCACGTGTATTTTTATGAATGTCCTTCGTCTCATTATCGATACGCTGATTTATTCTTTGGTTTTTCTTTTTATCACGCTTTGATAATACCTTTTTCTTGCGTGCGCGATTATCGTCCAGCCTCTCATCATACGTATCTGATATTTCCTGCTTACGCTTTTTAAGCGTGGCTGCAATCTCGTCAGCTATAGACTTTTCCTCAGCGGCAATATTTTTCGTGAGTTTTTTCTGATGCGCTCTCATCTTATCAAGCTCTGCCGCCATGCTGTCACGCTTTACAACTTCATCTCTGGCACCTATTAAGTAATCCTGTTTTTCGTTAAATACGTTTTCTGCCATGCTTATCCCCTTCGGCGATCTGAAAAGGCACTATCGCCTCTGTTTCTGTACTCCTCAAGACGTTCCTTATCAACCTTAATACGGTTATCCATTGTCTTCATAATATCAACAATCTGATACTTTTTGTATACGCTGTCATTGCCCAGATCATAAATCCTGTTTGTTGTAAATCCAAGCACCATAGGTCTTAAAATATTATCCGTGTTTTCATTTATGACAAGACCCTTTTCCTTGTTCGTGAGTTCAATACATACTCCCGGTGTAAGAATATTTATACTCTTCACAAGCGCTCCGACGATTTCTTCACCATATTCTTTCTGATTTTTAAGCAGGTGCTTTATAGCTGCAATTTCTGATATGGATTCACTGTTCAGCTTCATACATGTCATAGTGTCAAAAAGATTTGCAACCTTAAGTATCTTGGTGGTTTTAAGTATCTTGCCACCCTCGTTTTCATCACCGCCATATTCCATGCGATGCATCTGCGCAACAACACGCCTAACCCCACTGTCAAGTCCAAGCTCCGGACGTATAAGACCAAGTCCATCCGCCTGGAACTTTCTTACCATTACCATATCATTAGCATCGTAATCATCATATTTATCCCTTACCCTGCTAGGAAGCAGAAGCTTGCCCGTATCATGCAAAAGAGCTGCAAGCACAAGCTCCTCCTGCTCGTTAGGACCTATTCCTGCATGTGAAGAAATAAGTGCAGAAAGTATAGCTGTATTTATCACATGCTTATATACATAATCCGTAGTGCTTCTCAGATTCTGGGTAAATGAAATCTTATGATCAAGCCTTCCGTAATTTGTGATAATTGCATGTGCAAGACGCTTTAAATTTTTTGGTTCCATTCCGGCTATGAGGCTGTCAAGCTCCTCGCGTATACTGAACACCGCCATAGTCTGAAATCTCTCAAAATCCAAATCCTCATCTGTCATAGGCGGGACAGGCTCTGCCGGCTCAAGAATATAAAGTCCGAGAAGGCCAAAATTCTTCACACTCTCTATGCCCTGCATCGTAAGCCCCGTATTGCGCTCATAAAGCAACACACCTGTCTTGTTGTAAATCGGCTTTGCTAAGCGCATACCGTATTTTAAGTCTTCAGTTTTTATAAAAAGCATAGTGTAACCCCCTCAAAAAATAATCTGATAGTTATGAACAAAACTCTGCTTTTTCAAACGTCCGTTGTACAACATAGACAAATCAACGCACGGCTCCAAAGCACCCTGCTTATGATATTGTCTATATTGTACAACTACATTTTAGATATACTACAATTTTGCCCATCTCTAATAATCTAAATATATAATATTCTAACATATAAGATGCCATAATACAACAAAAATACCTTTAATGAATTTTACTTTTTCATGCGTCCGGTTCTGTTTAACGCACTTATAAGCGCAAATGCCGATGCATCCACGATATCCGTTTTTATACCCGCACCCCACACAGCTTTCTCAATGCCTTCAACCTCTATACCCACATAGGCGCACGCCTGTGAGTTTGAGCCAAGCTGAAGTGCATGTTCCTTGTAGGTTACAAGCGAAAATTTTATATTAAAGTGCTTCATAATTGCGTTGCTGACCGCATCAAGCCTTCCGTTTCCATGTCCGTGGTAAACCTTTTTCTCATTATCTACCTCAATCGTTACCTCTGCATCAATGCCATCCACCTGCTTGTAATGGCATTCCAGGAGCTTTACGGGCTCACTGTGATTTACATACTCCTCCTGGAATATGGAAAGGATTTCCTGCGGCGAAAGCTCCTTGTGCTCATGGTCGGACACACCCTTGACAATATAGCCAAAGTCCTCCCTCATCTTTGCAGGCATGTCAAAGCCGTATTTCTGCTCAAGAATATAACCGATACCACCCTTTCCTGACTGGCTGTTTATCCTTATAACGTCGCCGTCATATTTCCTGCCTATATCCTCAGGATTAAGCGGAAGATACGGTACCGTCCACATCTGCTGCGGGTCGTCCTCCCTGAATTTCATTCCCTTTGCAATTGCATCCTGATGGGAACCGGAAAATGCCGCAAATACAAGCTTGCCGGTGTACGGTGAACGCTCATATACATGCATTCTTGTCAAAGTCTCGTAAATCTCCGTTGTTCTCGGTATATCAGATAAATCAAGCTGCGGGTCAACACCATGTGTATACATATTCATGGCAAGGGTAATTATGTCCACATTTCCTGTTCTCTCCCCGTTTCCGAAAAGAGTACCCTCAATACGGTCCGCTCCCGCAAGCATTCCAAGCTCCGCATCCGCCACACCGCAGCCTCTGTCGTTGTGCGGATGAAGGGATAAAATAATGTTCTCCCTGTCATGAAAATTGTTGTTCATATATTCTATCTGACTTGCATATACGTGAGGCAATGACATTTCAACCGTTGCAGGCAGATTTATAATAACCTTTCTGTCAGGAGTAGGCTTCCATACATCTATGACGGCATTACATACCTCAAGGGCATATTCAACCTCTGTTCCCGTAAAGCTTTCAGGTGAATACTCAAACTGATATTTAACGCCATACTCGTCTGCCAGCTCATTTAAAAGCCTTGCTCCGTCAGTTGCTATCTTCAGTATCTCCTCCTTTGATTTTTTGAACACCTGCGTTCTCTGGGCGTAGGAGGTGGAATTGTAAAGATGGACGATAACATTTTTAGCTCCCTGAACTGCCTCAAAGGTTTTCTTTATAATGTGCTCCCTCGCCTGCGTAAGCACCTGAATCGTCACATCATCCGGAATGAGGTTATCCTCTATGAGTGTGCGGCAAAATGCATACTCCGTTTCGGACGCAGCAGGGAAACCAACCTCTATTTCCTTAAAACCAATTCTTATAAGCTCCTTAAAAAACTCTATTTTCTCATCAAGGCTCATAGGAACGATAAGTGCCTGATTGCCGTCCCTGAGGTCTACGCTGCACCATGCAGGCGCCTTGTCGATGTACTCTTTGTCAACCCAGCTTGTGCTCTTTACCGGCGGCATGTAATATCCGCGCTTGTAGTGTTCGTAATTTTTCATAACCGTTACCTCCTTAATAAAATATATTTTATATTATTTTTTGTGTACCTGCAAAAAAAAAATAAACCCACATCTCTAAACTTTAGAGACGCAAGTTTTGCGCGGTACCACTCTAATTCATACATAAAATGTATGCACTCATCAGGATACGGATCAAGTCATATATCCTCCTGCTATAACGGTCAGGCTCCGTCCAAGTCTACTGATACCGTCAGGTACCGTTCAACCGGCTGCTCCAAGGCGAGTTCGCATATATCACAACATCACGCATGTCATAATATACAATCCACCAAATACTGTCTCACACCACCCGACAGCTCTCTGAAATCCGGTAAATTCCTACTATTCCTTTTCATCGCTTTTCCATATTTATAGGAAACTTTTTTTCCGTTTGAAGAATTTTAACATAATTTTTATTGAGTGTCAACAAAAAATATGTTAATCTGTGATTATCAGAAACTCATATAAATATATACTTATGGAGAAAAAAATATGCCACCAATATCAAACGACTGGGCACCAGCCCTTGCAACAGAATACAAAAAAGACTACTATCGAAAGCTATTTGAATTTGTCGGACAGGAATATGCCACACGTCAGATTTTTCCGCCGGGCGACGACATATTCAACGCATTTCATCTCACACCGCTTTCCGATGTAAAATGCGTCATTATAGGACAGGACCCGTACCATGAGCCAAATCAGGCTCACGGTCTTTGTTTTTCCGTAAAACCGGGAGTGGACATTCCTCCATCCCTTGTAAATATTTACAAGGAGCTTGAGGAGGATATGGGCTGCTATATTCCAAATAATGGCTACCTCGTAAAGTGGGCGAAGCAGGGCGTGCTTATGCTGAACGCCGTGTTGACGGTGCGCGCCCATCAGGCAGCCTCCCATCAGGGAAAGGGCTGGGAGGAATTTACCGACGCAGCAATCCGTATTGTAAATGAGCAGGACAGACCGATTGTATTCCTTCTATGGGGAAGCTTTGCCGGGAAAAAAGCGGCAATGCTGAATAACCCTAAGCATCTTATACTTAAAGCTCCGCACCCGTCTCCTCTCTCAGCCTACAGAGGCTTTTTTGGCTGTAAGCACTTCAGCAGCACAAATGCGTTTTTGGAGAAAAACGGCATTGCCCCTATAGACTGGCAGATAGAAAATATCTGACAGTGGCAGTATCGCAATTACTTTGATATTTTCGGAAAGGAAACAGCATGGAAATATATATTGTACGTCACGGTGAAACATTGTGGAATCAGGGAAAAAGGCTTCAGGGAAGCACAGACATCGAGCTGAATGAAAACGGCAGGGATCTGGCAGCAAAAACAGGAATCGCATTGAAAAACACAAAAATTGATATTATATATTCAAGCCCCTTAAAAAGGGCATACGAAACCGCTTCCCTTATAAGAGGAGACAGAGACATTTCCATAATAACAGACGACAGGATAAAGGAGCTTTCCTTCGGACATTTTGAAGGCGAGAGCTTTTCGGAGCTTTTAAAGGATGACAGTCTTACCTTTAAATATTTTTTCAAGCAGCCTCATTTATATGTGCCGGCCGGCGACGGGGAAACGCTGGAACATTTAATAGAACGCGCAGGAAATTTTATGCAGGAGGTAATTGAACCGCTGGAGAGCAAATACGAACGTGTAATGATTGTAGCTCACGGTGCCTTAAACAAGGCAATCATGAGCTACATCAAAAAACACTCTACGGAATATTTCTGGTCAGGTGGTCTCCAGGAAAACTGTAACGTCATAATTGTTGATTACTCAGACAACGAATACAAAATAATAGACGAGACGAAGCTGTTTTACAGGTAGTCTAATCCTTTTTCCTTAAAAAGAGTGCCGGAATTATGCCTATAACAAAAGGCACAATCCACGTGAAAAACCTGTAAATAACCAATGTTGCCGCAATGACGTCGCCCTCAGGTATTATCGTGCCAAAAAATATTGCAACAACAAATTCCAGCGTTCCCACGCCGGAAGGCGCAATCATGACACAGCCTATCATATTACACACTGCCATGAGAAGTATACATGTAAACATCCCCACATCAAACTGCTCCCTCAATATGATACCGGGTATGCAGTACCAGCAGGCAAATTTAAAGATATTTAAAAATATAACCTGCACGAACAACAGCTTATCATGCCAGAGCATTCTTCCACATTCCTGAAGATTTTTAACCGCTCTTTCGCCGTCAGCAAGCTTTGGATAAAGCCTGCTTTTTTCCTTAACAAGCTTATATCCAAGCTTTATAATTAAATCCGACAGTTTTTTTGACACGGTAATAATAAACAAAAACAGGCATACAAGCGCTATTACGATAGATCCGGCAAGCATATAACCCCAATATTTTTTAATATCCTTATCACCTGAATTTATAAGAATGATAAAGGAACAAATCCCCATAACTCCAACCGTTATCTTCATAAATGTATACTGTGCCATAGACATGCCTGATGCGCGGCTCACACTTATTTTTTTCGTATTATAGTAGTAAAGCTGGGCGACAGCCGTTCCGCTTCCCAACGTGGAAACCCTGTAAAATGCGCACATATATGCACAGCTTATTCCCTGAAACACTGACAGGGTATGCTCTTCCTTTGAGGTCATCCTGCTTATGATAATGCCTTCAGCCAAAAAATATATATTGGCAAGAAATGCGCATATTGCGATACTTTCAGCGGATATATCTGCAATTTTATTCATTGCGTCTCTGAAAAACGATTTATTTTTTATACATGCAAAGACAAGTAACCCCAGTATCAGTATCCATTTAACGATACTTGAAATCACCTTCTTTTTTTCTAATCTGTAACTCATACTGCTCCCTTTGCAAATTATTTTTAGACAGCTCACTATGCTTTATTTTATTATTTTATGCATTACTTTGCAACACTAAAAGATTTTTTCACATTTTATTAAAAAATACATAGTATTAAACTATAACAACTAAAAGCACTGACATAGTATATTAAATGTCCTTGGAGAGGGACATTAAAAACTACTACTAAATAATATGAGAGAGGATGTTATTTTGGATACAATGAGAGCATATGGCCGCAACGGCATGGGGCGGAACGGATACCCTCAGGGTTCCTGCCAGCCATGCAGCTACGGAAGAAATAATCCACAAACCTTTGGAAATCCCGGCAATTGTCATACAGACAACACCTGTATGAGAAAAGTTTCCCATGATTGCAAGGATGACTGTGGGGACAGAAACAAGCACATGTCCATCATGCCTCTTGGCATGGCTTATGTGCCAATACAGTCCTTCGGCGAGCTTTATGACCCTTGTACAGCTTTAAGGGAGGGTACGGCATTTCCTTGCCTAAATCTTATATTCTGTGGTTCAAGGGGGAAAATGTAGATGCATAATATGAGTAAAAAAGAGTTATTTAATTTTATCAATCAGGTTTCATTTATGCTTGACGATATAACGCTTTTCCTTAACACACATCCCGATTGTGAGGATGCGCTTTCTTCTTACGACCAGTTTAAGGAAATGCGCAAAGAGGCTGTTTTCGAATATACCGAAAACTACGGA
Organism: Lachnospiraceae bacterium UBA7076; assembly: GCA_002493625.1. GTDB lineage: Bacteria > Bacillota > Clostridia > Lachnospirales > Lachnospiraceae > Coprococcus_C. The sequence goes on along the minus strand of DKZK01000030.1, from coordinate 43,231 downwards.
CCTTTAAACAGATACGATGTAAACGCGTGTAATTATTGGGATTGGGTAAATAAACCATGGCCTTGGGAAGGAGAGTGTGGCTGCTAATGTGGGTATATGAAAAAAGACTTCAATGTCCTGTAAATATAAAGGAAACAAACGCCAAGCTTGCGCAGGCAATCATAAGCCAGTTTGGCGGACCGGACGGCGAGCTTGCCGCTTCCATGCGCTATCTGTCACAGCGCTATGCAATGCCTTACAAGGAGGTTATGGCAACCTTAAATGACATCGGTACCGAGGAATTAGGACATTTGGAAATTATCGGCGCTATCGTTTATCAGCTCACGAAGGATTTATCTATGGAAGAAATCAAAGCGTCCGGCTTTGACAAATATTATGTAGACCACACGCTCGGTCTTTGGCCTCAGTCAGCAGGCGGTGTACCATTTAACGCCTGTGAATTCCAAAGTAAGGGCGACCCGATTACGGATCTCTTTGAGGATATGGCTGCTGAGCAGAAGGCGCGCAGCACTTATGACAATATCTTAAGACTCTGCAAGGATTATCCTGATGTTTATGAGCCGATTAAATTCCTGAGAGCAAGGGAAGTTGTACACTTCCAGAGATTCGGAGAATCTTTGAGGCTTATCACAGACAAACTTGACGACAAAAACTTCTATGCATTCAACTCCGCCTTTGACAGGGTTGCACCATGTGTGGATATAAATAAATGTAACTGCGGAAATTAAACCAACTGAAAACCGTTTAAGAACGCAGATACTTAAATGGGGCTGTCACAATAAGAAACTAAATCCTTATTGCAACAGCCCTATTTTTAATATCACTGCGTCCAAAATGGACGAAGCGTGTTTTCAGTTACTCTAGTACTTACCAAAATCTCCGTCAAGAGAAATTACCGGCTCATCACCATCATCATAGGATGAAGATGACATGTCTGAGAAGGAGCTTCTTCCCCCACCTGATGAAGTAAGCTTGTAATTTGAAATCAGGTTCTTAAGCGTAATTGCCTGATTTGAAAGCTCCTCACTGGCAGCCGCACTCTCCTCACTTGTAGCAGCATTTGTATGTACAACCGTAGAAACCTGTGATATAGCCTGGTCAATCTGTGTAATGGATGCTGCCTGGTCATTGGATGAAACCTTGATATTGCTTATACGCACAACAACATCATCAATTAACTTAACAATCTCATCAAGAGACTTTGCAGTCTCCTCGGCAATCCTTGTACCATTTGCTACCTTGTGGATAGAATCCTCTATCATCTCTGCGGTCTCGCCTGCTGCGGAAGCACTCTTTGCTGCAAGGTTTCTTACCTCCTCTGCAACTACTGCAAAGCCCTTGCCATGTACACCTGCACGTGCAGCCTCAACTGCTGCGTTAAGTGCAAGGATATTCGTCTGGAATGATATATCATCAATCGTCTTAATAATCTTGGAAATCGTCTCTGATGACTGATTTATGCCGTCCATAGCTTCCATCATTGCCTTCATGTGTTCATTTCCCATTGTTGCCATATTCTTGACATTGTTTACTAAGGTGCTTGCCTCTCCTGCTTCCTCTGCGTTATTCTTAGTACGCTGGGTAACCTCATGCATGGATGCAGTTACCTCCTCAAGCGCGCTTGCCTGCTCTGTAGCACCCTGTGCCAATGCCTGGCTTGCACTTGCAACCTGCTCGGAACCAACCGTAATCTGTGCGCCTGCCTCCTTAATATTATTGAGAGTCATGTTCTCATCAACAACAAGCTTTCTAAGTGACTTTCCGAGAATATCCTTATCACTTCTAGGCTTGACATCGATTGTAAAGTCTCCCTTGGCAATAATCTCTGCAACTCTTACCTGATCCTTTATTCCGTCAGCCATTATTGCAAACTCATCCATCAATTCACCAAGGTCGTCATCATGAAGCTTTGTACAGTCTACATCTACATCACCAATTGCAAGCTTCCTTGCAGCCTCTGAAAGCCTTGCAACAGGCACCGAAATACCCTTTATAAGCGCACCCGCATACAGAAGGGCAATGATAATTGCTATTACTGCTACTATTATAACACTAACCGTAAGGATAACACGCTCTTTTTCGACCTTATCATTGTTAGCATCTGCTTCCTTCTCAAGCAATTCAACAAGATCTGCTATATTTGCCTCCGCTTCAGCAGCATACTTTTTACCCTCGCTCATAAGGTGATCAACTGCTTCTTTTTGCTTTCCGCTCATAGCAAGACTAATTTCTGTTTCTGATGCTTCCAGCCATGCCTCAATGGAAGTCCGGACATCCTTATACTTATTATCAATTTCATTTGGGTATATATCTAATCTTTCCTCAAAATTAGCAAAATTTTCTTCGCCATCAGCATGATAATCTGCAATCATAGTTTGCTGAGTCTTAAGGTTTTCTGCATCATCGTAATATACCAATACGATATTACGAAGGGTAACCCTGATGTTACAGAAATCCGAATATGCTTTGCTCAAGTGATACTGAGCCATTGCATAATCATCATAGCGGTCCCTTCTTGCCTTATTGATTCTGCTCGATGAAAAAAGGCCGACAGCTGCGATAATAATCATAAACGCAAGCATAACAATACTAAACATTGTGATTTTAGCTTTTACAGCCATATTGTTTATTGAAAATTTTTTCTTCTCCATGGTACACACTCCTTTTTATTATTGTTCTTTATCTGAAATTTCTTCAAGCATATGTATGTCCTTCTGTCCTATAAGCTTCTCAGGGTCAATTAAAAGCTTAACCGTATCCCCTGTTCTGGCAAGACCATATACATACTTGTTGCTCTCATTATCTTTATGTCCTATGGCAGGCGGCGGAACTATGTCATCATCCATAATATCATCCACCTCTGCTATTTTCTCAACAATTAATCCTATCACCGTATTTTTAACGTCAATAACGATGATACATGTTCTGTCGTTGTACTCTACAGGTTCCATTTTAAATCTCAACCGAACATCAATAACGGGAATAATCTTACCGCGAAGATTTATGAGTCCCTTGATGTAGTCGTCTACTTCAGGTATTGCCGTTATTGGCTGCATTGCAATTATTTCATTTACGAAACTTATGCTTATACCGAAGTACTCTTTACCTGTCTGGAAGGTCATGAATTTACCCTTTTGAGCATCCTCCTCCATCAGTTCTTCTTTCAACTCTTCAGCCATGTACTATCTCCTTTCTTCGTCAAGCATCAGCCCGGCAGTGTCAAGAATCAGTGCAATGCTGCCATCGCCAAGCTGGGTACAGCCCGAAAGTCCCTTAACCTTCTTAACATAGGAAGGTATAGGCTTAACAACAATTTCCTGTTCCTGAAGCAGGCGGTCAATCAAGACACAAATCAAGCTGCCTTCATGTTCCAATACAACAACGATACCTTCGTCTACCTTACTGCAGGCATTCGGCAAATCGTATCTTTCACCCAATCGGATAAACGGATGACATTCTCCTCTCAGAACCATAATCTCTGCTCCGCTAGGCTCCTGTATGAGGGCATCCTCGCCAACTCTTACAAACTCTTTTACGGAAGCGGTTTCAATAACAAAGAAGGTGTCTCCCGCCTGTACAACGATACCATTTATAATGGCAAGTGTAAGCGGTATTATAAGGGTCATCTCCGAACCCTGCCCTTCAACGCTCTCAATGTCAAGCCTTCCACCGATACTCTGAATGTTCTTTACGACAACATCCATTCCAACGCCTCTGCCGGAATACTCTGTAACTTCTTCCTTTGTAGAAAATCCGGGCAGCGTAATAAATCTGAATATTTCTTTTTCCTGAAACTCCGACATAGGCTTATTTTCAATAAGACCATGCTCGAGCGCCTTATTGTAAAGCGCCTCCTTGTTAAGTCCCTTACCGTCGTCTCTGACAGTAATGTAAACCTTTCCGCCTTCATTCTTAGCTTCCAATGTAATAGTTCCCTTTTCAGGCTTACCCTTTGCCACACGGGCTGCAGGGTCATCCTCAATACCATGGTCTACGGAATTTCTTACAAGATGCATAAGCGGGTCGGAAATGTTTTCTATAATATTTTTATCTACCTCGGTGTTTTCACCGATTACATCGAGCTCAATATCCTTGCCAAGCTTTCTTGATACATCAAAGACGATACGTTTCATTTTCTGGAATGTGCTTGTAAGAGGCATCATTCTCATGGACATGATTACGTCCTGAAGGTCTGTCGTAATCTTTGATAGCTGACCTGCCGCCTTCTGGAAATTGACAAGGTCAAGTCCCGGCACCTTTAAATCCGGATTCTGAAGCACAACAGCCTCAGCTATAACAAGCTCACCGATAAGATCCATAAGCGAATCCATTTTTTCCACGTTTACGCTTATAACTGCCTGTTGCTGCTTAACATGATTCTTTGCAAGTGTTTTTCCTTTACCTGTTTCCTTTGATTTTACAACATAATCACCAGGCTTAGGCGGCGGACTGTCCTCCTTCTTAGGAGCTTCCGGTTTCTTTTCCTCCTTCTCATCATCAAGCTTGATAATGATAGGCGCTTCTCCCCGTCCAAGCCCGGCAACACCTTTACCATATTCCTCGGCAGTAATCTCATCAAAATCTATATGCTCAGCCTCAGCATTGTCTATGAGGTCCATAACCTCATCCTTGCTGCTTTTTGTCTGAAGGAGCATATAGAAGCCCTCCTGCAGGATTGTATCCGCGCTGTCCTCATTGGATAATATATCCTCAGGTGTGTAAAGAAGATCCTCCGCAACCTCCTTTAAAGCATATGTTGCAGAATATGCTCTTATGTTACTCATTTGTGTGTCATTTCTGTAATGAATGACTATCCTGTAAAAATGACTGTCTTCCTCTGCTACAGGTGATATGTAGAACTGAACAGGTTCCTCCTCTTTCTTTTCCTTAGGAAGCCGTCTTCCCTGTTTCTTAATATCACCTTTCAATTCTCCCAAAAACTCATCCAAGTCCTGTATAATGCCGCTTTCGTCTCCGTCAGGTGTGTCTCCGTTTTTAATTTTTTCAATTTCACCTGTAATAAAGTCCGATACCGCAAGCACCTTTTCCACAAGTTCCAAATGCGGAACATCGTCAGGGTGAGATTCTCTCAAATAGTAAAATACATCTTCAAGCTTATGGGAGGTCTTCATAATGTTATCATACATCATAACTCCGGAAGAGCCCTTGATTGTATGCATTATACGGAAGATTTCATTAATGTCGGCATCGTCGAAACAATCTGCATCCTGTTTTTCTAATATGATGCCCTCCAGTTTTTCAAGAAGCGTTCCGCTTTCATACAAAAACATGGAAAGCATACTGTCAGTATTAAATTCGTCTGCCATACTTCCTCCAATCTTAAGGATTTACCTTTGCTTTTCCTCTTATATAAGATTCAGCTTTTTCAGTACCTTTTCGAATTTTTCCACATCTATCGGTTTCCCTGCGTACGCCTCGCACCCAAGTTCAAATGCCATTTTGACATTACGCTCATCATTAAGTGCGGTAGTCATAATAACCTTGACGCACTTTTCCTTGGGGATTCCTCTTTGCGCTTCAATATTGCGGATTGCCCTCAAAACCTGATACCCGTCCATGACCGGCATCATGACATCAAGACACGCCAAATCATAGGGTTCTCCGTCCTCAAGCGACATCATGAAAGCATCAACTGCTTCTTCGCCATCCACCATGACATCACATTCTCCATACTTAGAGAGCTGCTTATCCATAAATTTCCGGCTGGCAAAGTCATCTTCTGCCAATAAAATCTTCATTCGCGCCTTGCTCCTTTCTATTGTATGTGTATGTATCTATTTGCTTAACAGGCTGTAAACTTTTCCTGCAATAGCCGTAACACCTAACTGGTACTGAACAGCACCTAAATCATATGCCACTTTCGGCATACCGTAAACAACACAGGTTGCCTCATCCTGTCCGATTGTCTGCGCCCCTGCTTTGCGCATCTCCAGAAGTCCCTTTGCTCCATCACCGCCCATGCCGGTAAGAATAACGCCAACTGCATCCTTTCCTGCAAGCCTTGCTACGGAATTAAACAGAACATCTACGGAAGGGCAGTGTCCGTTGACCCTCTCAGTACCCTTACATTCTACCTGATAAACTCCGTTGACCTTAACGAGCTTCATCTGCATGCTTCCCGGCGCAAGAAGCACATGTCCCTGACGCACCACATCTCCCGTGGCTGCCTCCTTAACGGCAACCTCACACTGGTTGTTAAGACGTTCCGCATACATTTTTGTAAAGCCCGGCGGCATATGCTGTACAATGACAACACCCGGTATATCTCTCTTAAATCTTTTTACTACCTCAAATATTGCCTCCGTTCCGCCTGTCGATGCTCCGATTGCAACAATACGGTTTTTATTTGCCGTACTTATATTTCCCGAAACAGCTTCCGTTCCGGCAAACTTATATTTGGCAACCTTTGCGGTTGACGCAATCTTGACCTTTGCTGCAAGATCCTGGGTAAAAAATTCCTCAAGCTTTGCCTTATCCATACTGTCAGGCTTCTTAACAAAATCTACAGCTCCCGCATCAAGGGCGTCAAATACCTTGTTACTTAATGAGCTTATCATAACAACCGGAAGCGGATACTGGGGCATAAGCCTTTTAACGAATTCTATACCGCTCATTCTCGGCATCTCAACGTCAAGAGTCATAACATCAGGCTTATATTTTATGATTGCGTCTCTCGCTTCATATGCATCGGCAGCCTGTGCCACTACTTCAATATTCGGATCAGCATTAAGTCCTTTTACAAGCATATTTCTGAACATCAATGAATCATCACATACTAATACTCTGATTGGTCGCATACTTTTCCCCTACTTTCTATATATTGAAGGCTGGACATACTGGAACTTCACTTTATTTCTGTCTAAGCTCTCCGTTGTACCAATAAATAAAAATCCACCCGGTTCCATGAAATCATATATCCTGTTTACAAGATCATGCTTTGTATCATCATCAAAGTATATCATTACATTACGTAAGAATACAATATGAAACTTTTTCTTAAACGGTAAAGGCTTCATAAGATTAAACTGTCTGTAAATGACCTCGTTCTTAAGCTCATCCTTCACTTTGAATTCTTCATCGCTGATTCTCTTAAAAAAGTGTTGTTTCCAATTCTGTGGCAACGGCGCTATATTCTCCTCCAGATATACGCCCCTGATTGCATGCTCAAGAACTCTTTTTGATATATCCGTGGCAAGAATCTTCGTATCCCAACTATGATGCTCCAGACCAAAAAAATCAAGAATAATCATGGCAAGGGTGTACGGTTCTTCTCCGGTAGAGGATGCTCCGCACCATACGCGAAGGTCTTTTGTACGCTCTGCATATTTTTTTGCCCATGGCAGTGCCACCCGTTTCATGTAATCAAAGTGTGCGCTTTCCCGCATAAAATATGTATGGTTTGTCGTCAGAACATTTACTAAATCTGTAGCTGCCGAACCGGTGGGGTCTGACTCGACCTTAGCCATAAACTCGTTATAGTTTGCATAACCGTTTCTTGCAAGGTAATTTTCAAGCCTTCCACCTACCAGAACCCTTTTCTGTCCAAGCTCAATTCCAAAATTGTGCCTCATGTACTCTACAATACGTTTAAATTCATTATCTGTTATCACATCTGCCTCCTCAGACGTAAAAGTCTTTATTTAATAATATATTTAAACATTTTTGTTAAAATGTTCATTTACTTTCATCTGTCTCCATATCTTGTTGAAAACATCAACAAGGTCCGGATCGTAGTATACTCCACTATTTTCATTTATAAGTTTTATTTTTTCTTCCACGGAATCTACCGCCATGTCTGTTCCTCTGGAAACGGAGCTGTCAAAGTCGTCAAGCAACGCAACTATTCTTGCCTCCAAAGGAATGTTCGCCCCCTTTAAGGCAGGATAACCGGTTCCATTCCAATTAGCATAATGATAGTTTACTATCTCAATCGCCATTGTAAGATAATAACCATCAATCTGATCAACGCATATCTCCTCAAGTATCTCGGAGCTCTTCTCAAGACAGCTTTTTATGTATTCCTCATCCCACTGCTTTTGCCGGTTCTTTGATATTTCTGCCTGATCCGCCAGAATAAAACCGCCTATATCATGAAGCATCGCTGCTTTTTCAATGGTCTCAATAAATTTGTCTGAAATCTCATGCTCAAATTTAGGAAGAAGCTGCAATCCCTGCGCCATAATCCTGCTGTTGTAACCAACATTTTCCATATGCGCGCCAAGTTTTTCATCGCGCTTGCCCATAAGCTTTACAAGAGCCATCAAAACATTTTCCTGCTCCTGCTCCAGCTTTTTTTTCTGCTCGTCAACAAGCTTGTGCATCATGCGGTTATAATTACCCATCTGCTGTTTAAGCTGATAGTTGGTAATATGATTTCTGACACGCATGATAACCTCTACACTGTCAAAAGGCTTCGGTATAAAATCAACCGCGCCCGTTGAAAATGCATTTTCCTTCTCACTTGTTGTATCAAGCACAGTTATAAACACAAAGGGAATATCCCTCGTCTTCGGATTGCTCTTAAGCATACGGCAAAATTCCATACCGTCAATCTCCGGCATAGAAAGGTCTGACAAAACAAGGGACGGCTTATTCACCTTAATAAGCTCCAACGCATCATGAACATTTGTGGCACACATTGTATCATAGCCCTCGCTTTGAAGAATGTTATCCAGAATAGCCACGTTCATGTCAATATCGTCCACTATAAGTATTTTTGGTGTCTCGTCGTCAGTGTGTTTTCTCTCCATATCAGCCCTCACTCCTTTTCATCAAGCCCTGTAATGAGAGCATTTTTCAAGTTGTCATATGCGGTCATGCTTCTGTCATAATTTGCTTTTCTGATTGCCATTTCCAGTCGAAGCACATGTTTTTTCATGTCCTCACCTGCGCCATCAACAAGCGCCTTGATTGTAGATGCGAGAACCTCCGCCTTTTCCCATGCGCCAAGCTCGATGGAAAGCACAAGCTTATCCATACGCTTTCTGAGCTCCCGTCTGTTTTCAGGCTCTCCAAACTGCATAAGACCTTCCGTATTCAGGTCTTCTTCATTTACGTAATTGTTCCAGTCAGCATATGTCTGTCTCTGATTATCCTCCGGATTTTCAGTTGTTTTAAGCTTTATTGAAAAAGAAAATGTGCTTCCTTTCCCCTTTTCGCTTTCCACATAAATATTTCCATTCATAAGCTCAATCAGCTGCTTTGTAATTACAAGACCAAGTCCTGTGCCTCCAAACCGCCTTGTAATGGATGCATCCACCTGGCTGAAGCTTTGAAACAGCTTATCCTGTTCCTTCGGTGAAATTCCGATACCGGTGTCCTTCACCATAAAAAAGAGCTCAACCTCATCATTTGCCTGCATTGTCTTATTTATTGCAAGGCTGACATATCCAACCGTCGTAAACTTTACCGCATTGGATAAAAGGTTGTTGAGTATCTGTCCTATCCTCAGCTCGTCACCAATCATAAATCTTGGAATCTGCTCATCTATACTGACATTCAGCCGAAGCTCCTTACGGCTTATCTCCATGCTGTGAGTGGCGATTACCTTTTCCATCAGCTCGTAAAAATCAAATTCCGTTTCATCTATGGTAAATTTGCCCGTCTCAATCTTGGCGTAATCCAAAACGTCATTTATAAGTGAAAGCATATTTTCACAGCAATGCAATATGACATCCACCATCTTTTTCTGCTGGGGATCTTCTATCTCCTCCCGAAGGGCTAACGCCTGCCCCTTAATGCCGTTGACAGGGGTCCGAAGCTCATGTGTGACATTGGCAGTAAACTGATTTCTGACTCTGCCGCTTTCCTCCTCGTCCTCCTTGAGCTTTCTCACTCTTTTATTTATACTGGCTGTAATATCCTCCGCCATAATTATGTATGTATCCGGTATGTCAGTCGTAATAACGCGCACGTTAACAGAGAAACAGGAATTGTTTTTGCGATACATGGCAAGCTCCTTATTTCCCTTTTCAATACTGTCCAAAAATGTATGACAGGCTTCCGCTCCAAGGTCAAAATCCTGTCTGAAAATCTGAGACATACCGCATGCTAAAAGTTCATCATTGCCATACTCAAGCTTATCCTCTGCCGTTTTGTTTCCAAACAGAATTTTACCTTCCTTATTGAAAACAAGAATCAGCTCAATTGCTTCATTTGCAATTTGGGAATTTAACCAGTCAAGCTTCATATTGCAATGCCTCCATGCACGTGTCTTAAAATGTTATTTCCATTCCTAAATAATACAATTATTTGTTTTATTTGTCAACGCTACATTGCTTTAAAGGGACATATAAATGGCTTCTTACTCCGACAAAAGCCGCTATTTATCAAAATGCGCCCTCACACCGCTTCCTGCGACTAATATAAAAGCAAAAATCACGTCAATTATGCCTTCTGCCAAATAAAACCAGTGATGACCTGTTATGTTTCCCACAACATGTATAAGAAAAATAACGACAAGATATGCCGCCGTAACGAAATTGAAATACTTGATTCCTGCAATGAGCGCAAATGCAAGCGCTACACTTACAACAAGCGTAACCACATTTCCAAGCCCAAAATTCATAATAAGATTAATGATACTCTTTACTGCCATGTAGCCGCCAATAACGATACATGTGTTTTTTCCCGAATTTGTGTTTTCCATATGTACCTCCATGTGAAATATTTATAAAGTGCAAATTAATTATATTATATTCACTGTTGCGCAGAATATCAAGCCGGATATTGAAAAAAGAGGCTGCTCCATTCATTTTAACCCGTAAGCTTAATAGCATCCGTTGTATAATTACCTGAAAATTTGACATATGCCGGTTTATATTTTAATATGATTTATATTTTTACATAAGAACATTTTATAAGTATTTTATATAAAATTTGATGCAGATGATATACCATTTATAAGGAGGACATAAGATGAACGAAAAAATCCTTTTGGTGGACGACGAAAAGGAAATCGCCGACCTTATGGAGGTTTACCTGACAAATGACGGCTACACGGTATACAAATTTTATAACGGAACAGATGCATTGAAATGCATTAGCGAGGTTGAATTTGATCTGGCAATTCTGGACGTTATGCTTCCTGATGTTGACGGCTTTCAAATTTTGCAGAAAATACGGGAACGCTTTTTTTATCCGGTCATCATGCTCACCGCCAAGGTTGCGGACAATGACAAGATAATGGGGCTAACAATGGGCGCTGATGATTATATTACAAAGCCTTTCAATCCCCTTGAGGCGGTTGCAAGGGTAAAAACGCAGCTAAGACGGTATAAAAAATACAATGTCACCTCCCCTGCTCTGACCGATAATACGGGCGAATGTGACATAAGAGGTCTTTTCCTAAACAAGGAAAGCCATAAGTGCTACCTCTACGAGCAGGAGCTTCACCTTACGCCAATTGAATTTTCCATACTCTGGTATCTTTGCGAACATCAGGGCAGGGTTGTCTCCTCCGAGGAGCTGTTCGAGGCTGTGTGGGGCGAAAAATTTCTTGACAACAACAATACGGTTATGGCGCACATCGGAAGACTGCGGGAGAAAATGAACGACACGTCAAAAAATACAAAATTTATAAAAACAGTATGGGGAGTGGGATATACAATTGAAAAATAGAAAAAAGAAAAGCAAGGATTTTGCTCCAATCAAAACAAAAATATTTTTCCAGACAATGCTCATGGTTTTGGCTGCCATAGCATTTGTCTATTTCCTCTATCAGTCTTTTATTTACGCGAATTTCGGAAACTGGTTTGTATACATGCTTGAACATGTTTTCAAAATTGATTATTATGCCGCCCTTACCTTTTACTATGACAAAGTTCACAGACACATGGACTTAATAATCGTGCTTACAATGGCTGCATTATTTTTTATAATTTTTCGTTTTTACCTTAATTTTTTTACAAAGTATTTTGAGGAAGTCAACCGGGGAATCGACACGCTTGTAAAAGAGTCGGAGGAGGATGTTGCGCTTGCGCCGGAGCTTGCCTCCACGGAAAAAAAGATAAATTCCATACGGCACACTCTCGCAAACAGAAAGCTGGATGCAGAGCTTGCAAATCAGCGTAAGGACGACCTTGTAATGTACCTTGCCCATGATTTAAAAACGCCTCTTTCCTCCGTCATTGGATATTTAACTCTCTTAAGGAATGAGAATATGATTTCCGAAGAAACACGGCAAAAATACCTGTCTATAGCCTTAGACAAGGCAGAGCGTCTTGAGGATTTGATAAATGAGTTTTTCGAGATAACAAGATTTAACCTGTCAAACATTTCTCTGGAGTATGGGAAAATAAATCTGACAAGGATGCTTGAGCAGCTTGTATTTGAGTTTAAGCCTATGCTTGCAGACAAAAACATTACATGTGACCTTGATGCAAAGGCGGATATCATGATACTCTGTGACGCTGATAAATTACAAAGGGTTTTTGATAATCTTCTCAGAAATGCCGTTAATTACAGCTACGAAAATACCAGCATTCATGTAAGCCTGAAGTCGGATACAGACAGAGTATGCATCAGCTTTTCCAATGAGGGAAACACAATCCCTTCCGAAAAGCTTGAACGGATATTTGAGCAGTTTTACCGTCTTGATACGGCAAGAAACTCAGGCAGCGGAGGCGCAGGTCTTGGACTTGCCATTGCAAAGCATATTGTTGAGCTTCATAAGGGAACTATAACCGCCACAAGCGCAGATGGGGTTACATGCTTTGAGGTCACTCTCCCCACCTCGTAGAAAAATTGTAAGAAATTGCATATAAATTTGTAAGCTGTTTATAATACAAAACAAAAACATCAATCGCTTTGTTTATGTACAATCGTACATGACAAAGCGATTTTTAATGCCACTGATAAATGTCATCATGCGCAGGCATAACGCAATAATCTGCAATAGCCCCGACAATATGGCACACACTCTGTGGAGAGAGAATATAAATACTACTATAATGCAAGGAGACAACAGCCATGAACAATATTAAGAAAAGGAAAAAACACTACCGCATTTTTACACAGGAGCTTATGATTTTGTGCTTTACCGCCACCGTTTTATTTATCCTGATTATAAACCTGTATCGCAGGTCTGCTGCCTCTGGCAAAGTTTATACCGCTGCATATTCCGAAAACAGCGACAATGTAAATACCGGCGACAGGGTTATACCGGAAAACGAAACGGCTCCCGCAAGCTTCCAAAATAACAATTCGGAGCTGTCAAAGGAAGCAAAGGAAATATATGAGCGAAATAAAAGTCTTCTTATACTTGTGAATACGGAAAGTCCTCTGCCTGACAGTTACGAATTCAGCAAGCACACTTTAAACAGTGGCTTTGTAATAGACGAGCAGGCATATGCTGATTTTTACAGACTTACCAGGGCATGTAATGATGCCAATTTGCATTACAATATTATTTCCGCATACAGAGACAGGGAAACCCAGCAGGGCATTATTGACAGAAATGTCAACGAGTTTATGCAGAGCGGCTTAAGCGAAGCGGAGGCAAGGGAAAAAACCTACGAAACCGTTCAGCGTGTCGGCTGCAGCGAGCATGAGACAGGACTTTCCCTTGACCTTGTCGATGAGAACATTTTTTCTCTCACGGAGGATTTAGAGACAAACCCTACCGTGAAATGGTTTATGGAAAATTGCAGCGAATACGGCTTTATTTTAAGATATCCAAAGGAAAAGGTTGATGTTACGGGTATCAATTATGAACCGTGGCATTTCAGGTATGTAGGACAGGAGGCTGCCAGATTTATGAACGAGCATAACCTTACCCTTGAAGAATTTTACCTTCTGCTTAAAACTCCGTAAGAAAATCGTAAGAATTTGAATATAAAAACGTAAGCTTATTATAATAGAAAGCAAAAACATCTGTCGCTTTGTTTATGTACAATAAGTACATGGCAAAGCGATTTTTATTGTTGTTCAATACAGACAATATTATAAGCAGGACAAGCGCTCTATGTGTTGATATTTCTATATTGCACAACGGACGTTTGCAAAAGCAGAGTTTCGCAAATGCCTGAATACCACTTTATAATCCGAGGAGGAATCAACCATGAACAATATCAAGAGGCTTAAGAGACGACAACAGCAATACCGCATTTTAATGCAGGCGCTCATTATTTTGTGTTTTGTTATTGCAATTTCTTTCATTCTTATTATAAATCTGTTTGGAAAATCGGAGAAAGATTCATCATTTACTGCTGCATTTTCCGAAAACAGCAACGAGGTAAGTGCTTCCACTGAAAGCGGTAATGAAGTGGGGGAGCCTAACGGAAACGGCAATGCGGCGGGTGTTTTCTCCGAAGGCAGCAATAATGTAAGTGTTTTCACTGAAAACCCAAATGATAATTGGAAACTTATTTTAGTAAACCGTGACCATCCGCTGCCTGACAACTACACCATAGACACGGTAGTCCTTTCAAACGGACAGATGGTGGATGCGCGCATGTACCCTTATTTGCAGGAAATGTTTGACGATATGAGGGCAGCGGGCATTTATCCTGAAGTCGTTTCAGGCTGGCGCACATACGAAAAGCAACAGCAGTTAATGGAAGAAAAGATACAGGAATATGTGACGGAGGGATATTCCTATGATGAGGCGAAAACAAAGGCGGAGGAATGGGTTGCAATTCCGGGCACAAGCGAGCATCAGCTGGGACTTGCAGTTGATATAAATGCTGACGGCGTAAACTCATACGGATACGAGGTTTATGACTGGCTTTTGGAAAATGCATGGAAATATGGATTTGTAAAACGCTATCCCGAAGATAAGACAGAGATTACAGGCATAATAAACGAGCCCTGGCACTACCGCTATGTGGGCTATGATGCAGCAAAGGAAATGACGGAGAAAGGGCTCTGCCTTGAGGAATATGCAGCAGATATATCTGAAGGTCCGTAATAGAACAAAAAACGCTTGCATTTCAGACACGCATGTAGTATTATTTCTTTAAAGCATTATGCAGTATTTCTTTAGGGTAACACCTATTTCAGACATTCAAGGAAAAGAGCGCGTCTGCGCTTTAATTCGAGTCTAATAAAAAGCTACTTCGATGCTTTATTTCACAACAAATATTGGCAGAGAAGAAGCTGTTAAACAAGGTTCGTAAGCGCCGTGATGGCAGGGAACAAAATTGCCTGCTGCATAAACTGTCTGAACAATACTTTTCCATTTACTTCTTCCTGCCGCAAAAGGAGGAAAATGAAAATGGAAAAAGAAGAAAAATACAGCAAGGCTGTAACTAATGAACCAATTACAAAAAAGTATAAGGACACCGTTTTCAGAATGTTATTTTCTGATAAAAAGGAACTTTTAACACTGTACAATGCGGTAAATGAAACAGACTATGATAACCCTGAGGCGCTGGAAATTACAACTTTGGAAAATGCCATATATATGACAGTGAAAAACGACTTGTCCTGTGTCATTGATATGCGGCTGAATATTTTTGAGCACCAGTCATCCGTAAACCCGAACATGCCGTTACGGGATTTGGATTATGTATCACGAAGCTTCCGGCGGTTTTATGACGGACATGATATTTATTCCGAACGGCTGATTCAGCTTCTGAACCCAAGGTTTGTGGTATTTTACAACGGTGTTAAAGAACAGCCTGAACGAAAGGAATTTAAGCTTTCCGATGCATATACACATCCGGAGGAACACCCAAGCCTTGAGCTTGTGGTGCTTCAGCTTAATATCAATAAAGGGTACAATGATGAGCTTATGAGCAAATGCCCTACCCTTAAAGAATACATGCTTTTTGTGGAGCGGGTACGTACATACAGACAGGATATGGATATTGATACAGCCGTGAACCGTGCAGTCAACGAATGTATTAAGGAAAATATACTGGGTGATTTTCTACGGAAAAACAAGAGGGAGGTTGTCGCTATGGGAATAGATGAATATGATGCTGAGCTTCACGAGAGAACTTTGATTGATATCGGGCGCGAGCAGGGTATCTCCCAAACAATTATTACCACAATTTCATTGCTCAAAGAAAATGGCTTTTCAGACAACAAAATTATAGAAATCCTGATAAATAAATATAAATTATCTTCAGAACAAGCAAAAAAATACATTGTAAAAATTTAGCAGCTATCAAATATGAAAAATTATGTTATACATTCTCTTTTTATAAAATAATTTTAAATCAAATAAACACAGCATACGGTTACAATAGTATCAATTTTTAACCGTATGCTGTGTTTTACTTTTATCAGTTTCCGCAACAATTTTAAATGATATAAATTTCCTTTTCATCGTCTATAATTAAAATATGCCGGCTCATAAAATATATATTTCTCCCTAAATAACCGAAATCAAATCATATTCCGTAGTACCATAACCCAGCTTTGCCGCCGCATCAATCGTATGAGTACCATGCAGTGACTTCACCCTTTGCAGAAAATGGTCACGTCCCGGATCATCTGACTTGTATATCAAATCCATACATGCCCGGTCAAGAGCAACGGGATCAAGGGAGGATAAAATTCCAATATCCTTCATACAAGGATCCTCTGCCACAGCGCAACAGTCACAATCTACCGAAAGGTTACACATCATATTCACAAATGCAATATTTCCCTTAAAATACTCCATAATGCTTCCTGCCGCATCTGCCATTGACTCACAAAATACATCCTGCTCCGCCATATGGTCCCAAACAATCGTCTGATCATTTGTAAATCCACCGGAATGAATCAGTGACTTTCCCTCACTGGAGGCACAACCTATGGAAAGCTGCTTTAAAGCTCCGCCGTAGCCCCCTGCCGGGTGTCCCTTAAAATGTGACAAAACAAGCATAGAATCATAATTTGCAATATTTTTACCCACATAATTTTCTTTCAGTACTGTTCCCTTTGAAATTGGCAAAACCAAATCCGGTCCTTCTTCATCCAGCAAATCAACATCGAAATATTTACTCCAGCCATGCGCGCTGATAAGCTTTTTGTGCTTTTCCGTAGAATTTCTCTCCCCTTCATATGCCGTGTTACACTCCACAATGGTTCCATTTACCGCTTCCACCATAGGGCGCATAAACTCAGGTCTTAAATAATTCTGATTTCCCTTCTCGCCGGAATGTACCTTAACAGCCACCTTTCCCTTAAGCTCTACACCAAGCATGTTATACATCCTAACAACTGTCTCCGGTGTTATTTCTTTGGTAAAATAAACTTTTGCTTTTTCCATGTTTTACCCCTTTCTTCTTAATTTTGTTTTATGTGTAAAATCTCATAACCAACAATTTTTTATCTTATATTTTTGATATTGCTGCCCGTACTGCTTCAATATCGCCATGCCTTATATCTTTAAATAATTTATTCATTTCACTCTATACCAATTCAAACTATTATTTGTTATAAAATTCCGGATGGTCAGCCCTGTATTGCGCTTCCAGCTCTGCACGCTTTTTTACAGCCTTACGGAACGATATGAATGCAACCATATAAAATACAATACAAATAATAGTGCTTACAATTGCAGGAATGAGAAATGTATCAATTTCGTCAAAAACCCCCTTCCAGCAAACAATAGCAAAAGCCCCGCTGATAACACCGATGCATGACATAAAGGTTGTAAAACCGTTTTCCCTTAAAATTAAAAATCTCATCTTTTTCCACCATTGTAAATTTATATTTAATTTCCTTATTTAAAAATATTTAATAGCTATTATAACTATCATAAAAATGTTATCAACAATTGAAAGCACTGAATTTAAGCAAGTGCCCTCTGCTTTATTCATTCCATTATTATATATTATTTCTGTCGCCTTACTTCCCACTTTAAAAATAAAAAAATTACGATACATATCATTGCAAAAATCAGAATCGCAAAAAGAATATTCCTAGGAGCATTTTTAGACATTTCTACCTCATGAGCGGTAACACAATCATTCGGATTTGCTGCATCATAATATAAACGGATATTATCACCCTCTTTAAACGGGCACCGCACGGTATCAAAACGCTTTACAAAATGATTTCCATAACGGTCTTCAAACTCATAGGTAACCTGATAATAATCTGATCCACTGTATGAACCATCAACAGAATCGGGAGCCTCTATATACTCTCGATTTATTACTCTGCCTTGCGTTTCTGTTTGATTTTTCATTTTCTTGAAATGCCGGCGGTGAGTCGTGCCAATAAATATCAATATTATGACCGGGATAACAAATAAACAAATAACTACTGTGCTTGCGATTATTACCTCAATTATAGTTGTATTCATGATTTGCCTCCCTTTTCAGTACGAATTAAAAAAGCGCTATTGCACAATTTTAATTATATTACGGAACAGTTTTTCATGTCAATGCAAACAATATTCATATTATTTTCATATTATTTTTTCTGTTTTGATGTTTTTTCAGCAAACCGGAAGCTATCTGTCAAATGTTTCGTTGAAATATTTCTGTATCTCATATCTTGAGCGGAAAATCGTTATACATTTTCCTTCTCCGGACCGGCTTAGCTGTTCATAAATCAAGGGTAATTCCCTCTGCGGAAAATTCAATATCCATTGTTTAAACTCCCGGTCAAATTCTGTTTCTATCCAAGGCATATCCTCACGAGGACTTCCTATGCGGGCTTCTGCCGCCGCAAGACATTCCTCTGTCGGTAAATCCAATAAAAAAACAGCATCACAGACCTCAAGCCGCATTGCAAGTGTTCTGGTATAGTTTCCATCAATTATCCATTTATCCTTCGAAAGAATTTCTTTTAATTTACAATCAAACTCACTTCTGCTAATCGTTGTCTTATCCGGTTTATGCCACAACATGTCAAGATAATATAAAGGCAGACCCGTTTCGCTTTTCAGCCTTCTTGAAAATGTGCTCTTTCCCGCTCCCGGGCAGCCGATAACAATTACTTTATTAAACATAACATCCTCCGGTATTTTCTTCTTATTTGCAAAATTATTACTTTTGCCACACTTTCTACATTCATTGGACTGTTTAAATCCATGACTTAATTTATCCGGTATAACAGCTCAGGTACATACATACAACAGAAACAAAGCATCTTCGATACTGATACACCCATTGTCTTCCATTCATTCAAGCGTATATTTATTATTTTTTTACAAATACTTATTTTACCGAAAATTATTTATTTTATTATGGAGGTTTTTATGGAAAAAGACAATATATTTGATTCAGCTCTTGCTAAAAATACTTTGGATTCCATCCCGCATGCAAAGCCTGACGCAAAGGATATTGTAGGGCTTGTAAAATCAGAGGGACGTGTCAATGGCTACCAGCTCTCCGACGGGTCCACCGTTTCCAAAGAGGAAGGCGTTGCCATGGCAAAGGACGGCGACATCAATGGTGTTGGAATCGCCCATCGGGACGGAAAAGAATATTTAAAATCCATTCCGGATGGAAATGAAAATAATAATCTGTCAAATCTTCCTTCCGTCAGCAGATAAATAAAGGGCTGTCGTCCCAAAACGCTGTAGCTCCGGGGCTGTTTAAGGTATAATAACAAAAAATACGCCATCTAAGTACCGACGTCTTCAAACGATTTTTTTATATTATACCTTAAACAGCCCCGGAGCCACAGCTTCCTAATACAACACCTACAATCTCTCAAGCAGCCCTTCAAGCCCTTCCTTCTCATATATTTCCTTGTAATACATAACCTCGTCCTTTATAATCTCATCTATTGCCTTCATTCCAAGCAGCTCCACGGGAGCCTTGTCATCAGTCATCACATAGTCGCCTGCCTCATACGCCATAAGCTGTCCCACAAGCTTTTGTTCCATAAAATTCTTAAGTTCACCCTGCAATGTATCATCCGATGATAACGCCTTAACCTCGCCGTAAAAAGTCTCAATCATCATCTTGTTATCTGAGGCAAAAAGCAGACGGTTTGTGGAGCCTGTGGCATCAACCGTATAAACCTCACCAAACACCTGTGAAATGGTATCTGAAAGATACTGATTTATATTGCCCTCACTGCTCCCCCTCATATTCATATTTACAACCATAACACCGTCAGGCGTAAGATGCTCCTTTACGAGGGTAAAAAATTCAACTGACGACATTTGAAACGGAATTGTAATATCCTGATAAGCGTCCACCATTATAACGTCGTATTTCTCATCGATTGCATTTAAATACGCCCTTCCGTCATAGGTTGTAACCTCCACGTTCTCATCCAGCTCAAAATACTGCCTTGCAAGCTTTGTTATTTTTTCATCAATTTCAACCCCCGTACAGACAACGTCGTCAAAGTACCTGCCGCACTGGGTTGCATAAGTTCCCGTCCCCATGCCGAGTATAAGAATATTCATGCCGTCCTTTTCTGACAGACCTGCCATAAGAGGCGCTGCCATGGCATAATCATAATACATGCCCGTAAGCCGCTCCTCCTTAACATAAACGGACTGCACGCCAAAAAGAACATTTGTGGAAAGGTACACCTTTTCCTCATTTTCCTTTACCTGAAGGTAGTTGTATATGGACTCCCCCTCATAGGTCAAATCCTTTTCCCAGAATGCAAAGCTGTCTGACGAGCCAAAAATGCAGCTTATAACAAGAATTACAACCGACACGGCAGACTTGACCCTTCCTGCCTTGCAGCTTACAAAATATATAATTCCAAGAAGCATAAGCACCCCTGCAAATATAAGAAATGTAATGGATGTTCCCACCGCAGGTATGGTTACAAAGGTAGGCAGAAATGTCCCGATTATGCTTCCGATTGTGTTGAACGCTCCAAGATTGCCCACAACCTTTCCGCTTTCCTCAAGGCTTTCCACTGAATATTTTGCAAGGGACGGCGTGACCGTTCCAAGAAGAAAGAGCGGAAACACAAATATAACCATACAGGCAGAAAACGCCGCCCATATGAGAAGATTGTTATTAACCGTAAAAACAAGAAGCGCCGAAATACCCAGAATAATATATTTTCCCGCCAAAGGAATAAGCGCTATCCATATAGCTGCAATTAAAATCCTGCCGTAAAGCTTATCGGGATTTGGATTTTTGTCTGCGCTTCTTCCTCCGTAAATATTGCCAAGCGCCATCGCAATCATGATTGTTCCGATAATGATTGTCCAGACAATCTGGGACGAGCTGAAATACGGTGCAAGAAGCCTGCTTGCTCCAAGCTCCACAGCCATGACCGACATTCCTGCAAAAAATTCCGTAAGATACAGAAACGCCTTGTTTTTTAATATTCTTTTCTCGCTCATTCTATTTTTCCTTTTCTATTACTCTATGGATTTAAGTGATTCCGCCATATCAATAGCCTCAAGCTTCCTTCTCATAATAATATCCACTATCACTAAAAACATAAACACTGTTATTACGCCTATGATATAGCTTAAAGGAAGTATGGTTATTTTAAAAGAAATAAGGTCAATTTTAATCTGTGAAATCACAAACGCATGAAGCCATTTTCCAAGTGGCAGCCCCACAATGATTCCAAGTATGGTGAGCACAAGGTTTTCCCTGAAAACATAAGACCCCGTCTCTCCCTGATAAAATCCCAGCACCTTTATTGTTGCAATTTCCCTTACACGCTCCGTTATGTTAATGTTGCTCAGATTAATAAGCACTATAAATGCAAGCGCGGCAGCGCAGCCGATTACAAGCCATACAACTGAGTCGAGCATCTTCATCATATTGGCGATTCTGTCCTTTAGTGCGGCAACCACATTGACATTCATAACTCCGTCTATATCCGTAAGCATTGCCCCTGTCTCATAGGGGTCCGCCTCCTCCGACAAATTTATAAACATGGAATTAGGCTCATATTCCGCATCAAAAAAGTCTCTATAGGTTTCAGGCGTCACATACGCATAATGCCATACATAGTTTTCAAATATGCCGGAAACCTTAAGCTCAGTTTCCCTTCCCTCATTATCCGTAAGGGTGAACATATCCCCGGCCTTCACGCCTGCCGTCTCAGCAAGTCCCTTGGAAAGCATTACCTCTCCATACGCCGGATATTCCACCTTTTTCCCGTTTCTGTGAAAATCCACAAAGCCCTCAAGACTGTCCCCGTCAGCGGCGGTAAGATACACCGTCTTGGACACATTCTCCGTCCGGTATTCCATTGAAGTTTTATATATCTCTGCTGAAGACACTATCACAGCTCCAAGCTGCTTTTCTATTTCATCTCTTGAGGCGTCGTCCACCGCTTCGGCAAATGTTACGTCTATGTCAAAAACCTCTATCTCGTCATACTGAAATGCAGCAATGTTCGAAATGGAATCCTTCAGTCCAAGCCCCGTCATAACAAGAGCCGTACACCCTGCTATTCCTATAATCATCATAAACATACGCTTTTTAAATCGGAATACATTTCTTGCGGTAACCTTGTGCAGAAACTTCATACGCCTCCAGATAAAATTTATCTTTTCGAGCAGTATTCTTTTTCCTGCGGCAGGAGCCTTCGGTCTTATAAGCTCAGCAGGCATACATCTGAGCTCATTTTTACAGGCAAAATATGTGGTGCCCGCAGAGCAAAGAAACGCCACAATAAGAGAAAGCGCAAGCATCGTTCCCGAAAAATAATATTTAATTTCCGCAAAGCCGTACATCAGATCATAGGTAATCCATATGACGTAAGGGAACAGAAACGTACCGCCGAAAAATCCTGCAATGCCTCCTATCGCTGCAGCGCTTCCCGAATAAATGATATATTTTGCAATAATGGAGGAATTGCTGTAGCCAAGCGCCCGGAAAGTTCCTATCTGCCCTCTTTCATCATCAATCATTCTCGTCATGGTCGTTGAACATACAAGCGCCGCTATGAGAAAGAAAAATACCGGAAATACCTTTGCAATCCCCTCAACTATGGCAGAATCATTTTTAAAGCACACATAACCGATATTTGAATTCCGGTCAAACACAAAGGTTTCGGGCTCGGAAATCTCTGGCAGTTCTATTTCGCTCACAAACCTGTCTATTTCCTCATCTATATCTTCCTGAGGAAGCTCTAACGTTCCATCGGCAAGAAGGGCGTCTATAACAGCCTCCGGATACCCCTGCGCCATCATCTGCTCATAAAATGCTTCCCTGTAGGCATCCGTAACCTCACTCTTAATTTCTTCAACAGCCTCGTCATATGCAGAATTTATTTCCGCAAGCAAATCCTCATATCTTTCATTTACAGTTTCCTTTAAATGCTCCTCAATGTAAACAGTTTTTTCATCTATAAAATCATCATATTCATCTGTATATATGTCATGGCTGTCCTGACATTTCAGGTACATTTCCGTATAATATTCAAAATCAAATGCGTCGGGAAGCATGTAGACAAAACCGCCAAGCCTTCCGTTTCCAAGACTTGTGGTTCCTCTCTCATAATTCAGATATACAGGAGAGTAAACAGTGCCCACAACGGTATATGTATCTCGTGAAAATACATCCTTGATTTCATCTGAATTACTTTCATCAATGGAAATTTCCCTGCCTATCATATCCTCGCCGTAGGAATAGGCGTCAAGCACACATTCGCTTTTATCCTTTGGAAGACGCCCCGACACAAGCTCCAGTGTATTTATATTTTCCGTAATGGAATTTGCCTTAATGACAGACTCATATCCCTCGGAATCCACGAAAATAAAATCCTGACTGTAGGCTCCCTCGGCAAACAATGCCGTCTCAGACATTTTTTCCACCTCATCCTCCGTAAAACCATACGTGGAAAGAAGCTTAAAATCGTACAGGCTGTGTTCCTTTATGTAGTTGTTTCCTGTCGCTACCATGGCAGGCTTTGTAACCTTCAGTCCGGAAAAAAAGCCTACTCCCAGAGCTATAATCGCCATAATGGCAAGATATCTTCCAAAGCTTCTTCCTATGGTACGGGTAATGTTTTTACCATATGCACTCTTCAATTTTTATCTCCAATCAGTTTTACCATTCAATATTTTCCACCGGAACAACATTTTCATTTATTCTAACGGAGGAAACGTGTCCGTTCTTAACCTTTATAATTCTGTCCGCCATGGCGGTCAACGCCTGATTGTGGGTAATGATAATGACTGTCATTTTATTTTTTCTGCTGCAATCCTGCAAAAGCTTCAGCACAGCCTTGCCCGTTTCATAGTCAAGGGCGCCCGTAGGCTCGTCGCACAAAAGAAGCTTCGGGTTTTTGGCAAGGGCTCTTGCAATCGATACCCTCTGCTGTTCGCCTCCCGAAAGCTGCGCAGGAAAATTGTCCCGCCTGTCCTTAAGGCCCACAAGGTTAAGAACCTCCTCCGGATCCATAGGGTTCTTTGAAAGCTGCGTGGCAATCTCTATATTTTCTATTGCGGTAAGATTTGGTATCAGGTTATAAAACTGAAACACAAAGCCTATATCCTGCCTTCTGTAGGTGGCAAGCTGTTTTTTATTCAGTTCCGACACCTTTTTGTCCTCAAGCTCTATTTCTCCGCTTGTCAGCTTGTCCATGCCGCCCAATATGTTCAACAGCGTTGTCTTTCCTGCGCCTGACTGTCCCACGATAACGCATATCTCGCCCTTTTCGACCTCAAAGCTTGCGTCCTTGAGCGCTTCAACCTTAACATCTCCGCTGTGGTAGGTTTTGCATACATTTTTAAATCTTACATAACTCATATTTTACCGCCTTTACACATATATTGCAGGTAATTGCGAAACTAAACTTTTCATATAATACGTTGCAGAAAATATACATTTCAACGCACGGCACGCTTGCGCTGCTTGTCGCACGTAGCAGTGCTAAGCTCGAAAATACCTCACTAAGCACTGACGGCTCCAAAGCACCATGCTTATGAAAATGTATATTTTCTACAACTCATATATCGAAAATAAGAAGTTTCGCAATTGCCTAATATATTTATATTGAAAACGGGGGTTGTTGCACAAAGAATATTTATATCATAATATAAATATTCTTTGTGCAACAGCCCCTTATTATAAATCCACTGTTATTTAATTTCTTTAATCCATCCTTCAGGCGCTTCTATTTTGCCCATCTGAATACCCGTAAGAGTATCATAAAGCTTCTTTGTTACAGGTCCCATTTCATCCATTCCGCTTGGGAAACAGATTTCCTTTCCGTGGTCGTCTATCCTTCCTACCGGTGAAATTACTGCCGCTGTTCCGCAAAGACCACACTCGGCAAAATCCTTAACCTCGTCAAAATATACCTCTCTGTGCTCAACGGTCATGCCGAGATATTTCTCCGCAACAACCATAAGCGAGCGTCTTGTGATGGAAGGAAGTATACTGTCTGACTTAGGTGTTACAAGCTTACCGTCCTTTGTTATGAAGATAAAGTTTGCTCCGCCTGTCTCCTCAACCTTAGTCCGTGTGGCAGCGTCAAGATACATATTTTCCGCATAGCCCTTATCATGCGCATCCACAATTGCGTGAAGACTCATTGCATAGTTAAGTCCCGCCTTGATATGTCCCGTTCCGTGAGGCGCCGCTCTGTCAAAATCACTTACACGGATAACGATAGGCTTTGCTCCTCCCTTAAAATAAGGCCCTACAGGCGTTGTAAATACACGGAACTGATACTCGTCCGCCGGCTTAACGCCGATAACCGCATTGCTTCCGAACATGTACGGTCTTATATAGAGTGTTGCTCCTGAACCAAAAGGAGGAACGTAATCTGCATTTGCCTTTACGGTGTCAACAACTGCCTGAACAAATCTGTCCTCAGGAAATTCAGGCATCTCAAGCCGCTTACATGTATCTGCCATTCTCTGTGCATTAAGATCAGGTCTGAAGCATACAATACGTCCGTCCTCGGTGGTATATGCCTTAAGCCCCTCAAAACAGGTCTGCGCATATTGAAGAAC
Organism: Lachnospiraceae bacterium UBA7076; assembly: GCA_002493625.1. GTDB lineage: Bacteria > Bacillota > Clostridia > Lachnospirales > Lachnospiraceae > Coprococcus_C. Next base: position 17,415 of record DKZK01000030.1, on the reverse strand, counting down.
ACAGGCACATTCGCTCATTGTAACCATCGGATCATCAATGAGCGCTCCTTCATCCCATGCTCCGTCCTTATAATTTGACACAAATCTCTTATCTGTTTCAATGTAACCAAAGCCTAAATTTGACCAATCAATATTTTTACTCATAATCGTATACTTCCTTTCCCTGACTGTCTCTCCTTGTTTTACAGTTTATCTGGATCATCAGATTTTCTACCAATTCAGTTTACCACCCTGTTGTCGATTACGCAACATTTTTTCCCTGCAAATAACTTTACCACAGCAAAACATCCTATTACTATTTATTTCTTATTGCAACCGCTTCAATTTCTATAAGCACATCCTTGGGAAGTCTTGCCACCTCAACACATGAACGCGCAGGGTAATTATCAGTAAAAAATGTTGCATAAACCTCATTTACCTTTGCAAAATCATTCATGTCCTTTATGAATACAGTGGTCTTTACAACTGACCGGGCGTCTGACCCTGCCTCCTCAAGAAGCGCAATAAGATTCGATATTGCCTGACGCGCCTGTGCGGTAATATCCCCGCCTTCAAGCTCTCCCGTTTCCGGTATAATCGGTATCATGCCTGATGTATAAATCATATCGCCCACAACAACCGCCTGTGAATATGGTCCGATTGCCGCAGGCGCCTTTTTTGTTGAAATTATCTCCTTCATTTTTATTTCCTCCTTATTTCAATCGTTTTTTCCGTGATCTTTATTTTATCTTCCTTAAGCAGCTTTCCAACAGCGCGCTTAAAGGCATTTTTACTGAGTCCCAGCTCTCTCTTTATAAGCTCCTTATCCGCTTTATCGTTAAAAGGAAGCACTCCCTTGTAACTTTTTATGACATCATACACCATCTCGCTGTCTGAAATCATCTGCTTATATGCCACATCCTTAAGCGCAAGGTCCGCTCTGCCATCTTCTCTTATGTTTACGATTCGCCCCTCTATCTCATCTCCCACATACACATTGTTGTAAATCTCATTTTCATGGATAAGACCGCCATACTTATCATCTATGGCAACAAATGCTCCCATTCCCTGCTTATACTCATATATGATTCCCTTAAAGCCCTGTCCCTTCTCATAGCCTTCTATAGGCTGAAGATAATTATACAGCTTCATGGAAACACAAAGTCTGTCGGATTTATCCGCATACATTCTCACAAGGTACTCTTTTCCCTCCCTGACTCTGGTAGTCTGCTCCTTAAAAGGAAGAAAAATATCCTTCTCAAGTCCCCAGTCCATAAATGCGCCTATATTTGTTACGCCCTTTACAACAAGCCTCTTTATTTCTCCTATCGTAATGTATGGCTCATTTACAGTTGCAATAAGCCGGTCAGCAGAATCCCTGTATATAAAAACTTTTAAGGCATCACCTATTTTTGTTTTTTCAGGCACCTGCCTTTTAGGAAGCAACACTGCATCCCTTGCATCGCCGCCTTCCTCTGCCAGATATACGCCAAAATCCTTTTCTCTCACTACATTTAAGGTATTCCATTTTCCTACTTCTATCATGTCAAACTCCATTTCCTGAGGCTGTCGTATTAAGGATTATTTTTCTTAGTAACCATGCATTTTAACAAAGAAAAGCGAAAGCTAAGTAACACGTTGGAGCGTTCTTTGTTTAAAATGCATTATAAAAGAAAATTAGAATCCTTATTGCGACAGTCCCATTTTCAAGGTAAAAAAGAGCCGATTTTCAGCTCCTAATTACTCCACATACAACCTGTACATTTATTTTTTTGCAGGTTTCAGCACCTTTTGTTTAATATAAGTCGCCTCTGTATCTGACGCCTTTTCAAAACCACACTCCATAAGCTTATCTGCTGAATTGCTTAGTGAGAAAAAAGAAACTCCCTTTTCATTTTTCTGTGTATCATAACCGTTATAAACATCTATAATTGCATACTTATCCTTACTTCTTCTGTCCGGATTAGGAACAACCTTTTTTATACACCAGTCCCATACAGGGGTACCGACCTCCAGCTCCGCAACCTCATCGCTCGGAACCTTTTTTACATATATACTGTCCGTATCACATATAGCCCAAGGTACAACGTAAATTATGCTGCTCATAGCAATCCTCCTAACCGTTTATGACATGTGAAATTCTAAACCATGATTTGGTGTTTGTCAAATATTTTAATAAAAATGTTTAAATAGGTAATACTATTCGTCAGAAAAAAAAGAATACATGGCATAAATGTAAAAAACATCATATAAATTTCACATCAGGAAAACTATCAAAAAATATGTCAAAAATATTTTAAAAAAACACTTGCATTTTCTCTCTTGTTATTTTATAATAACAACTCGTAATGGGCTATCGCCAAATGGTAA
>DKZK01000030.1:0-14747 GCA_002493625.1 Lachnospiraceae bacterium UBA7076 | reverse complement strand
CGAATCCTTGTAGCCCAGCTTAAAATAAAAAACGACCTCGGTGAGGTCGTTTTTTATTCCTATACTTTTTATGAAAAAACTGAAATTGCGGATACCATCCCTGTTTTCTCCGTTTTCAATCTTTTTTATTTCAAATCTATCCTCCTGAAACTGAGTCGACATTACTGATTTATATGCTTCTGTAAAAATCATAATATCCGGTGGAGTACACATATAAGTTCCATCATTCCAACTGACCGTTTTTGACTTTATCCTGCAACCTGACTGCGGTTTTTGCATCTCCGTTTCTCTGATAAAACTCCGCCAGTCCTTTTAACAAATCTGTACTATTATTCTTATCTATCGCAGTAATAATCTCCAATACATAGCTAGAGGTTCCTGTCTGCTCAAAATATGACCAGAAATCCCTTTCCATCTCAAAATCTTTTTCTCCCACCTGATTACTTTGCTCTATATATGCAAGGAAATTCACCAATAAACAATAATGTTCAATCAACATGTCTAAGTTTGACGTATAACGACACATGATTTTCTCCGTATAACGATTCTCCGTACAAATGATATGCATAATCTTATAAACAAGACGCAGCTTTTCTGAACCGCATCCGTTCTTATCAACCCAATCAGAAACATATAAACAGGCTTTTTTAACCTGACGGTTGGATAACATCTCCTCCACATTTTGAAATATCTGCTCTTCCGTCAGTGCACTATCAATATTCCATGCAGCATCGGCAGAAGATAATATCTTGTATGGAACAATCTTGTAATCCAGGGTTTTGATATGAAACATAAAATATAAGGAATGCAGTCTTTCCGCCAAAAAAGCAATATATCTGTTCTGATACACGTCCCATTTCTCACCTATAACAGAATATATTTCATCCAAAATAGGAAATAGCCAATTACAATATCTGTCAAAATATTCATATGTATAAATCCCCATGCAAAAAGGAAAAAGCAGATTATGCTCATACACTTCACAGGCCGCCTCATAATATGCCGGTTCCCTATTTCTTAAAACCTCCATCATTGCCTGCCATGCATCCAATGGATGCGCTATACACCATTGTTCCCTTATGGGTCCCTCAAACTTAACCGGTATTGGCATAATCACATCTACTCCTGCCGACAGCAAAGCCTCCATTTCCTCCGCCTCAATATCCAATCCTCTGCGGTAATGGCTCCAACCGACATAACTGCTCTTTTTATGCTTCCATACCCAATATAATGCTGTCAGCTCACTGTACACCGGATTTAATCGGGATATATTTTCCCCTATATCATCCGACAATACTGCAATTCTCTTTTCTGTAAGTGCACAACCACTCTGAATTGTAACATCCCACGTTGCAAATTTTCTTTCTTCACTCAAAACATTATCTGCCACATTGACTACCACATAATTTACCAGCCTATCCATTTCTGACTTCCTCTTCCCCACTTTATATGTATGCCTCAAACAATCGGACTAATTTTGTGTACCGTTCCCGCTTCATACACGTTGCTTCCATCGCCTGCTTTCTTATCGTTTCCAACAAACTGCCACCAGATAAATATGTTTCCATCTTTTCCAAATTCTCCTCCTGCGTCAGTGATGTTAAATAATACACCATTGGGTGGGCGGGTCATTTACCACGATTCACATTATAGCATAATATGTGCATTCACACCAACGATTTTTCCTGATGCTACTGTCATGCCCCAAGATTATAGGTGTCGGCAATCAGAGCCGGCAAAGGGTATCAAAAAAAATTTCGTCGGATGATTCCTATATTTGGTCGGAAAAAAAACATCCGGATATATATGAATGCTATTATAATTTTGTCGCAACGGGGCGCAATAAGGATTTAGAGAACTAAAATTGTTATTGCGACAGCCCCGTCCAATTACAAAACAAGGAGGAAAATAGTTTTTCCGGGGATTATACACAGCCCGAAAAATGGGGTTATACTGAAATCCGGATGTATAAGGAAAAAGATGGAGATTATATTATTGTTTCTATATATAATTTATCAGAACAATTTACGTAATAATATTAATATTTAAACAATGACAAATCCGTATTGCAAAAACCACATATAAAATCCATCAAATCATGGAATAAGTCTACCTGCTCAGGCATAATATCACATAGCTCATCTAATAGCTTTTGCATTTCTTCCTTAGTAATTCCCTTATCTCGATATCTTGCTAATATTTCATGTAAATCCCAAAGCTCAATATGATTATTTTCTATTTCTTTTATTAGAGTGTTTTTTAACATTTCATATTCTCGCATATTATTTCTTACTCCGGTCTTTCAGTTGAACGATGGCACCATTTTGGCGGATTATTCATCTCATTCATCTATATATAAGCTTTCCATAAACTTTTGAAAAGAATCAGAAATCTTGCTTTTCACTAAATATCCTGTATCTAAATCTTCAAATTCATGATTCAAATAATATACCATTCCATAATCGTCTTGATTAAATGATATGCAGATTATATTTCCGGTTGGATCATCAGCAATTGGTATCATATCAAACGGAATCATTTTTTCTTTTCTCATTATATTAAATATCAATTTAATATTGTTTTTTTGATTGTTTTCATCTACACAGACAGAAAAAAATCTTCTTATTACCGATGTGTTTTTTTGTTCAGAAATTTCATCATAAAAATCGTATAGCATATCTGATTCAGGTGTACCACCGTTTGTATTAGTTATAAATGCTATATACTCCTCAGGAAACTTTACTCCTAAGTCATTCTCAACCTTTAAAATTTCTTTACGTGAAATCTTTTCAGCACAATTTAACATATTCATATTTCTAAACTCCTTTTATTTATTTCTGACAATTGACGCACCACCTGTATGTGGAAATCCACCACTTAGTCCAATCTTCTCATTTGCTGCTTTAAAATCCTTATTAATTATTACCAGTCATATTAATCTCCACAGGATCCGGATAAGTTGAACAATGCACCATTTTTGGCGGGTCACTCATCCAACACTAACGCAGTAACCAATACAATCATCATCTCAGATATCCATCGCAAAAAATTTGAACATGCACAAATCAAGGTGCCAGTTCTTCAATCCTTATTAGTGATTAAAAAAATGACACCTTATGTAACTATTTGGACTGATATATGTATCATTTCTCAAATCAAAACACCACCATCTTTTGTTGTTTTTATTATACAGTACATAATAATTTTTGCAAACTTTATTTAACCCAAAAGAGTATTTATACAAAAAACAAAATAAAAGAAGCAGCCTGTTTTTTGACTGCCTCATCACTGATTTCGTTGAACGATGCACCATTTGGGGCGGGTCAATCTTGCCGCAATTCAGCCACGTTAAAGCAGTATTTTTGCTGACATCCGGCTCATTCATTCCCGCACCCGGTGTAAGCAGGGTGATGCCCATAACCGCAAGCAGGGAAATACCCATCATGTTTCGTTTTGTTTTTTGCTTTTTCCAGTCTTGAAGAATTCAATATTCTAACGTTCTAATTTTGAGGTTTTCTTGCAGGCAATAAAGAGGTATACTATATAAATCACGATTTATATAATATTTATGTAGATGGTATGATAAACAGGGAGATGGCTTGAATGCATCGTCCCCAATGGCATATTGTTTAGCTGAAGGAGGAAAAATAAAGCAGATGAATATAGATGAAAAAAGGATTGCAGAGTCCCTGGAACCGCTGCAGAAAAAACACAAAATATATAATTTGATGTTACTGATATCAGTTCTGGGGGTATTTTTGACTCCTATAGTACTGTTCCCTATAACTATTCGGTTGGATAATTCGACAATTATGTTAGTTGGCTGGGCTGTGAGTATGGCTATTGTTTTGATTGTTTCCATACCGTCCAGGAAAGCGGCAAAAAAATATCTTAAGAGCTATAAGCAGCTGCTTACCCGTCCGATAATAGAGGCTCTTTATGATGAGGCGCAGTACTATCCGGATATGGGGTATACACAGGAGCAGTTCAGAAGAATAGGCTTGATGCAGTGGCAAAAAAATTTTCAATATGTTTCAGAAGATTTAATAAAAGGAACATATAAAGGTGTGAAATTTAAGCAGTCTGACGTCAAAATTACACTTAAGGATAACAAATCTAACGTGACAGATGATATAGATGGAAGTCTGATTGAGCTTTCCCTGAACAAGAGAGTGGAAAACGCGGTGCTGGTACTTTCGGCAGGAGTTCCATGTCCGGAACCGAAATTGCGCAGAGTGATAACGGAAAACATTGAGTTTAATAGGATGTTCGATGTTTATGCAATAAATGAACATGATGCATTTTATGTGCTCACGCCACATTTTATGGAATATATTCAAACCCTGGGTGGAACATATGGAAGAATGTACTTGAAATTTGAAGCCGAAAATCTGTATTTTCTCCGTTCGGGAGGAGGTATTGCTGAATCGGCTCTTATACTGGGAAAATTCGACATACATAAGGAAATCGCAAATACCAGGAAGGAGCTGGAGGACCTTTGCAGGATTATTGAAATATTAGAGCCGAATATGTCAGCGACACATGAAAAAAAGGAAGCATTGGAAGAAGTGCGGCAGGAGGGAGAGGAGCTTCAGGAACAGGGACGGAAATTGAAAAAGATTGCTTTCCGGATTCTGTTTTTCATAGTTATTCCGGCTCTTATAATTTCTGTGATTATTATGCTTATGCTTGTTGTTTTTCTTTAGATTTTCACATGGGGAGGATACAGCAGGGAGGTAATAACGGCATGTCCGATGTAAATGACAGATACATAATTGACCGGATGGTAATTGAAGACGGAAAGCTTGTGCTTATCATTGCCGATTCAATGCAATGGGGTTGAACGATGCACCATTTTGGGCGGGTCATTCATCTACCACATTTAGTATCAAGCCTTTATTGCACTCCTAAATATAGCAATTTATAATTATCACTATTGATAGTATAGCATAATATGTGCATTTACACCAACTGTTCTTTCCTGATAATCCAATTCACCCGACACCATATAAATATTATTATATTGTTTTTCCGTCAATCGTAAGAGTCTTACAACCCCGGTTTTAGGAGCATACTCTTTTCTCTGTTTTTGTCAACTGTACATTTGAACTAATATTATTTCTAAAGGATAACATTACGCTTCTTTACAGAACAACTCCTCAGACGTTGCTGTTCAAATAAAAAAACTGTCACAAGCAAGTAATCTGTCCTTTTAATTCCTGCTGTGACAGCCTTTTATTCGCGCGGCTGAGAAGATTCGAACTCCCGACACCTTGGTCCGTAGCCAAGTGCTCTATCCAGCTGAGCTACAACCGCATGCTATTAATTTTTATGGCATAATATACGAAAGCGTATATTATACTTTGCGAAAGAATACCACAAATAGCGCATCGCCAATGGCAGATTGACAATATGCTACAACAGTGGTTATTTTACAATAAGCGCAATTCTTTGTCAAGGTGCAATTACCTTTTGAATTACCTTTTGAGAAAGTCATTTTAATCAAGCACAACGCCCTTTCCCACATTTACAATCATAATCCTCGTTCCCTCCTGAATTTTTTCGTAATCGGCTTTGCTTACGGGAATCCTTGAATAAATCGTTTTTACCGGCCAGTCAACAGCTACGGCAACGTAATATGAATAGTTATTATGACCGTTTCCCCGCCACTCCTTCGTTTTGATAACTGCTCTGCCGGTAACAACCTGAGGTTTCATGCGCACAGTATGTATGAGCACCATCAGAAAAGTAAGTACCATCACACCCATCAGGGAAATCACAACAAGTGTATTCTTAGTTACAATAACGTAAACCAGAAGCATCAGCATCAGGACTTCGCCTATCGTAAGCAATGCAACCCGTTTACATTTCATTTTTGCAACAACTGCCGCCTGCTCATCGTTTTCCGGTTCATGATACACAATCTCTCCCGGTCTTGTCTGTAAATATTCCAAATATTCAGCAGGGATGCTCAGTTTCATGTCGTTTGCAAATAAATTTTCAACAAAATCCTTCATTAACTATTGTCCCTCCATAAAACTCTGTTCCGGCAGGCAGATATTGCCCAAACCGTTAAATAATTTATGCAAAAACATACCATAAATGTCACGGAACCAACCTCTGTACAAAAAATCTACGAATTTTCTATGCGGACCTCCGAAACATCCTCAGCACAAATTGCATATATATAATTGTCCACTTCTCCGGTATAATATTTTAAAGCCTCATCCTTCACGCATTTATTTTCAACGTCAACCTCAAACGAGGATAGCGGAACGCTTATTCCTTTACCGGTCAGCTTTAAGTACGCTTCCTTAAGTGTCCAGATTTCAAAGAAACGTCTGCTTCTTTCGGTCTTTCTTTTATCCTCCTCCCTCCTGTCCACGATTTCCTTTTCAGGTAATGCTTCCTCAAACTCATCCTCAGACAGTATTTGAATATTTAAATCATCCTCAGATCCGGCAGACACAGCTCCGTCACATTCTCTGCTTCCATTTAATACATACAAATACTCACATGGCGTAAAGCACCTTCTGGCAACCTTCATATCCTTAACCCGAAGCTCCTCTATATCCACCCCAAGCTCCTGTCTGGAATACGCCATCATAACCATATCCCCCGAATGGGATATATTATATTTATATTCAGGATATTCCTTTAAATACGGCTTTCCATTTTCGCCCCTTCCAATCAGAATGTCCTCCGGCTTCAAACCAAATTCTCTTTCCACAACCTCCTGCAAAAGCAGCCCTGCCGTCATGGAAACATATGCCGCCTTTTTATTTTTAAGCTTTGCAACCTTTTCCCTTCTGGCAGGGTGAAGCACGTTTATTACACTGTCATAGTTTTTCTCAAGGTATGCGGCATCTACTCTTTTGAATATTACATTTATTTTCATTTTCAGCTCCGTTATAGACAGCATCTTATTTAATATTTATTCTTCACATATGCTGACACTGTTTTCCGGTAAATTTCCCACCGGACATATGTTATGCTTATTTTAACCCATAACCTTACTGATTGTAAATATCCTCTTTATTCATGGAAGTAAAAGCAAGTACGCCCTTAGCCCTAACCTTGCCATCAACCATGACCTTCGCATTAAATTTTATAAGTCCTGCGCCACCGCTCTCCTTTGTAACCTCTATGACAAGAGTGTCCCCCGGAAGAACAGGCTTGAGGAATTTGAACTCCTCACATTTTAACAGCACATAAATTTTATCGTCCTCCGTCCCCTCGCTCTCAATGGTTATGGAGCATAGCTGCGCCGCTGCCTCAATAACGAGAACTCCGGGCATTATGGGCGCGTCGGGAAAATGTCCCGCAAAATACGGTTCGTTTATGGAAACGCATTTTATTCCCCTTGCATACTCTCCTGCCCGTACCTCCTCAACCTTTTCTATCATCTGAAAAGGGGGTCTCTGCTTTATTCTCTTTTGTACCTCATTTATATTCATCATAATTACAGACTTAAGCCTCCGTCCAATACAATTACCTGACCCGTCATATATGTACATGCAGGTCCCGCAAGCATAGCGACCATTTCCGCGACCTCCTCGGCAGTCCCGAAGCGTTTTAACGGAATTGTATTTAAATACTCCTCCTTCTTGTCCTCAGGAAGCTGGTCTATCATGTCCGTGGCAATAAAGCCCGGCGCAACCGCATTTACCCTTATTCCGTACGGTGCAAGCTCCTTCGCCATTGTTGCCGTCATGGAGTTTACGGCTCCCTTTGTAGAACTGTAAACGGACTGTCCCGGTACTGCAAGCTTTGAGCTTACGGAGGAAACGTTTATGATTACGCCCTGTTTTTTGGAAAACATTTTTAATACTGCCTGTTGCGTACAGTATAAATAACCCTTTATGTTAAGATCAAGGCATTTATTTATCGTTTCCTCGCTCATCATAAGGACAAACTCGTCCTTTACAATTCCTGCATTGTTTACAAGCACGTCAAGCTGTCCGTATGTTTTTACGGTTTCCCGTATAAGCATTTTTGCATCATCTGCCTTGGAAACGTCCGCCTTTATTGCGGTTGCCTCGCCTCCTGCTTCTTTTATAAGGCTTACAACCTCATTTGCAGCCTCATCATTTGAATTATAATTTACTACAACCTTGTAGCCCTCCGCTCCAAGCTTTATGGCGCAGGCGCGCCCTATGCCTCTGGAAGCGCCTGTCACAAGCGCTACTTTATCTTCCATCGTGTTTCTCCTTTCATTTGCAGCACTTTTTAAGTACAACTGCGCTGTATGAGCCGCCCACTGCGTAAGCGGTCGTAAGCACATACTTATACGCGGTTGTATCGGATTCTGTTTTTTCCACGCCGTCCCTATTTACAAAATATGCCTTCTGATTTCCTGTAATGTCCCCTGCAAGGGTAAGCGCCGCATGCGCAACCGTGAGAGTGCTTGCCGCAGCCCTTGCCTCCCCTGTCACTTCCTTTATGCAGTGTACAGGCGTTTTTCCTTCAAAAAGCTCACCATATACATTCTTTTCTATATCGTCAACTTCCTTCATGCCGTTTGCAAAGCCATATACTGCGTCAATATCGGAAAGCGATATTCCCGCCATGCTTACCGCTGCGTTTATTGCACTGACAAGTCCCCTGTCAGAGCCTTTCACCTCACCATACGGCACATTTTCGTGTGCCATGCCGTAGCCTGCAACCTCGGCATATTTCCTTGCGCCGCTGCTTTCGGCATATACTCCCTCAGAAAGCGCGATTGTTGTACTGCCGTCTGAAAGCACAAAGCCTGAGCCGTCAGAGTAAGCGTCCCCCGCATTATCCGCAATCATGCCGAGCTGTCCGTAAAGCTTGTTCATAACGCGGCTGTTTTCATCTGTTCCCGTTGCAAGCATCAGCTTTGCCCGATTCTGCTTTATCTCATTGTAAGCGTAGCACACGCTGCTCATTCCCGACTGCGCGCCGTTTGTAACGGTTACGTTGTAGCCTCTCATTCCCGTTTTGATGGAAAGATATCCTCCTGCCGCATTGTAAACCGTATTAGGGAAATTAAATGCGGAACCTGAAATTGTGCCGTTTTCAGAAATATTTTCCTGAAACTCATAGACCGTTGTGAGCGGACCGTCGCCTGTACCTATAATCATTCCAAGCTGCTCCGCATTTTCCTCCGTTATTTCAACGCCTGACGAAGCAAGCGCCTCCAGTCCCGATATAACCTGCATAATGCTGAATTTATCAAGCTTCCTGTAAAATGCCATCTTTACGCCAAATTTATCGTAATCCTCCTTGCCGACATTTGCCTCAAGGCTTGTGGCATCCGGCACATATCCCGCATTCACCTTTTCAATATAATTTTCAACGCCGTTTCCCACAGGGCTTACGATACCCATTCCCGTTATGTATATTTTTTCATCCGTTTCCGTCTCTGAAACACCGTTTTCCTTTTTGCTGAATATTACGCTGGCGTTGCTTCCTCCAAATGCAAAGGAATTTGACATTACGAAGGCCATTTCCTTTTCCCTCATATCGTTTGGTCTGAAATCTATATTGCCTGCCTTTTCGGAAAGCGCCGCCACATCCTCGTCAGAATATCCGATTGTAGGCGGTATTTTATTTTCCGTAAGCGCCTTTATTGCAAAGACAGCCTCTATTGCGCCAGCGGCGCCGAGGCAGTGCCCAACCATTGCCTTGGTGGAGCTTACCGTAAGGTCGTCATTTTTATCATCAAATATTGTATGTATAGAAAGAAATTCCGCCTCATCATTTTTAGGCGTTCCCGTTCCATGAGCATTTATGTATGAAATATCCTGTTCCGCAAGTCCCGATTTTTCCATTGCGGTTCTGATTGCATACATCTGTCCAAGTCCGTCAGGTCTCGGAGCAGTAATGTGATGGGCGTCACTGCTTATACCGGCAGAAAGCACGTCGCAGTATATCCTCGCCTGTCTCTTTACCGCATGCTCGTAGGACTCAACAACAATTGCTCCCGAGCCTTCCCCTAATGTTATTCCATTGCTGTGATTAAAGGGTGAGCACGCCTCCTCAGAAAGAGCATGAAGTGCCAGAAAGCCGGAAAACGGCACAGCCGCAAATGCATCCGCTCCGCCGACCACAAAGGCATCTGCAACGCCTGCCCGTATGAGCTCACATGCATATGCAATACTGATTGCACCTGCGGCGCACGCATTTCCTACATTTGTTACAATACCCTTAGCGCCGATATAATTTGCAACATGATTTGCAATTGAGGCAATTGTCATTTTATTTATATCCTCAGTGTTTTCGCCGTTGTTTATATAGTTCTCAACGCTTATTACACCACCGACACAGCTTCCCATAATAACGCCTATGCGTTCTGCATTTTCCTCGTCCACGTTAAGTCCCGCATCCTTCCATGCCTCAGCAGACGCCTTAAGACAAAGCTTTGAAACCCTGTCCACATTTTTTGCTTCCTCTATGTCATCCAGACTGTCACAGTCAACCTCAGCTCCAAGATTTGCGTAACAATCTGTCGTATCTACCGATTTTACTTTATCAATTCCTGTTTTGCCGGAAAGCGCGTTTTCCCAGCACTCGTCTACATTATTTCCAATAGCGCTTATAAGTCCGAGCCCCGTTACGACACAGCGTGTACCGATATCCTTTGCCATTTTGAATTACTCCTCTTTTTTAGTATGACGGGACTGCCATGCGAAAGACATTCTTATGCCGCAAGATGCGTTTTTTCACAAAGAACGCATCAACGCACTGCTTAGCTTCCGCTTTTCTTTGTGAAAAAACGCCCCTCGCCGGAAAATTAATTTTTCGCACGACAGTCCCTATAATTTAAAAATACATATATGTCATTACATATTTTCTACTACATATTTTGTAAGGCTTGTTATGTTGTAGAAATGCTCCTTTGCAACTCCTGTCATTGCTACGCCGTAAGCGGAGTCAATGCATGCTATTATTTCAAGGGAATCAACAGAGTCAAGTCCTATTCCGTCACCAAACAATGGCACTTCGTAGTCAAGTTCTTCCTCAGGTATTCTTAAATTTTTTGAAAGCATACCTTTAATGTTTTCTGCAATTTCTAATTCTTTTTCATTCATGGTAATTTCTCCTTTTACTTTTGTTTTTTTAGCTCTATAACAACATTCCTGCAAAACTCCGACCATTTTTTCAATACGATGGACGGTCTTCCCTCCTCAAATTCTATGTCAAAGGGAATACCGATTATTATATGTATTCTGTGAAACGCTTTAAATGTTCCGTCTATACATACAGGCACAAGCCTTGAATCGGTCTTTTTTGCAAGCATGAGAAAGCCCGGCTTAAATGTATCAATCTCTCCCGTTTTGCTTATCTTTCCCTCAGGAAATATGTATACCGGCTTTCCGGCATTTATTTTTTCTTCTCCGCGGACGAGCCACGAGGTGTCCATTTCCTTTCTGTCCATTGGTATGTACGGCAGGTTTCGGAACAGCCAGTTTATTTTTTTCTTTTCGTACCAGTCCTTCGCAACAAATGTGTGAACATCATATCTGCCAAGTATTCTCGTCATATAAAGACCGTCCACGTGTCCCGTGTGATTTGAAAACAGCACACAGCCCGATTTAAGCGCTTTTACCGTTTCCTTTTTATCAACCCATGTAATTTTCAAAGGGTACATAATTCTCACAACCACATTTGCAATGGCAAATGCGCATTTTGCAGCGCCCCTTTTTATGCCTTCCAATAATTTCATGTCTGCCTCTCCTACAAGCTGACGCTTTCACAGCAGCTTTTCTTTAGTTAAAATATCAACCGTTTACGATTTTCCCGTACGGTCCCACCTCCGGCGTATCCCAATTCATGTTAATTGCCGTCTCAAAGGTGTTATGTCCAAGCATAGGTACCTGAAGCTTATTCCATGTTTCCCTGGACAATCGCATTTCTCTGCCAAATTCATGTCCCGCCTCAGTAAATTTCAGCAAATATCTCTCTACCTTTTTTGCAAAACCCTTCTCGGAAAGCATACCGCCCTGAGGCGCAAGCACCGTCGTATATTTGTCCACACCGCATATCCTGTCAAACTGCGCAAATATTGCATCATAGCAGTTGTCCGTTGTCTCGTACCCACAGGTAGATACAAGAATCAGCTTTTTCTTCTGAAGCTCAGGATATCTCATATTATGAAGAAACCTGTGGTTTTCCTCATCTCCCGGATTGCCCCTGTACTCTTTTACATAGGATATCATCCTGTCCGTAAAGGCTTTTATCTTGGACGGCATACCGAAAAAATATAAGGGAAAGCTCTCCACTATAATATCATGCTCCATCACAAGCTCTCTCAGCTCATCCATATCATCATGTATAACACATTCCCCGGGGGTATTTTTCCAGCAGACAAAGCAGCCGTGGCAATGGTCAATATTTTTATCCTTCAGGCTTACCTCCGTAAGCTCTGCATTTGTTTCCTCCACAAGCCCTTTTACAAAGGCTCTCGCAACCTTGAGGGACGAGCTTTGTTCGCCTCGCAGACTGCCGTTTATAAGTAAAACCTTCAAGATGTTCCTCCTATGTGTGTCCGATTGTCAAATTATGTCTATTATTGTCTGTAACAAAATGTATTTTCACACAAACAAAGCAATAAAACAACAAGCAATCATGCAAATGTGTCTGATTTTTAGGCATTTGATGTTTTTTGCCTAAAAATCGTGTGTTGTTTGAGAACGTATTCATTAATTTTTTACTTGAGTATGTAAATATGGCAAAGCATAGTGTCATATTTATTCGAAAATCTTGATAAAAGTATGTATAAATACTATAATGGAGTTTAACTTAATGCAGCAGGAGGGGTAATTATGTCTACGAATGAACAGAAACTATGGGGAGTATGGGGACAAGCAAATGGATTATACAGCTCTTGGGCAGCTTCACAAAATATCAATTATTATCTGTCACTTGTTCTGTATGCTTTAGATGGACAAAAGGCAATGACACAGAAAAAAATCTGTATTTGCACCGGACTGGCAAAGCAGACGGTCAACAGCGTAATTCGCTCTTTGAAGGAAGATAAGTATATTGAACTTGTTCCCGGTAGTGAGGACCGCCGGGAAAAACAGGTTATATTAACCGAAAAAGGAATTTCCTATTGTAGTAAACTGATAACGCCTTTACGGGAGATGGAGCATCGTGCACTCCAAATTATGGGAAATGACAGGGTACAGCAAATGGTTGATAATATTACATTATTTAATACATTGCTGGAAAAAGAAATGGAAAAGAAAGTTTAGGGACGTTAAATTTGCTTTATATTAAAAAAGGGGATGTCGCAATAAGGATTTTAATTCTTATTGCGACAATCCCTTTTTTATTTTCCCTTGACATTTAGTCCATATGCAGACTATAATAATTTAGTACGTGCAGGGATTATATTATTATAAAAAAGGAGCAGTAAAACAAATGCGTGACGTAAAAACTTTTTTTAAATATGTGATACCTTCTGTGTTATCCTTTGCATTGTCAGGGATTTATACGATTGTAGACGGTTTCTTCATAGGGAGGAGTATTGGCGATATAGGACTTTCTGCTGTAAATATCGCTTATCCGATTGTGGCTGTCATACAGGCATTAGGAACCGGGATTGGCATGGGAGGCGCAATTTACTATTCAATCAATAAGGCAGAAAAGAAAGACGCCAAAGTAAAAGCGTTTACAGCAGGAGCGTTATGGTTGCTGATTATTTCGAGCATTATCCTGACGTTTTCAATATTCTTTTTGAACAGTTCACTTTTAAGGCTGTTAGGGGCACGCGGGCAGCTTTTAACTTTAGGCGAGGAATACATAGCTGTGATTGCTACGGGAGCAGCCTTGCAGGTAATCGGTACGGGACTGGTTCCTTTTATCCGTAATCATGGCGGTTCTTTTTATGCAATGTTTTCCATGATTGCAGGCTTTGTAACAAATATTATTTTGGACTATGTGTTTGTATGGGTACTGGAACAGGGTGTCTCCGGCGCAACATGGGCTACCATTATCGGACAGGGCGTTACAATGCTGATTGCATTAGTTTATTTGTTGCGAAAAAAACAATTTACATTGAGTATTCCTTTCTCCAA
Organism: Lachnospiraceae bacterium UBA7076; assembly: GCA_002493625.1. Taxonomy (GTDB): domain Bacteria; phylum Bacillota; class Clostridia; order Lachnospirales; family Lachnospiraceae; genus Coprococcus_C. The sequence continues at coordinate 699 of DKZK01000030.1, read as the reverse complement.
AATAGGCACGGTATCGGGTTCCATAATTAAAATTGGAATTGCACCCTTTGGACTTGCCATGTCCCCCAATATATCTTTAATTATTATCAACCGTTTTTCTATTTCGTATGGTGGAGAACCTGCAATTGCCACTTATGCGTGTATTGCATATGTCATCTGTATTATCTATCTGATATTACAGGGTGTCGGGGACGGAAGTCAGCCGCTAATCAGCCAATGTTATGGTGAAAAAAACTGGGCAGATTTAAAATTTGTGCGCAAATTAGCTTACGGATTTGCATATGCCCTGTCTGTCATTGGCTGCATCATTATGTATGCAACAAAAGGAAGTCTTGGCGCATTATTCGGAGCATCAAATGAAGTAAACAGTAAAATTGCAAGAATCATACCTGTTTTTTTGGTTTCCGTACCATTTGTGGCAGTTCTTAGAATTACCACGGCAAGTTTTTATGCAACGGAAAAAAGTGCCTATTCATATATCCTGACTTTCACAGAGCCATTGTTCATGCTTGTATTGATGTTTGTTTTACCGCCTTTGTTTGGCGGGCAGATTATGATTTGGTGGAGCACAGTTTTTGCAAGGATTTTGTCTGCCATTTTAGCTTTACTTTTAAAACAACGGGTGGACAGAAAAGAAATGTCCTTGTGAAGCGAGACGGATTACAAGCGTGCAAAGAATGCTCATGTACGGTAAAGAAG
>DKZK01000020.1:67214-133268 GCA_002493625.1 Lachnospiraceae bacterium UBA7076 | reverse complement strand
TGACGCTGGATAAAAGTATTTTCTGCAGGTGCCATCAAAGCTATTTAGTCAATCTCCATCAGGTGGATAATATGGATGGTTATGAACTGGTGCTGTCAGGACAGCGGATTCCGGTATCAAGGCGATATTATCAGGAGGTAAAAAGGCGGTATCAGGAAATTCTGTTTGAGGAGGTGGAGTAAGCTGTGACAATATTCAGGGATTTATCCATATTGTGGTCGCTGTTTCACATTCTGATTTTGTTTATGCTTTTGTACCGCTCGCGGTATCCGAAAAAAAAGACCTTTCTTTTAACGGGAATTGTAATGACGCCGTTGATTTTGATAAATTTATTCGGGTTTATCCTGTACGGTTCAGGCGTGATGGGAAAGGTGTTTCTTCTGACCTGTACGCTTCCAAGTATGCTTTTTTTCTGGATTGTGTCGAAGGACAAGAAAGGACGGTTTTTCTTTACTTTCTGCCTTGCCGATACGGTGGCGTTGTGGATTATTGCAGTGACGAATGTGCTGGATTATTATCTTGGCGGAGAGAAGTACATTTTGATGTTTATCGGGCGGCTTGTGCTGTTTCCGTTGCTAGAATGGCTCGCAGTCCGCTATTTAAGAAAGCCATATATGGAACTGCAGAAATCAGTAGCAAACGGCTGGGGTATTTTTGCAGGCATGACTGCGGTTTACTATATGCTTCTTGCGGTAATGGCGAACTTTCCTAAGCTGATTACCCAGAGACCGCAGGAGCTCCCGGCATTTATATTGATTCTGATTCTGATGCCTCTGACCTATGCCACGATTTTTTCGGCAATGTACAGGCAGCTTTTGCTTTATCGCAGGCAGCAGAACGACAGGATGTGGCAGGAGCAGAAGGCCCAGCTTGAGTCAAGGCTGGAAAATCAGCAGCGTATCCGAAAACTGCGGCATGATATGAAGACGCATGTGGTAACATTGTCGGGTTTACTTAATGCGGGAAACACGCAGGAAGCGACGGCTTATTTAAACCGGGTTCGGCAGGAGACGGAAGCCTTACAGGGCAGCTTTTGTGCCAACCTGTATCTGAATACAGTGTTCAGTCACTATTTTCAGAAAATGCAGGAGTTGGGGACAGAACTTCGGCTGGATATTCAGGTAGGAGAGGAAACGCTTCCTCACATGGAACTGTGCCGGATTGTATCGAATGGTCTGGAAAATGCATATGAAGCTTTGCAGAAGATTCCGGAGGTACAACGGGAGGCATCGGTGCAGATAAAGTATAGCAGGGAATATCTGGTTATCCGAATCAAAAACAGATGCCCGGATGGTTTTACAGTAGAGAGAGGCATATTCCCCAAGAGTGATAAGGAGGAAGCCGGACATGGCTTTGGGCTTGAAATTGTCTGTGAAACGGCAGAAAAGCTTGGAGGCGAGGCGTGGTGTTATACGGAGAATGGAAGTTTTATTCTGGATGTTATGGTCAGGGTACAGCATACCATCTCAGAAGCAGGCGGCTGATATTCTGGAAATGTCACTTGACGAAATCAATGCGGAAGTTTTGGCAGTAAGAGCGGAAAGAAAAAGGTGATGCCTATGGCAATTATTGAAACAACAGGAGAAAATTAATTTTCTGGAGGTAAGAGCATTGAATTGCAATATATGTTCTCTTTATATTTGTGTTAAGAATATGGATCGGGCAATAAAGTTCTATGAAGATTTTTTTGAACAGCCTGTTACAGAAAAAGATAATGTGTATAGTGTTTTTGAAATAAATGGATTTCGATTCGGACTATTTGCATACAAGGTTAAAAATGAAACACACATATTTGGAAATAATTGTTTGCCTAGTATCAGTGTGGATAATATTGAAACTCTTAATTTAAAAACGCAGGGAAAAGAAATATGTTTTCCACTGACCAAAATCGGTAATAACTGGGTTGTTGAATTTGTGGATTCAGAGGGCAATCATATAGAGATGACTACACCGGCATAACAAATGTTGTTTTGTCAGGGAAAAAGCAATCATTAAAGATAGCAAAACAAGCTATCAATGACAACCATGGCAGGAAAGGGGGCTGTCGCAATAAGGATTTTAAATCCTTATTGCGACGGCTCTTTTTAAATACGAAGTTAAGGCATGGTAAAGGCTGACGGCAATGAATAATATTTTGTGCTTGTGATGTAAATTTCCGGAAAACATATTGACACAGTGTCAGCATTAAATTATAATATAGATACTGACATAGTGTCAGAACAAAAATGAGGAGGATCAGGATGCCAAAGGGATCAGAAGAATTGACAGCGGCAAGAAAAGAAGAAATTATAACAGCCTGTGCCGAGTTGTATAAGACCATGAGTTTTAAGGAAATAACCATGAAAGAAATCGGGAATGCGACTACCTTTACCCGGACTTCCATCTACAATTACTTTCAGACAAAGGAAGAAATCTTTCTCGCATTGCTGCAGAGGGAATATGAACTGTGGGTTCAAAGTCTGAAACAGATTCAGGCGGGGCATGAAAGGATGACAGGAGAAGAATTTGCGGATGCGCTTGCCCATTCGCTGGAGGAAAGGGAAAACCTTCTGAAGATTATGGCAATGAATCACTATGACATGGAGGAGAACAGCCGGCTTGAACGTCTGGTTGAATTTAAGGTGGCATATGGAAAGTCATTGGATGAGGTCAGAAATTGTCTGGATAAGTTTTTTCCGGAAATGACGGCTCAGGATAAGCAGAATTTTCTTTTTTCTTTTTTCCCATTTATGTTTGGGATATATCCGTATACTGTTGTGACGGAAAAACAGAGGGAGGCAATGAGGCAGGCAAAGGTAAGTTATGTGTATATGACAATTTATGAGATTACATATGCCGAGGTAAAAAAATTGCTGGGTATCCCCGCAGGCGCGGCGGCATATGCCAAGCGGCAGTAGGGAGCATCTTTATTCTGCAATTCAATACCGGAAAAAGAAGATGAAGTAAGAAAACTATAGTCAGGAAGGAGTTGGTAACATGAAAATTGTAATATTGGAGGGCAGTCCCAACAGGCAGGGATCCTCGCATATGCTTGCGGAAGAATTTGCCAAAGGTGCGGGCGAGGCAGGGCATGAGGTTGTTTCCATCTCGGCAGCGCACAGTAAAATCAGCCCGTGTACGGGATGTGTTTCCTGCGGTTATAACGGACCATGTGTGCAAAAGGATGATATGGAGCATATCCGAACGGAAATCCTTGGCGCTGATATGCTGGTATTTGCCACGCCGCTTTATTATTATGGGATGTCCGCTCAGTTAAAAATCTTACTCGACAGGTTTTGTGCCATAAATGGGAGTATTCAGAGAAAGAAAATGAAATCAGCTCTGATATCGGTGGCATGGAACGGCGATGGCTGGACGTTTGACGCATTGGAAGCACATTACAACACACTTGTAAAATATCTGAATTTTGAAAATCAGGGTATGGTTTTAGGTAAAGGCTGTGGAACACCGTCCATGACGGCAGGCAGTAAATACCTGAAGAAAGCATATGAACTTGGAAAATCTCTGGTCTGATAAAAATAAAAATGTGAAAGGAGAATTACACATGAAAAAATTACTTTCTTTTTTTATGATATTTGCAATCGCAGTTACCCTTGCTGCCTGCGGCAGTGGGAAGGATTCAGGAGAGCAAAGCGCAACAAGAGAAAATACAGAGGGTGCCAAACAGTCATCTGATACACAGGAGCAAGTGGAAGAAAATGATGAACCGTCATCAGAGGAGCCTGCGGGAACAGAAGCGAAGGCGATTGTCGTTTATTTTTCGGCTACAGGAAATACAAGGGCAGTTGCAGAGACACTGGCGGGATTGCAGGGTGCTGATTTATATGAAATCGTGCCGGAGCAGCCCTATACGGATGAGGATTTGAACTACAACAATCGTAGTTCACGCTCAACTGTGGAACAAAATGATCCGGATGCCCGTCCTGCCATATCCGGCAGCATAATGGATTTTGAGCAGTATGAGGTTATCTATATAGGTTACCCAATCTGGTGGGGCGATATGCCGCGAATCCTGTATACGTTTTTTGATACTTATGATTTTGACGGGAAGATAATCGCTCCGTTCTGTACCAGCGGCGGCAGCGGGCTTTCCGGAACACCCGGCACGATTGCTGAGCTGGAATCGGGTGCTACGGTTATTGATGGTCTTCATATCAGCAGTTCTTCGGCAGGAAGCGCAGAAAACAGTGTGTCAGAATGGCTTGAAACAAACGGCATTGAAGCTAAAAAATGATTTTGGAGGAAAAGATTATGGTAAAACAGACGGCAGGAAGGAATCAGCTTGGGGCATTTGCCCCTAAATTTGCACAGCTGAACGATGATATATTGTTTGGCGAGGTATGGAGCAGGGAGGAAAAGCTCTCTTTAAGAGACCGCTCCCTTGTGACGGTAGTATCACTAATGGCACAGGGACTGGTGGATTCCTCATTTCAATATCATCTGATGAGTGCAAAAAACAATGGAATTACAAAAGAGGAAATTGCTGAAATTTTGACCCATGCGGCATTTTACGCAGGATGGCCGAAGGCGTGGGCGGCTTTTAAGATGGCGAAGGAGGTCTGGACGGAAGAAACATCGGCAGGGAGCGCAAGGGAAACACATGAGAGGAATATGTTGTTTCCGATTGGAGCGCCGAATGACGGCTTTGCACAGTATTTTATTGGACAGAGTTACCTTGCTCCGCTTTCCACGGAGCAGGTGGGGATTTTCAATGTCACCTTTGAGCCCGGTTGCCGGAATAACTGGCATATTCATCATGCGTCTTCCGGTGGCGGTCAGATTCTGGTCTGCGTAGGCGGACGCGGCTATTATCAGGAATGGGGCAAGGAAGCGCAGGAGCTTAACCCCGGAGATGTAGTCAATATTCCAACGGGGGTTAAGCATTGGCATGGGGCTGCGCCGGATAGCTGGTTTTCCCATCTGGCGATAGAGGTTCCCGGAACAGACGGCTCCAATGAATGGCTGGAAGCAGTGGATGATGCTGCCTATGGCAGTCTGAAGTAGAAGGGTCGGTGGGTGCAATATGAAAGGAAAATTGAAAAAAGCCGTTGATGTACTGATGACGGCTGCCCTGCTTTTTCTGATGGGATATCAGTTTTGGGGACAAAAAGCCCATGAATGGGTGGGAGCGGGAATTTTTGTTTTGTTTGCTGCCCACCACATCCTTAATTTTAACTGGTATAAAAATCTGTTCCGAGGAAAATACACGGCTTTTCGTTTGTTTCAGGTCATTATTGATGTGCTGACATTTTTATCCATGTGCGCTTTGGTATACAGCAGTGTTATTCTGTCAAGACATGTCTTTGCATTCCTTCCGATTGAAAGCGGACTGGCATTGGCGAGACGCCTGCATATTCTGGGTTCCTATTGGGGATTTTTACTGATGGGTCTGCATCTGGGTCTGCACTGGAATATGGTTCTCGGCAGTCTGAAAGGAAAAAGAAGGTCCGATTCCCGCATCCGCAAAATACTCCTGTTTCTTTCAGGGCTGATTGTAGCATTATATGGGGGATGGGTATTTGTAAAAAGGGATTTTGCCAGTTATCTTTTTTTGAGAAGTGAATTTGTGTTTCTGGATTATGAGGAATCTAAAATATTATTTTATCTGGAATACCTGTCTTTGGTTGGAATATGCATTTTCAGTTCACATTATTTAGGGAAATTGCTGCGGTTATTCAAAAAGAAGGAGAGTGGGAGATGAAAAGACAGATACATCATTTCCGGATGGCTCTCAAGTGGGAAACCGGTGGCTCCTAAGGGGATAGCCCAAAGATTGTCTCTTTAATAAAAGAAATGTACTGAACGAAAAAGGATGGAGGAAGCATACAAGAAGGGCCGGCTTCGCGCTATCGGTGTATCAGATTTTTATCCGAACCGTTTTATTGACCTATTGCCACGGTAGAAATGCTGACAGGACTGGTCCGATAATTCTTGATGATAAATACCAAAGAATGTGTTATCATAAATTTTGGGTACATTTTTGGAAACAATTTTTTGCCCGGTATCAGTGTAAATAATATGGAAACTCTTAACTTAAAACTTGAGGGTAAAGAAATATGCTTTCCACTGACAAAAATCAGCAATAACTGGGTTGTTGAATTTGTGGATTCGAAGGGTAATCATATAGAGATGACGACACCGGCGTAATAAATTCTGAATTTACAATTGTATAGTTTGCTGTATGTGTGTATAATATGTCTATACAAACAGCCGTAGCAGTTAATTTTTGAAAGGAAGGCGGTGTTTCTATGTCAATATTACAGGAGCAGGTTGTTCAGAAAATCAGCACGCTTTCAGAGGAAAATCTACAATTTTTATTGGAAATGATAGATCGATTTATGCAGCCTGAAGTCGAAGAAAAAAAGGATATGGTAATCACAAAAAGAATAGGGATTGCCAGAGGGCAGAATTTGTATGATGACGATTACGATTTTGATGAGATGAACCCTGAAATTGCTAAAATGTTTGGGGTGATGGGATGAAGTTGTTATTAGATACGCACATTGTTTTGTGGGCATTGGATGATAACCCGAAATTGTCTGAGCAGGCAAAGCTTTTGATTATGGATGCTAGTAATGATATTTATTACAGTTCTGCATCTGTGTGGGAAACAACAATAAAATATATGTCAAAACCGGATAGAATACGACTCAGTGGTTCTAAATTGTCGGAATTGTGCAGAAAAATGGGGTATCAGATGATGCCGATTACAGATAGACATATAGCAGTATTGGAAACACTTGTTTTTTATGGTGATCATCAGGTGCATAATGATCCATTTGACCGGATTATGATTGCCCAAGCAAAAGCAGATGAAATGAAGTTTGTTACACATGATTCCAAGCTTCGGTTTTATAATGAATCCTGCGTGATAACGGTATAGTAAAATCAAATAGAATAGAAGGATTATTGCCGCAGAGTGATAGTCCTTTTTTTGTAAGGAAACAGAGGTAGAAAAATACGGCTTTGTAAAAATAATGAAATGGAACCAGCGGAAACTGTTCAAACTCATCACTTGACAATGTTGTATCAATGTTGTATAGAAAAAATGTGTAAAGAATATATAAAACGCAAAGGGGATAGAAAATGACACACAGCAGAAATATGTCACGGGAGCTTATGCTGGAAGACATTAGGGATAATATTGTAATTATCAAAATCAACAAGTCGTATCGCGAGGGTATGAGTGAAACCGAGCTGTATGACGCAACACGGGGCTGCTGGAAGAGAAAGATTGCCAGTGTAGAGAAGGCAGACTATGCTTTAGCCGTTGTTTATGGGATTGTGAAAGAAGTATATCAGATAGATAAATGGCTTCCGGCCGAAAATGAGGTACGGGAAACCATTCCCTACAATGAAGCGGTTGACGCTGGCAGAATTATATTCAAGGGCAGGCCCGCTGATGAGAAAATCAGAAAAAAATATCAGAATCATTCAGTGGCAGGGCTTTTTAAAAGAGGGGAAGCCGCTCCTGTTAAAGTAATATTGAAACCACAGAGGTAGGAATATTATGAAAATTTCCACATGGAATGTAATGTTGTATATGGTATTTTAAATAAATTCATTCATTAATTTTTGGAGGAACACATAGTGTCTTTTACATACAAAAGAGCAACCATTGAAGATATAGACATGCTTACAAAAACAAGAATAGAGGTTCTTCGGGCGGCAAACAGGCTGTCTGATGATGCTGACATGAGCGAGGTGGAAAAGCAGTCCCGCATATATTATGAAAAAGCACTTTGTAATAATACACACATCGCATATCTTGTTTTTGACTCTATAGGAAATGAAAATTGCTTTGTCGGAGCCGGAGGGGTCAGCTATTTTCAGGTTATGCCTACATATCATAACCCAAGCGGAAATAAAGCTTACATAATGAATATGTATACAAAGCCTGAGTACAGAAGAAAGGGCATCGCATTAAAAACCCTGAATTTGCTTGTAGAAGATGCAAAAAGCAGGGGGATAACGGCAATTTCTCTGGAAGCAACCGACATGGGACGTCCCTTGTATGAAAAATACGGCTTTCTAAAAATGAAGGATGAGATGGAACTGCCGATATGAAAAACTTAGTTCCGCAAATGTCTAAATTATAAGCTTGGAGGAGCGCTTTATGAACGAAAAAAGACAGGCATACAACCCATTTTTGCCAATTGACGAGTATATTCCTGACGGAGAACCCCACATTTTTGACGGAAGGGTTTATCTGTACGGCTCCCATGACAGGGAGGGGGGCTACACATTTTGCATGGAGGATTATGTGACGTATTCTGCCCCTGTCCACGACTTGACAGACTGGAGATATGAGGGCGTTATTTACAAGGCATGTAATGACCCTGAATATCCCGCCAAGAAATATATGTATGCCCCTGATGTGGTGCGGGGAAATGATGGCAGATACTACCTTTATTATTGTATGTCCGGTGATTACGGGGTGGGCGGCTATACAGGCACCATTCAGGTAGCGGTATGCGACAGTCCCTGCGGAGAGTTTCAATTTCTGGGAACTGTTCAAAATCCGGACGGCACGCCCATGAAAAAATATGTATGCTTTGACCCTGCCGTCATAAATGACAATGGCGTTATCCGGTTATACTATGGAACCCAATATGATTTTGAGGAGAGAGAGGATTTTGAACAAAATCCGGATTATGTTTTACAGGAAATGGAAATGTTTGGCAGGACAAAGAAGGAAATTTTAGCCTACAGACAGGAGGAAGAAAGCTGTTTAAACGGTAAAAAGGGAGCCTGCGACAGTATTATGGGCGCTGCCTGCCTTGTGCTTTGTGACGATATGCTTACCGTGAAGGAGCCTCCTAAGCACATAATTCCTTACAGGGTAAAAAATACGGGCTTTGAGGCACATCCGTTTTTTGAAGGGTCTTCCATGCGCAAGGTGAGGGATAAGTATTATTTTGTGTATTCCTCCTTCCAGAACCATGAGCTTTGTTACGCAGTAAGTGATTATCCTGACAGAGATTTTACCTTCGGTGGGACAATTGTTTCAAATGGAGATATCGGCTACGAGGGCAGAACCGTTAAGCACAATATGACGGGAACAACACATGGAAGCATTATTGAAATCAATAATCAGTGGTATGTGTTCTATCACAGGCTTACCCACAAGTCCGATTATTCAAGGCAGGCATGCGCGGAAAAGATTTGTATTCACCGTGACGGAAGCATAAAACAGGTTGAGCTTACAAGCTGCGGATTAAACGACGGACCGTTGATTGCAAGAACGGGATATGAATATCCGGCAGTAATTGCATGTATTGTCACAAACGGTCATATGCCTCACGGCTGCAACAGCATTTACAGGGATGCGTTTCCAAATGTATCTCATAAGGGTGAGGACAGATTTATTGCAGAGATTGAAAATAATACTCTGATTGGATATAAGTATTTTGCCTTTGAGGGCGTAACGTTCATTAAGCTTACAGCAAGAGTTGAAAGCGACCAAAACAGGGTTTTATATGAAGGTCCTGTGCGTGTGGATGAAAGGTCAGGCTCAGGACACACGGAAAAAAAGCCGGATGCGGAAAATGATACGTTGGAAGATAATATATCGGGAGATAAATTATTTTTTGAGGTGAGGCTTACGGAGGATGGACCGGTTGTGGGGAAGATTGAGCTTTCGGATTGTGAGGAGTGGATGGTATTTGAGGGTATCGTAAATGTGCCTGATGGGGTACATGGACTTTTTCTCACATACAAGGGAAATAAGAAGGTACAGCTTTTGACAGTGGCTTTTGGTTGAGCTCTGCGCGATGCCTTGTAGCAATTGATTTGAAAATTGATGATTTCAAACCGGAATATTTAGGGAAAATGGATTTATATTTAGAGGCATTGGATAGAGAGGTGAAGAAACCCCATGAAAATCCAAGTGTTGGAATGATTTTATGCAAAAATGCAGATACGGATGTTGTAGAATATTCTTTGAGCAGAAGCTTATCACAAGCAATGATTGCAAAATATAAAACGAAATTAATTGATAAAAAAGTTCTGCAAAAGAAACTTGATGAATTGTATCATATTGAGGAAGAATTAAGAAACTCTCAACAGTGATGAGATTTTTTGTTCAAAAATTCCATTAATAGATAGGCGGTCATGAAACAATGACTGCCTATTTCAACTATAAAAAAAAACGTGTTATCACGAAGGAAGGAGAATGAAAATGGAGCAACGACTGGAAGAGATGAAAAGGTGTGATAAATTAATTAATAGTTTTTTACTTCGAGGGCATAAATTTGTTGAATATGCGTGTTTTCAATATGGAGCATACAATGCGGCAATAAACGGAGAACCGGATGCAAATTATATTAGTGATTTTCAATATTTTGTATTTGTAAAAAGTACAAAAAGTCTGAAGTCTATTAGAACACTACTTGATATGGAACATATAGAAGATGTTTTTATAATATTACGAACAATGTTTGAAGGGTATCTTGCTAGCAGGTATATTGATGAAAAGTATGAAGATAAGTTGTTAAATGATTTTATATTTGTACCGCAATTAATCGCACGTAGAAAAGTAATTTATCAAGATAAGATGGCAGTATATAGAGAGACTAAAGAATTGATTGAATATATTCAGCGAAACCCATCAGAAATGAAGCTTGGAAAAGATAAAAGATATTTTTCGGATTTTTATGCGTATCTGTGCAATTATGCACATTGTAATTTTTCAATTCTTGATTGTTACTTGGATGAAAATAATATGTTCACGTTAAGTGGGAAGAAAGACGAGTATCTAGTTCGTATTTTGGTCCTATTTGTTTACACAAAAACATTTGAGAGCATAGTAACAGTAGATGGCGAGGATTTCTTAGATAAAAGAGAAGAGAAACTATGTTATGAATTAGTAACTAATGCTAATAAATTTTTATATCAACAGTTGGAATATCTGTCACAATATGATTTTTCTGAAAAGAACAAAGACTTGAATAAGCATATGAAGAATATGTTTAAGGATATGAAAAAATCATTGACAGAAGAGATTGGTAGTGTGAAAAAGGATTTTTTACTATAAATTATGTTTGTAAAGCTGGTTAATCTTGAGGTATCTTAAGATATAACCGGTTTTTGTATTGTAAAAAAAGTAGGTAAATACAGATAACTGTGATACATGTAGCCAAAATAGAATTGCAACAGTAGAAAATGCCGCTAGAATGGCGACCTAAAAAAGTAATACATGATATTATTAGCTTAGTGGGGAATCTGCACTACACATTTTTCAGGTATAAAAAAATGTGCTTTTGGTTTGGAAAAATAGACCATGTATGATATAATAAATACCAATTGTTTATAGTGGGAATATACTTACAACTAAGATTTGTTATATATTGAAAAGCAAGTAAAGTAAAGAAGAGGTATGTCATGGCAATTTCTTATAATAATCTGTGGAAAATATTAATTGATAAAAATATGAATAAGGGCGACTTATGTAATAAGGCTCAGATTAGTAAAGGAACCATGGCAAAAATGACAAATAATGAACCTGTGACTTTAACGGTTATTGAAAAAATATGCGATGTACTACAATGTGATATCGGGGATGTTGTTCAAATAGCAGACATTAACAAGGACGGGAGATAATTAATATGAGTGAAGCACTTTTAGATAAAAAGTTTGAATATTGGCAAAACCAGCTTCTGGACTTGGGAAAAAGAAATCGAATGATAAATTACCGGGAAACCAAAAGAGCAACATTGAAATTGGTAGAACCTGGATTTGAGAAATTATATAGGCGATTGGCAGTCGATGAAGATGAGTTAACATTTCAGAGTCCTATTGATAAGAATTCGGATATTAGAACGTATTCCTTACTCTCTCTGTTGGAAACTTTGGCATGTCCAATACCAGTTAATATTGGTGATATAAAAACAGAAGGAAGTATTTTGGAACGTCAAAAAACGTTAAAACAATTGAGATCTAAGTCGCATTTGGCTTTAGATGAACAAGGTACAAATATTTTATATATGGTATCTGGATTTGTTGAATGGAGAGAAAAAAATGATGTATCTTCTGCATGGATTAAATCTCCTCTTATTTTGGTACCTGTTTCTTTAATGTTAGAGTCATTAAATGCACCATATGTGCTAAAAAAATATGATGAGGATATAGTTGTTAATCCTACACTGTCATATTTGTTTGAAAGAGATTATGGAATAACACTCCCTTCATTTGATCCAGAAGAACAGTCTATTAATGAATTTATGGATGAAATGGAAAAGCTAGTTGATAGAAGAGGATGGCGAATTGTTCGAGAGAATAGTATTGGGTTGGTGTCTTTTTTAAAGATTAATATGTATAAGGACTTGTGTAACAATGAGGAAGACGTAAAAAATAATCCAATAATTCGTGCTTTTGCAGGGGAAAAGCATACATTATCTGATATTCCAGAAGAGCTATACAATTACAATCATGATAGCAAACCGGCAATGGAAACTTATCAGGTGGTAAATGCAGATTCAAGCCAACAGGATGCAATTTTATTATCTCAAAAGGGCATAAGTTTTGTAATGCAGGGACCTCCGGGAACTGGTAAGAGCCAGACAATAACGAATATTATTGCACAAGGCTTAGCGGATGGAAAAAGAATTTTATTTGTATCAGAAAAAGCTGCCGCTTTGGAGGTAGTTCATAAAAGATTATCAGAAGTTCATTTGGATGATTTTTGTTTAGCACTACACAGCTATAAAGCGAATAAGAAAGATGTTCTGGAAGAACTGGGGAAATGTTTAGAACTGAGACCTATTAAGGTTAAAGCTGAGGAAACAGCAAAATTAACAGAACTGGATACGTTAAAAGAATTTTTGGCAAAATATGTATCTGATATACATGAAGAGAAGATGCCTTTGGAGATGAGTCTTTATGAAGTATATGGGGCATTGGCTGCATTGGAAGATACAATCGAATTACCACTAGAAATTGAATCTGTAGAAAAAATGACAAAAGATCAAGTGAATCGGCTCGGTCTGCTTGTTGTGGATTTTGATAAGGCAAAATGCAAGTTGGGGGATATGTGGTATAAAAATCCTTGGAATGGAACAACTATCGTAAATGTTACATATGACTTATCAAATCAGATAAAGGATAAATTAGCGCGAGTTTTATACAATATTAAAACTGTATTAGAAGATTTGGAACAAATTCAGGTGTCTGAAAAAGATAAGGCTGCTTTAGCATTAAATGATTTGGACATCTATGTACAGTTGGTGAAAGTATGCATGGAATGCGGTAGTATTCCTAAAACATGGATTGGAAATAGTGTTTTTGTAAGTGAAATGAAAGAACTTGCCTTATTTTTAGAGGAAAAAAGAACACTTATAATTCAGAATAGAAATAATTTGGAGGAGGTATTATCCTCAGGATTTTTTAAGATTGATGCTACTAATAAAGTGGCAAGAATGAAGCAGTTAATAAAATATATTGAAAATGAGTTGCACTTAGATGATGCTAAATGGAACGAGTATATTCAGTGTGTAAAAAACGAGGCTGGATATGTAAATGCTCTGTATGTGGCATTAGACAGAATGATATATGAAATTAATGAACTATGTCAAGATCTGGGCATTGAACAGCCGAGTACAGTTTGCGAATTGTTGAGCAATTATACATTGTACAGCATTCTTTGTGCAAAGTATCCTGTATACCATTGATCAAGCACTTGACAGTGAAATGACAAATGAAATTGTAATTGAGGAGGGATTTGTACGTTTTAAGAATTTTACGGAAATATGTGCAAGAATTCCGATAGGTACACAGGACAGAAATATAGAGCATATTTCTAAACCGGAAATTGCAGACGCTATGATAACGGTAATCAGAAATTCTTTTGGAATTGATAAAGATGCTTTGTGTGCAGAAGTAACAAGTATCTTTGGATATGACAGAATGGGACCTAAAATTACGAAGACCATGAATGATACGATTGCTTATATGTTAGAGAAAAATATGGTTATCATTATGGACGGAAAAATGCACATCAATTGTTGATTTTTCGTGCATTGTAGCAGTGTCGAAGTAGAGTTGGTTATATTGATACTGAATGCAGTTAGGCAAATAAAGTATAATGTTTGTGAACAATTCTGGCTTTTGGCTGGTAAATTTAAGATTGGCTCAAATTTTAGGAGGTAAGCGGATGGACGAATTTATTCCAAAATGGCAAAAAGAACTGGATATATTTAATAAAATTAAGCCTATTATTATTCTGGAAGGTAATGTGCTTGATAAGTATCAATATCCAGGAGATGATAATATGCAAAGCGGAAGTATTTTGCGCTTAACAGAGTATTTGCATTATCATTTTAAGAATGCAGGTTATCAAAATATTGCATTTTATGACAGTATAAGAGGTTTCTACAATAATTCAGAAGAAGGGTATATTCAGAATTTTGCCAAATTGGTACATGCGAATGTATCAAATGATTGTATTTCTGCAGAATTCAAAGGAAGAAATGCAACAGCTGCTAATTTTGTTAGAGATGCAATAATCCAAAATCAAGAGGCGACGGTTGTAGTAATGGACTTTGCTTCAAGATATATCACCTCTCCTGATAATATGGAACAGTCTGAAGTTGATAGTTTTACAGTATTAATGCAGGCTTCCTTAGAAGGTAAGGACGTAAAAACAGAGAAAGGCGTTTTGAAAAACCTTGTTGTATTAATTGTAAATAAGGTTAACGATATACCGGCTTGGTTTTATTTGGAGAACCCAAATGTAAAAGCAATTACTTTAAGAACACCGGAGAAAGAGGAAAGAGAATTATTGGTAAAGGGAGATAATTTTCCTACTTTCTTTGCCGGAGATATCTATGTTGATGAATTTGAATATTATCAAGAAAATCTTAATGAGTTAGATAAAATTCAGGACAGATTTGTAGCGTTAACGGAAGGCTTTAGTTTTACAGAACTGAATGGTCTTAGACGTTTATGTAAAAATGAAAGAATTCATATAAAAGATATGTGCGATGTCATTGATTTATATAAGTATGGCATTAAAGATAATCCATGGAATAAGTTAAATATTTCTGAGTTGAAAACTGCAGAAGATGATTTTAGAGCCAGAGTAAAAGGACAAGATTATGCAATTACTAAAACCTTGGACATTATAAAGAGAGCTGTGACTGGTATGGCAGGTGTACAGACTGCATCTCACGGGAAACCCAAGGGAGTACTTTTTTTTGCCGGTCCTACTGGTACAGGTAAAACAGAAACTGCAAAGACTTTGGCTGAGAAATTATTTGGAGATGAGAAATGTTGTATTAGATTTGATATGAGCGAATATGGTCAATCGCATAGTGACCAGAAGTTGCTTGGAGCTCCTCCCGGATATGTAGGATATGAAGCTGGAGGGCAACTGACAAATGCTGTTAAAAATAATCCATTTTCTATATTGTTATTTGATGAAATAGAGAAAGCACATCCTTCTATTTTGGATAAATTTCTCCAGATATTAGAAGATGGAAGAATGACAGATGGACAAGGTAATACAGTGTATTTTTCGGAATCAATTATTATCTTTACCAGTAATTTGGGAATATATCAAAACACAGCAACAGGTGAGCGAGTGCCTGTAGTGACATCGGAACTATCCTATGAGGAAGTTCAGTTGAAGGTCAGAGAAGGAATTGAACGCTATTTCAAACTTGAATTAGGCAGACCGGAGATATTAAATCGAATAGGTGAAAATATTGTTGTTTATGACTTTATCAGAGAAAATGTTGCAGGAGAGATACTTGATTCTCAGATTAAGCGAATCTGCAATAATTTGAAAACTGATAAAAACATTAATTTGATAATATCTGATAAGGCACATGAAACACTGTTGAATAGTGCGATTGGAAATCTTGATAATGGTGGTCGAGGCATTGGTAATATTGTGGAAAGCTTACTTATTAATCCGCTTTCAAGGTTTATGTTTGATAATGAATTATTGTCTAATTGCCAAATTACAATTGATGCAATTAACATTGTTAATATGACATACTCATTAGAATGTACATATTCATCAGATGGTAGTGTATGGGTAGAGAATTATACGGTAATGTGAATATGAATAAAGTTAGGACGTGGTAGGTGATTATATGAAAATATGTGTTTATTCTAAAATAGGAAATGGAAAGAGTGTATGTGAGGATGCTGCAATGGTTGCTGGTACGATTATTTCTGATTCCTATTTTGAAATCCAAACGGAACAAACACGTACTGTTGCCATAGCGGATGGTGTTGGCGGTAATGCGGGTGGTGAATGTGCAAGTAGATATGTGCTTGAGAAATTGAATGAAGTATCTATACCGTATTGCAACTTATCTCGGCGCAAGGATTAACCGTATTGGAAATAACACTGTCATTATAAAACAGGGAAAGTATAAGCTTTATGCCAGATTGCTTGAGGAAAAGCATCAGGAGTTAAATGCGCCCGTAAACGGTGAAATGATACGGACCATACACGAAAGTGTTTCCTGCAGGGCGTATTACAAATTTTCTTATAAAAACAGAACCCTGCTTGAATTTGAAAGCGAGAATGCAAGCTTTGAATATGAGATGGGGGAAATTTTCATTTCTTGACACTATCACGATGTACCGTTATAATTAATGATATGAAATTAATGAAATGGAGAGATAGGAAATGGATTTGATGAGTTTATTGAAAGAAAAAAAGCTTTCTGTTTATCAATGTGCGAAAGATAGCGGAGTTCCATATACTACACTGTCAGATATTGTAAAAGGAAAAACAAGGGTTGAAAAATGTACAGCAGAGACAATATATAAATTAGCAAAGACGCTTCATGTAAAAATGGAAGAACTTTTGGAAGAAAGTTTTAGGAAAAATGGGAACATGATAGATACAAGAGACTTTGAAATTTATAAAAGTAATGTCTGTCATTTAGTAAAAGATAAAGGTGATATTGATTTTATTATTGATATTTTGAAGGAAAATCAAATAAGGATTTATTGGGAACAAAAATGGTATCGGGAAAGCTTTTATCTTTTGGCTATGGTAGATTACTTAAGCAGGGAAAATGGACTTCCATTGTGCAATGATTATGAAGATATACGGAAATGTACGCTGTCGGAGCCATTATATCCGAGGGATATTATTCTTGCTGAAAAACTGGATGCTTCCCTTGATATGAAAGAGGAGTGTCTGAAAGAAGCGATTCCTGAATTTCGGAGGTTTAATATTATAGAAAGTGAGATAAGGAATGTCTGTTGAGAAAGGTTTTACCAAAGAAAATCTGGACTATTACTTGAATGAATTGGCAAAGGAGTTTCGAAAGAGAAATGGAAAAAATACTCCTGCGGAGATTGTGTTGGTTGGAGGCGCGGCAATCCTTGCTAATTATGGGTTTCGTGAAATGACTTATGATATAGATGCGGTCATAACGGCATCATCAGCTATGAAAGAGGCTGTTAATGCAGTAGGTGACCGTTTGGGTTTGCCAAATGGCTGGCTAAATACGGATTTTAAGAATACGAGTTCGTATAGCTCTAAATTATCACAATATTCTAAATATTACCGTACATACTTTAATGTGCTGAATGTCAGAACAATCAGTGCAGAATATCTTATTGCTATGAAGCTGATGTCAGGGAGGCGTTATAAGAAAGATTTATCTGATATTATAGGTATCTTAAGTGAACAGGAAAGAATAGGAGAGCCTTTAAGTTACCAGCAGATTGATTGCGCTGTAAAAAATCTGTATGGTGGGTGGGATAATATTTCCGGATATGCAATACGGGTATTTAAGGCAGCATTAGACTCAGAGAATCTAATGGAATTATTTAAGGAACAGGAACATGAAGAAGCATTTTCAAAACAGGCGGTACTGCAAGTTCAAAAATATGAAGGAGAAAGGGTAAAGGAAAGTAATGTGAATGAGATAATTCAGAAAGCACTTAAAAAGAAGAATAATAAGGACGCAAGGTAACTTAAGATAAACATAAAACATCCTTTGTTGGTGTACAGTGATTTACGTAAATTTATTTTTCTTGTAAGTATAATACCAACATGGTAGCAACAGTACCACAGTTATACCACAGAATGTAACCGAAATTGTTCCCCTCCCCCTCCCGTGAATTGCAAAACGAAAATCCCGTCCAAGGGGGAAAGGAGGATATATTAATTCAAGGTTAGACATGTATTTGAAAATATTATAGGATTAAACACGAATGAAATTACAAAATATAAGTTTTTGGGCTGAAGTAAATAACAAATCATTATCTGAGGAGAAAAAGCAATATGGCTATGGGAAAAGAACTTTATGCTTCGGAAGGAACCATGCTTAAGTATCTCTTGAGCATGTATGAAAGAGAGGAGCTTTTGGATTATGTAAAAGAGTTGAAAATAAGAAGAACATTTGGAATAAAAAAGGATAAGCTTGCAGAAAAAATAGCCAATGAACTGCTGACACCATCCGTAATGAGAAGGCGGATTGCTGTGTTGTCACCGGAATGCAGAGCGTTATTGGAACGTGCAATAAGAGAGCCGTTTATTCCGGATGTTGAAGAAATAGAGGATGCCTTGAGCCTTAATGAGAGCGATTATGCGTTCCTGAATGAAAAGGAGCAGCTCGATGTTCCGGTAGATGTGAAGATTGCCTATGAAAAGCTGAATACACCGGAATTTCAGGAATATGCCCGTAAGATGTCTTGGCTGTCTCAATGTCTTAATTATGGGGAAGTATTTTATGGCGTTTTTAATAAAGATATACTTCGGGAATTATTTAATACAAGAAAAGCTTCTTCAGGAATTGAATAATAATACCAGAATGCGGATTCACAGGGGGCATACACCGAATGAAATGATGAGAATGTGAAAATACCTTATAGACGGACCTCACTTATTGTTTTATTTGAATAAATACAACTTATGTGGTAAAATCTAGGAAATGTGTTTGTTTTTTATTACGAAACCTGATTTATAAAAGGAGATTTTAAGGATATGGAACAATATAAAAAAGACTTTATCGAGTTTATGATTGACTGTAAGGTGCTTAAATTTGGTGATTTTACTACAAAGAGCGGAAGAAAGACGCCATTCTTCGTCAATACAGGCTTTTACAGAACGGGAAAGCAATTAAAAAGGCTTGGCGAGTATTATGCGGCTGCCATTAAGGACAAGTTTGGATTTGATTTTGACGTGCTGTTCGGACCTGCATATAAGGGTATTCCTCTTTCGGTTGCGACTACAATGGCGATAGCGGATAAATATGATGCCGATATAAAGTATTGCTCAAACCGCAAGGAGATTAAGGACCATGGCGACAAGGGAATACTTCTTGGAAGTCCTATTTGTGACGGCGACAGGGTCGTAATTATTGAGGATGTTACAACGGCAGGCACATCCATTCAGGAAACGCTTCCGATTGTTAAGGCGCAGGGAAATGTAGATGTGCTTGGGCTTGTTGTTTCCGTTGACCGAATGGAGCGCGGGCAGGGAGAAAAGAGCGCGCTTATGGAGATAGAGGAGCAGTACGGTCTTAAAACCACAGCAATTGTTACAATGGCAGAGGTTGTGGAACATCTTTACAATAAGCCATACAAGGGAGAAATCATAATTGATGATACATTAAAAGCTGCTATTGACGGATATTATGAACAGTATGGGGTTAAGTAAACGGGGCAATAATAAAATTAAAAATAGAAGGAGATGAATATGATGGAAAAATTGTATAACAAAATGAATTCAATTGGAATCAGCAGTATCGTTATGGGAGTTGTTACCATAGCTGTCAGCGTTGGAACCGGAGTTGTTATGATTGTAAACGGCTCCAGACTTCTTGCGGCTAAGAAAGACATAACCTTTTAACAATGATGGATAAAGGCTGATTTTATAAGTATTAATTGTACTTTAATAAGCCACAGTATGCATATTTGGAGAAAAGATAAAAAATGACAGATTATATCACAACCTACAGTAAGATAAATTTCAGACCATTGGAGCCTGTTGCAGAGGACATAAAAATAGAGGATATCGCACATTCTCTTTCACTTTTATGTCGGGCAAACGGACATTATTCAACCTTTTATTCCGTTGCCGCCCATTGCCTGAACTGTTATGAGGAGGCGTGCGCAAGACGCGAAACGCCAAGGGTCAGGCTGGCATGTCTGCTTCATGATGCGGTGGAAAGCTACATATCAGATGTTACAAGACCTGTGAAAAAATATCTTGAGGAATATCAGAAAATAGAGGAAAGACTTTCTGATATTATATATGAAAAATTTTTGGGAAGCCCCCTTACGGAATATGAGGAAAAGATGGTAAGCATCATTGACGATGCGATGCTTTATTATGAATTTCTTGAGTTTGGGGCGGTAAAGCTTGCGGACGAACCGCCTTATGTTGCGGCAACGCCGGATTTTTACAGGGGTACAATGAAGCAGGTGGAGCAGGAGTATCTTGATGTGTTTCATTCCATAGATTTAGATGATATATCAGAGGTTAAGGAAACGATAAAATGGGTTCCAAAAAGCGGATTAAAATTAAGTGACAGCTGATTTGCCAAAGGCAAATTTTGAATTGGCTGATATTCAATAAATACCGGAGGGAAATATGAATAAAAAAAGTGTAGCTATAGGAATATTGGTTGTGGGGCTTGTGGTATTGTCATATTTTAATGTACTGCCTGATACCACGTCAGTTCAAATGATTTTTAATATTGCGCTTATTGTTGCAGGCTTTGTGCTGCTTATAAAGGGCGCGGATATATTTGTGGACGGCGCGTCAAAAATTGCTACAAAGTTCAATATACCGCAGATGGTAATCGGTCTTACGATTGTTGCGTTTGGAACTTCATTGCCTGAGGCCGCAATAAGCATAAAGGCGGCTGTAAATAAAAATGCAGGAATTACGGTTGGAAATGTTGTGGGCAGCAACATCATGAACATTCTTCTCATACTTGGCGTTGCCTCCTGTATCGCTGCGCTTCCCATAAAGAAAAATACTTTTCGGATAGAGATACCATTTGTTATTTTTATAACCGTGGTGCTGCTTGTGCTTGGTGTTTTAGGCGGGGAGCTTTCGCTTCTTGACGGTATTATATTGACAGCGCTTATGGCAATATTTATGGTTTATCTTATAAAATCTGCCAAGAATGGAGAGGCGGATGATGATACAACCGTTGTCACGGAAAAGGATACCATGCTGAAGCTCTTACTGCTTGTTGTGCTTGGTGGCGTATGCATTGTTATTGGAAGTAACGTAACTGTGGACGCAGCAACATATGTGGCGGGAAAGCTTGGCATGGACGACAGGCTTATCGGTCTTACGGTAGTGGCATTCGGAACCTCGCTTCCTGAGCTTGTGACCTCCGCGACAGCAGCAAAGCAGGGCAAGGTGGACATTGCCATTGGAAATATAGTCGGCAGTAATATTTTTAACATATTGTTTGTTGTAGGTCTTTCAACAATCGTGTCAAATATTGCCGCAGGTCTTCCTGTTGCATTTGCGTCGGCATTTATCAAGGATACGGTTGTGGCAATTATTGCGGCGGTTCTTTTGTTCCTCTGCGTTATGAAAAATAAAAAGCTCGATAAAAAGGGTGGCATTTTAATGCTTGTTGTCTATGCGGCATATTTTGCATATATACTTTATATGAACTATAATTAAATTCTTAAAATAGGCATGAGAAAATTTCATAGCTATAAATCTATGAGTGTGGAAAATTCGGAGTTTGAAAAATTCAAATTCCGTATTGACATACACGCATAAATAATGTAGTATGAAACCACTCTGAAACAAGTTTCTATATTTCAAAATCAGCTATTTTAATTTCCCTAAAAACATAAGCCTTTGCAAAATTTATGGAGGATATTTATGTATAAAAATAAATTATGCAAGGTGTTATTTTTCTTATGCGCAATTTTGATTTGCGTTTTCGCAGGGTTTTTTAACATGAAAAACACGGCGGCATCGGAAAGCTGTATTATTTATTCGGAGGGAGGAGATTTCAGGGAATATATAACGGGAAGCGGCACATATTTTGATTGGATAAGGGCATTTTATGTAGATGGAAACGGACAGGTTGCCTACTGTACCCAGTCTGACCAGACGCCTGCCGTGGGAGTTGACAATGTATACACGCCCGACAGCGGGGCAATCTGCAATTCAAACTATCTGCACAGGGCGGTTACAGCTATTGCATCAAACGGTTATCCGCTAAAATATGGAACATACATTGTGGGCGGTGATATGAAAAATCCCGAATACAAAACAGGTCTTATTATGGGAAAAACAATTTATGAGTGTACCGATGAGGAGGCAAGGGCTGCCACGGCATTTGCAATACACAGAAGAATTATAGCTTACAGTGGAATTGATGATAATGCAGCGTCGGGAAATGACGTTACCATAACCGATATAGCCAATGGAAAAAAGGCGGTACATGATGTTGCTGCCATACAGAACGTATTATATTCCAACACGGATAATGAATATGCCGTAACATTGGAATGGGCGGTCAAAAACGAAAACGGAGGCTTTCGTGTTGTCCAAAACCCTGAGCCTGTACAAAGTGGTGGTTATTTTCATTATTACATAAAGGCAGACTCGAAAAATTGTTATATAAGCAGTATTGCTCCTGCTGAAGGAGAGGAATATATATCGGGCTGCTGTATTGAAAACATATGGTATACAAACGCCTTTGAGCGATATATCCATCTGAAGGTGCCGAAGCAGAATGTAAACAATAAAAAAATAGGAATTATCTGCATCTCAACAGTTCCCGAAACGGAGGAGGCGCTTGTATTGGGAAATGATTCCTATCAGGATTTTATGATTGTTCCTTACGGTAAGGAAATTTCTGCAAATATATCCGCCGATTATCCGGGTGGTGATTTGGAGCTTATAAAAAAGGATGAGGAGACAAATGTGGTGCTTCCAAATGCCGTTTACGGTATTTATGCGGATAAGGAATGTACAAATAAGCTGTATGAGGTTACAACGGATTATGAGGGAAGGGCGTATTTAAAGGATATTCCATCCGGTGAATATTATATAAAAGAGCTGAATGCCCCTTACGGATATTTACTTGATGAAAGCATTTGCCCGGCAAATGTATCAAATGGAGAAAAAACAAGTCTCCTGCTTCGGGATAAGAGAGTTAAGGCTGAAATTGAACTTGAAAAACAGGATGCTGATACACAGGGTACAATCCCGCAGGGCAACGCATCCTTAAAAGGAGCTGTATATGGGATTTATGCCAGGGAGGACATTGTTTATCCGGACAAAAACGCAGAGGTAAAATACAGGGCAAACGAGCTTGTCGGCAAAATAACAATCGGTGATGATTGTAAAGGACAGCTTGCTAATTTATATCTTGGGAAATATTATGCCAAGGAGATCAGTGCTCCTGAGGGATATGTTCTGGATGAAACGGAATATGATATAGACTGCTCCTCAAGTGATGGCACAAGTGAAGTTATCAAGGCTAAAAGGATAGTATCAGACAGGGTTGAAAGTCAGGCGTTTCAGCTTGTAAAGGTTGGAGGAGATAAGGGTGATGAACAGCTTCTCATAGAACATGCGGGCTTTACGGTATGGCTTTTGTCCGACCTTAAGGTAAAGGAAAACGGAGAATACGATTTTAGCTCGGCCAAGCCTTATCCTGCTGCCGCTGATGGAGGCTGTGAAATATTTACGGATGAAAGGGGCTATGCATGTAGCAAAAGACTTCCTTATGGCACATATATCGTAAGGGAAACAACCGTACCGTCCGGATATAAGCCTGTTTCAGATTTTATTGTGACAATTGGCGAGGACAGTGAGGAGCCCAAGGTCTGGAGAATATTTAATGATGATGAATTTATGGCGAGGCTTGTAATCAAAAAGGTGGATGGAAGCACAGGAAAAACAATACTTAAGTCCGGCTATGAATTTAAGGTGTATGATGTAAATAACGACTGCTATGTGGAGCAGGAGATAAGTTATCCGAAAAAGGCACGTATAAGTGTGTTTGAAACAAACGACGAGGGATATTTAATGCTGCCAGAACCGCTTAAAGCAGGTGAATACAGAATAGAGGAGACGGGCTGTCCGAAGGAGGGTTACACCTTATCGAAGGAATCCATAACAATAAAAATAGTCTCCGACATGCCGTATGAGCTTCAGGAGGGAGAGACTGTAGTCAATGTGGAATTTCCGGATTATCCCGTGTATGGAAGCATAACAATCAGAAAGTCCTATGAATTAAAAGATGTAAAAGATAATTTTGAAGAAAACATAATATCTGAGGGGAATCATACTGTCACGGATGCTGTATCTGAACATATAAGCAGCATAGAAAAAGTCTATGAGGACAAAAAGAAAATGAAAACGGTATTTTCTTTATATGCGGCGGAGGATATCTATACATACGACTATCATGTGGACGAAAACGGCAACAGGCGGAAGCTTTATTCCAAGGATGAAAAGATTAGTGAAATGTCGGTGAATATGGAAACGCCATATTGTACCGTGGACAATCTCCCCATAGGAAAATATTATATTGTCGAGGATAGGACGCTTCCAGGATATATATGTCAGGACAAGCCTGTGGAGGCAGAAATTGCCTATGCAGATGAAAGGACGGAATATGTGGAGGTAAGCGTTGAGGTGGAAAACAGCCTTACAACAACAAAAATTTTCAAAAAGGATAAAGAAACGGAAAATAATGTGAAAGGCGCAACCCTTTGCATTTATGATGAGGACGGACATCTTGTTGATAAATGGGTTAGTGATGATAAGGAGCATATTACTAAGGGACTTGTGCTTGGAAGAAAATACATTCTTGCAGAGGAGGAAGCACCGAAAGGATATTTGAAGGCAGAAAAAATTGAGTTTACATTTGAGGAGAACAACCGGGAAATTATAATATATAATGAGAGGGCAAAGCTTGTGCTTGGGGAAAACGGAACATTCGAAAAAACAACACCACAGACAGGCGATGACTTTCATCCGCTCATATGTGTGGTGCTGCTTGCCTCATTCAGCCTTATAATTATAATTTTGCGTTCTCTTTTAAAAGACCGATAAACTCTGCTCCGGTTACAGGCTTGGAGAATAGGAAGCCCTGAAGCGTGTCACAGAACTGTTCCTGAAGAATTTCAAGCTGCTCGGAATTTTCAACACCCTCTGCAACAACCGATATGTTCATCTTGTGAGCAAGAGAAATGATGGAATCTGCTATAAAACGGTCCTTTTCATTGCTGCATATTTCCTGAATAAACGATTTGTCAATTTTAAGGGTATCGATTGGTATTCTCGTAAGGTAATTAAAGGAGGAGTAGCCTGTTCCAAAATCGTCAAGGGCAATGGTAACGCCGAGAGACTTCATCTCATTTATCAGGTTGAGGTTATGCTCAAAGGAATCCATAAGGATGCTTTCCGTAATTTCAATTTCTAAATATTTCAGGTCCATGCCGGTTTTTTCCGGTATGGATCTTATTATATCGATAAGGTGCACATCTTTGAGTTGGGCGGTAGACACATTCACGGATACCCTGAGAGGTTCATATCCGTTTTCAATGAGAGACTGGTTAAAGCTGCAAGCCTCGATAAGAGCCCACTCGCCAAGCTCATGTATCAGTCCGTTATCCTCTGCAACAGGTATAAATTCCGTAGGAGGAATAAAGCCCACAAGGTCCGATTCGATACGCATGAGAGCTTCAAAGCCGGTGATTTTATTTGTGATTACATTTACCTGAGGCTGATAATTTAAATAAACCTCATTTTTTTCAATGACGGTAGAAAGTATTTCAACTAAATTGCTCTTTCTGTTCACGGCATCCTCCATGTAGCTGTTGAAGAAGCGGAAGCTGTTTTTGCCTGCTGTCTTTGCACAGTACATTGCAATGTCGGCATTTTTGATAAGCTCACTTACGGTAAGTCCGTCATTCGGGAAGCAGGCGATGCCTACGCTCATGGATACATGTGCAGGCTCTCCGTCAAGGTCAAAGGGATGCTGTACGATGCTTATGAGAACATCAGCAAATTCCTTAAGCTCCTCGTTGGCTGTATAGTTGCTTTTCAGTATAAGAAATTCATCACCGCCCGTCCTTGCAAGGATATCCTTTTCGGATATGTAGGAGGTAAGCTGCTCGGCAACCTGCTTCAGAAGCATGTCGCCATAGTCATGTCCAAGGGTATCATTTACATTTTTAAAATTATCAAGGTCAATAAAGAATATGGCATTTTTGTGGAAATGTCTGCTTGCCTCTGAAAAAATGTCGTGGGCATATTTCATAAAGGCAACTCTGTTATAAAGTCCCGTAAGTCCGTCATGGTAAGCAAGCTGCTCTATATGCGCATAGTTCTTTTTTAAAAGCGCCTCATTTGCCTCCAGCAGCTTGTGTGATTCGTTGAGCTGATTATAGTTGTTTGATATTATGTTCATCATTGTGTTAAAGCTTTTGGAAAGCTCACCAAACTCGTCGTCTGATTCTATGTCGCATTTTACATCCAGATGTCCTGCCGCAGCCTCAGTCATGTTATCCTTTAAGGCAAGCAAAGGAGTCGTATACTTATGAACAAGATAACGGCTTATCCAAAAAGTAATGAAAAATAATACGAAAAGCGTAAGCAGAAGAATTGCGGGCATTGTTGAAAAAACACTGCTATAAGAGGAATTATCAATCTTTATAATGTAAATCCAGTCAAAATCAGGTAATACACTATAACCGTAAAGGTGGTTTATACTTGAGCGTTTGTCAGCAATATAGCCGCTGTTTTCATGGGTATCCCAAAGTGTACAAACTTCATCATATATTTTGGAATCCCTGCTGAATGAGTAATCAGGGAATAAAAAACTGTCCTTTCCGGTCAAAATGGAAACGGTTCCGTTTTCAGGCATAAAGGAACCGAAATAATCTGCGGAAACATTTGCGCGCAAAAGTCCTATAATTGTCTTTTTTGCAATAACGGGAGTGATAATCTCTATGCTGTCCGAGTTTTTGTTGATGTTTGAAGCCTGCATTACGTTTGTTTTTGTAATGCTGCTGACAGGTACGTCCATATATTCCTCCCAGTCGCCTGTCATGCCCTCGTCGGTTCCGGCAATGTAATATCCGTTTATATCATATAAATAGATATCAATTGTTCCGTATGAATAGTCAGAATTAGCCTTAAATTCATCTAAAACACTCTGATAATAGGCAGAGTCCTTACCTAAGGAAATGCCGTTGTAATTTTCGAGGGTAAGATACTGGACATTTATGGAATTGGAAAGGCCTTCCATCATGGCAATCTGCATATTCAGCTGTACATTGAAGCCGGAAGCATATTTTTTTGCCAAATCCTCAGCGGAAATTCTGGCAATATCAAGGTATTTAGAGTATGATATGCAATATGTAATTGCCGTCACGACTATTAATGGCAGTGTTGCCAAAAGAAGAAGTGACAGCTTCAAGGTTTTCTTTATAGACATAATACCACTCCGTTTGTGAAATAATGATTATATTATATAAAATAATCTATTATTTATCAATAAATTTTTAGATAGGGAAAGATAGGGAAAGCCGAAATAATCAAGTTGATTTTCCTGCGGCTTTTGTGTATAATTCAAAGTATAAGTTACAGAACAAAAGGAGGATTGACATGTTTGGTGTATATTTTGGTAAATACTTGCAGGATATAGGAGTTCTGTCTGACGAGCAATATTGTGAAATAATAGAAGCCAGCAGACACGCAAGGGTTAAAATGGGACTTCTTGCCGTAAGTGCAGGATATATGTCGGAGGCGCAGGCAGATGAGGTAAACCAGCTTCAGGCTATGAAGGACGCGCGTTTCGGTGATATTGCCATTGAAAAGGGCTATCTTACTGAGGAACAGGTTACGGAGCTTCTGAAAAAGCAGGGAGATTCATATTTACTTTTTGTACAGGCGCTTGTGGAACGCAATCTGTTTACGCTTGAGGAGATACAAAAGTATCAGAATAATTACAAAAAAACCCGGCGTCTTACGGCTATTGATTTGGATGCACTGAAAAGCTCAGATATTGACAAAATTATTCCTTTGTTTACAAAGGGAGCTTCCGCACCGGCAGTTGTCAAGGACTATATTGCGCTGATGGCAAGAAATATTGTAAGATTTGTAGATAATAAGATTCGGTTTGAGAAGCTTGAAAAAGTAACTACATACACTTCAAAGTTTATAGCAAGTCAGAGCTTTCAGGGCGATTATGATTTGTTTATCGGAGTGGGCGGAACAGGCAATAAGCAAATCGGAGAGGCATACGCAAAGGAAAAATTTGACAGCATTGATGAGGATTGTCTTGATGCCGTATGTGAATTTATAAATGTATGTAATGGGCTTTATGCATCAAAGGTCAGCGAGGAGGATACAACGATAGATATGCTTCCTCCTTCCATGTATACGGATGTGACGACAATCAGCTCAGAGGGGCAGATGTTTGTTATGCCATGCTTTATAAATGGAGAGCGCGCTGATATAATAATGTGTATGGAAGCCAAATGGAAAATAGACTAAGGTTGTGAAAGGATGAAGTGATATGGCAAATATATTAATTGTTGATGATTCAAGAACATCAAGAAGAATATTGCGCGGTGTACTTGAAGGGGAAGGTTACGAGATAATAGGTGAGGCGTCAAACGGACAGGAAGGTTATGACATGTACGTTCAGTATAAGCCTGATTTAGTTACAATGGATATTACAATGCCGGTTATGGACGGAATACAGTCATTAAAGAAGATAAAAGCTGAATTCCCTGATGCAAAGGTTATTATGGTTACTGCTGCCGGACAAAAACACAACCTGATTGAGGCTGTACAGAGCGGAGCGGCAGACTTTATTCCAAAGCCTTTTGATGTAGAGCAGATAAAGAGCACAATCATTAAAGTTTTAGACTTATAATAAAAAATCAAATGGGGCTGTGGCAGCAGGACTTGTGCCACAGCCCTTTCATAGGAGTTAGATATGATAGAGACAGTTGTTTCCGTAGACCTTATGGTGGAGGAGGAAATAAAGATAAAAAAGAACCGGCTTGCGCCGGATTTCCTTCACGGAGATGAAAAGAGAATATGTATCGTGTCAGGTATGTATGGTGACGAATTGCAGGGACAGTACATATGCTATCAGATTATAAAAAGAATAAAATCCGACTTTGATAAGCTTACGGGAATTGTAGATGTATATCCAAGCCTCAATCCTATGGGACTTGATTCCAGAACAAGGGAAATTCCGGGTTCGGGAATGGATATGAATGTGATTTTTCCCGGTTCTAAGTCAGGCGCCCTGGGAGAATATACCGCATCCTGTGTATTTGATGATATAAAGGGCGCTGATCTTTGTGTTGATGTACATTCCAGTAATCTTTACATTCATGAAATACCACAGGTAAGAATAAACTCAAATGGTGCGGACGAGCTTCTTGATTACGCCGGAAAAATCGGACTTGATATGGTATGGGTACATCCCAGTACATCCGTTTTAAACGGAAGTCTGGCATATGCGCTTAACAATGTGGGTGTAAAGGCCATGGTTGTGGAATCGGGTGTTGCATACCGGATTGATCAGAAATATTGCAATAAAATAGTGGATGGATTGTTTGCAGTTATGAAGGACATGGGTATATGGAGTGGCAGGGTGCCTGAAATAAATCCTTCCAGGATTGTTTATGATAAGGATATAAGCTATATAAATGCGGAGAGCAGCGGTATTTTCATTCCTGAGGTTTCGATATTTGACAGGGTTGGCAAGGGTGATACAATCGGTACAATCGTAAATGTAATTACAGGCTCAGTGGAGGAAATTATAACGGCAGAAAATGATGGAATCATATGCTCCCTGCGTGATTATCCGGTTATTGAGGAGGGCTCTTTAATTGCCCGTATATTAGGTGGTGAAGCGGATGAATAAGGAAGTTATTTTCTCCATGAACACAGCTTTTCGTGGGGAGTATATCATACATGGATATTCATATGGCAAGGGAGAAAAGGCGGCATGTATCGTGGGCGCAATGAGGGGAAATGAGTACCAGCAGCTTTATATATGTTCTCTGCTTGCAAAAAAGCTCGGTGAGCTTGAAACACAGGGAGATATTGCATCGGGAAAGGAGATACTTCTGATTCCTACATTAAATTATGGCTCCATGAATGCAAAGAAAACAAAATGGATATCGGATGATTCGGATATAAACAGGTCGTTTCCCGGAAATCCAAAGGGACCTGCCACAAGCAGGATTGCGGCAGCCCTTTTAAACAGAGTTAAAAATTATTCTTATGGCATACAGTTTGCAAGCTTTTACCTTGAGGGCAGGTCCATACCCCATGTAAGGATGATGGTAACGGGCAATGAGAGTACAAGCCTTGCAAATCTGTTTGGAATGCCGTATGTTATTACGGGAATGAACAGGGCGTTTGATACAGTGACTTTAAACTATAACTGGCAGAAAAAGGGCGCGCAGGCATTTTCGGTTTATTCATCAACGACAGATACAATAGACGACGAGAGCGCGCATATGGCAGTTTCTGCAGTTTTAAGGTTTCTCACAAGGATGGGAATTATAAAATACGACTGTCATGGCGGATTTATTTCCACAACACTTAAGGAAAGCGAGCTTGTATCGGTAAAGGCTGATGAGGCAGGCTTTTTCAGGAAGCTTGTGGGAATCAATCAGGAGGTTAAGCGGGGACAGCTTCTTGCTGAAATTGTAAATCCTGTGGATGGAACGGTAAAAGCTGAGATTATAGCGCCTACGGACGGAATCACATTTTTTGTTCAGGATGCGCCGATGGTGTTCCAGAATGTTGTTATATATAAAATAATAAGAAGAATGCATCAATAGCCGCAAGTTAATTTGTGCAAGGATGTTTAAATAAGGAGGATAACCATGAGCAAGGTTAGAAGAATTTATGTTGAAAAGAAGGCGGATTATGCCGTAAAAGCAGGTGAGCTGAAGCAGGAGATAAAGGATTATCTCGGTATAAAGGTTGACGGCGTAAGGATTCTTGTGAGGTACGACATGGAGGGCGTATCGGACGAAACATATGAAAAAGCAAAGGTTACCGTTTTTTCAGAGCCGCCCCTTGATGATATATATGAGGAGTGTTTTCCTGTGACACAGGGCTTTTATACTTTTTCTCAGGAATATCTTCCGGGACAGTTTGACCAGAGGGCGGATTCTGCTGAGCAGTGTATAAAGCTTCTGGATGAGGAGTCGGAGCCGATTATCAGGTCGGCAACCACATATATAATAATTGTTGATAGCAACGGGCTTTCGGAGGAACAGCTGAATGCAATAAAGGAGTACGTTGTAAATCCTGTTGATTCGAGAATCACAGGCGATGAAAAGCCCGATACTCTTGTTACGGAATTTGAGGAGCCGGCGGATGTTATTATATTTGACGGCTTTAAGGACATGGAGGAGGATAAGCTTAAGGAGCTTTACGATTCTCTTGGGCTTGCCATGACCTTTAAGGATTTTCTCCATATACAGAAATATTTTAATAATGAGGAAAAAAGAGACCCTTCCATGACGGAGATAAGGGTGCTTGACACATATTGGTCTGACCATTGCCGTCACACCACATTTTCAACGGAGCTTAAAAACGTAAGCTTTGACGAGGGCTATTACAAGGAGCTTCTAAGCAGTACCTATGACAGGTATGTCAGGGCATCCTCCGAAATGTACAAGGGTCGTGACGATAAATTTGTATGTCTGATGGACATTGCGCTTATGGCCATGAAGGAGCTTCGCGCCGCAGGCAAGCTTCCCGACATGGAGGTATCGGATGAAATAAATGCATGCTCAATCGTCGTTCCTGTTGAAATTGACGGCAAAACGGAGGAATGGCTTGTAAGCTTTAAAAATGAAACACATAATCACCCTACGGAAATAGAGCCCTTCGGAGGGGCTGCCACATGTCTGGGCGGCGCCATAAGGGACCCGCTTTCGGGACGTGCATACGTTTATCAAGCTATGCGTGTTACCGGCGCAGCAGACCCTACGGTATCCCTTAAGGATACCATCAAGGGCAAGCTTCCTCAGAGAAAAATAGTTACGGTTGCTGCTCAGGGATATTCCTCCTACGGAAATCAGATTGGTCTTGCAACGGGGCATGTAAATGAGGTTTATCACCCTGACTATGTGGCAAAGAGAATGGAGATAGGCGCAGTTATGGGAGCAGCGCCGAGAAGGTGCGTAAAGAGGCTTAATTCCGATCCGGGAGATATAATTATTCTTCTGGGAGGCCGTACGGGACGTGACGGATGCGGAGGCGCAACAGGCTCCTCAAAGGCGCATACGGAAAGCTCCATCGACACATGCGGAGCGGAGGTTCAGAAGGGAAATGCTCCTACGGAGCGTAAAATCCAGAGATTGTTCAGACGTGAGGAGGTTGCCTCACTCATAAAGAAATGTAATGATTTCGGAGCAGGCGGCGTGTCTGTTGCAATCGGAGAGCTTGCTGACGGCCTTCGGGTTGACCTTGATAAGGTACCGAAAAAGTACGCAGGTCTTGACGGAACGGAGCTTGCAATATCCGAATCCCAGGAGCGTATGGCAATCGTGGTAGACCCTGCTGACGTTGCCGCAATGATGAAATATGCAAATGAGGAAAATCTTGAGGCTGTTGAGGTTGCGGTTGTGACTGAGGAGCCGAGACTTGTGCTCTGTTGGAGAGGAAAGGAAATCGTAAATCTCTCAAGGGCATTTCTCAACACAAACGGAGCCCATCAGGAGACGGACGTAAAGGTTCATATTCCGGATGATAAACATAAATATTTTGAGGAGAAAAAGGACACCTCCGACATAAAGAAGCTTTGGCTTGATACGTTAGCGGATTTAAATGTCTGCTCACAAAAGGGACTTGTGGAGATGTTTGATTCCTCCATAGGAGCAGGAACGGTTACAATGCCTTACGGCGGTAAATATCAGCTTTCACCTACACAGACAATGGTTGCAAAGCTTCCTGTGCTTAAGGGAAAGACCGATACGGTAACAATGATGAGCTATGGCTTTGACCCGTATCTTTCCACATGGAGCCCATATCATGGCGCAGTGTATGCAGTTCTCACCTCCGTGGCAAAGATAGCTGCATCAGGCGGTGACGTCAGTAAAATAAGACTTACGTTTCAGGAATATTTTAAGCGTCTTGGGGAGGACCCTTACAGATGGGGACAGCCTCTTTCAGCGCTGTTGGGAGCATATTCAGCCCAGCTTGGGCTTGGACTTCCTTCCATCGGTGGCAAGGATTCCATGTCAGGCACCTTTAATGACATAGACGTGCCGCCAACGCTCGTGTCATTTGCAGTGGACGTGGACAGCCATAAAAATGTTGTCACAACAGAGCTGAAGCAGGCAGGAAATGTTCTTGTCAGGCTTGATATTAAGAAGGACGAGTATGATATGCCTGATTACGAGGATGCCCTTGACAAATACGGCAGGCTTTATACGGCAGTAAAATCCGGATTTGTAAAATCCGCATATGCAACAGGCTTTGGCGGAATAATAGAGGCAGTAAGCAAAATGGCATTTGGAAACAGGCTTGGAGTAAGAATAGATGAGGCAGTTTCGGCGGATGAGCTCTATGAAAAATCCTACGGTTCTATCATACTTGAGGTAAGGGCTTCCGACATTGGAGCTCTTGGGCTTGA
This sequence comes from Lachnospiraceae bacterium UBA7076, assembly GCA_002493625.1. Classification (GTDB taxonomy): domain Bacteria; phylum Bacillota; class Clostridia; order Lachnospirales; family Lachnospiraceae; genus Coprococcus_C. The sequence continues at coordinate 99,666 of DKZK01000020.1, read as the reverse complement.
TGTTAAGAAGGTAGGAGAGGTAACGGCTGATGATGCATTTGTTTACGGAGATACTGTCATATCAGGCGATGAGGCGTTAGCCGCATGGACACGCACCTTAGAAAAGGTATTCCCTACTGAATCAGGTGTTTGCCAGAATGGTGCAATTGACGAAAATCTTAAAATAGAAAACGGAATTGTTAAAACAGGTATTTTTGACGCAGGAAGTATTCTTGTTGCCAAAAATAAAATTGCAAAGCCAAGGGTATTTATACCTGTATTTCCGGGTACAAACTGTGAGTATGATTCCCAAAAGGCATTTGAAAATGCAGGGGCGGAGGTTTGCACAATTGTATTTAAAAATCAGAATGCGCAGGATATCAGGGATTCGGTAGACGCCTTTACGAAAGCAATAGCGGACAGTCAGATTATTATGTTTCCGGGAGGCTTTTCCGCAGGCGACGAGCCGGAGGGCTCAGCTAAATTTATTGCGGCGGCGTTCAGAAATGCAAAAATTTCAGATGAGGTTATGAAGCTTTTAAATGAAAGGGACGGACTTGCACTTGGAATATGTAACGGTTTTCAGGCGCTTATTAAGCTTGGACTTGTGCCTTATGGTAAGATAATGCCGCAGGCTGAAAATTCGCCTACCCTTGCCATGAACAGCATCGGACGCCATCAGTCCAAAATGGTTTACACAAAGGTTGTGTCAAATAAAAGCCCGTGGCTTTCAAAGGCGAAGCTTGGCGGCGTTTACTCAGTGCCTATCTCTCATGGCGAGGGACGCTTCGTTGCGGATGATGCGTGGATAAAAAAGCTGTTTGAAAATGGACAGGTTGCCACGCAGTATGTAGATGCTGACGGAAATCCAACAATGGATGAGTATTATAACATAAATGGTTCATACTATGCCATAGAGGGAATCACAAGTCCTGACGGAAGGGTATACGGTAAAATGGCGCATTCTGAAAGAAAGGGTGAAGCTGTATCCATCAATATATCCGGTGAGAAGGACCAGCAGATATTTGAATCAGGAGTTGATTACTATTCCTAACAATTAAAACATGTTTTCGGGAGGCCTGCTATGATAAGTAAGGGCAAAAAAATCATAATATGCTTAATTATGCTTGTTGTCGGCGTCATAGCAGGTTTTTTTGAGTCTATTGTAGAGCTTGAGGAAAAAGAGCCGCCTGTCCCTTCGGACATTGCGGAACCCGTCATAGGTGCTGCCACGGGAACAGACAGTTTGGATGAACACGATATCAAGAGCTCATTTATAAGTACAAACGCGCTTATTATCGGATTGTACGATAGAAAAATTGATAATATGATGCAGTCCATGACAATAGAGGAAAAGGTAGGGCAGCTTTTCTTTATAAAAAATGACAATCGGTTTAATGAGAGCATTCTTGAACAATATCCCGTGGGCGGAATTATTTTATTTGCCAGTGATTTTAACGGTGAAAGTCCTGACAGTCTGAGAGCGGAGCTTGCCGCTTTTCAGGAAAAATCAAAGATACCGCTCCTGATCGGCGTTGACGAGGAGGGTGGCTCCGTAATACGTCTCAGCAAGTATTCGGCGCTTTCCGACCATGCTTTTTTGTCACCGAGGGATTTATATAATTCCGGTGGCTATGATGCCGTACGTGAGGATACAAGGGAAAAGTCAGAGCTGCTTTTATCCTACGGAATAAATGTTAATTTTGCGCCTGTCTGTGATATTTCCTTAAACAGGGGTGAATTTATGTACCTTAGAAGCTTTGGCGTTTCCCCGGAGGAGACGGCAGAGTATGTAAGCATAGTGGTTGAGGTTATGAATGATTGCGGAATGGGAAGCGTTTTAAAGCATTTTCCGGGATATGGAAATAATGCCGATACCCACAAGAGCGTTGTATATGATAACAGACCTTATGAAACCTTTGTAAATGAGGATTTTCTTCCGTTTATTTCCGGTTTGGATTCCGGCGCGGAATGTATTTTAGTAAGCCACAATATTATTGAGTGCATGGATGCGGAAAATCCTGCGTCCATATCACCGTATATACATGACCTGCTCAGAAATGAATTTGGGTTTGACGGTGTTATTATAACGGATGACCTTATGATGGGCGGCGTTTCAAAGTTTGTGGGCGAGGAGGAATCTGCGGTTGTCGCTATTCTTGCAGGAAACGATATGCTGCTTTCAACAAATTACCAGCTTCAGTATAACGCTGTGCTTTCTGCCGTAAAAAACGGCGAGATAACAGAGGAACGTATAAACCAGTCCGTAAAAAGAATTTTGAGATGGAAATATTCATTGGGCTTAATTCAGTAAGCTTAATGCTTGACTTCTCAATTTTTTAAGTATAGAATATTCACGGTTTAAATTTAAACAATTTTAAAGGGCGGGATAAATATGCAGGAAATAGAATCACTTATGATGATTAACTTAAATAAATTCAGAAAGTTAAATGAGCGCAAGCTTGAAAATGTGATGAAAAAGTATGATTTAAGAAAGATAGACATGGATATTATAATCTGTCTTGCTACATATAAGGATATGAGGACGGCAAAGGATATAGCCTCCATGGAAATGTTTACAAAGGGTCATATATCCCAATCCATAAAAAGGCTGAAGGAGAGAGGGTACATTACTGTTTCTCAGGATGAAAATGATATGAGGATGCAGAATCTTCAGGTGTCGGAAAGCACAAAATCTATAATTGAGGAAATCAGCGCAATTAAGGATGAACTTGAGAAAACTGTGTTTGATGGCGTCACGGAAAAAGAATTGGAGACAATGAAGGAAGTATTTCGAAAAATATGCAGTAACATAAATGGTATTGTAGGCTGATTTCTAATGAGCATAATGGGTAAAATTTTGTTTTGGGAGATACATAATGCACAGGTTTTATGTGGAAAATTTTAGTGGTAACGGAAATACGATTGATATAACAGGCAGTGACGTAAATCATATAAAAAATGTTTTGCGGCTGAAAGACGGTGATGAAATAATTGTTGGCGACGGCACAGGAAATGATTATACATGCAGCATCGAAAGCATCGAAAAGGACAGGGTAACTGCGGTTATATGTGATGTCACAAGAAATGCGGCGGAGCTTGAAACAAAAATCATTTTATTTCAGGGAATGCCAAAGTCCGATAAGCTTGAGCTTATCATACAAAAGGCTGTGGAGCTTGGCGTGTATGAAATTATACCTGTAATCACGAAGCGCACCGTTGTTAAAATTGAAAAAAACAAAGCGGAAAAAAAGCTGGAACGGTATAATGCAATTGCGGCTTCGGCGGCAAAGCAGTCAGGGAGGGGCGTCATTCCAAAAGTTATGCCGTTCATGTCCTTTCCGGAGGCGCTTTCCTATGCAGAAGGTCTCGATATGAATATCATACCCTATGAAAATGCTGAGGGTATGGAATACGCAAGGAGCGTTATTAAGGATATTAAGGGCAGGAAAACGCTTGGCATATTTATAGGACCGGAGGGCGGCTTTGCAAAGGAGGAGGCAGAGGCTGCCGTCTCAATGGGAGCAAAATGCATCTCCCTTGGGGGCAGGATACTCCGGACCGAAACGGCAGGGCTTGCGGCGCTTTCGATTATTATGTTTGAGATAGATAGTTAGAAGGTTGTGTCAGGCTTTCTATGAAAAATGGAATGGCTGATGTTCCAAGGAGAAAAAACAATGGAAATATATTTTGACAATGCGGCGACAACGTCTGTTTATGGCGAGGTTAAGGAGCTTATGGTTAAGCTTATGGAGGAGGATTACGGCAATCCTTCCTCGCTTCACATGAAGGGCATTGCGGCGGAAAATTACATAAAAGAGGCAAGGGCGGCGCTTGCGAAGCTGCTTAAATGTCAGGAAAAGGAAATTGTGTTCACATCGGGAGGAACGGAAAGCAACAATATGGCTCTCATTGGGGCGGCAATGGCGAAAAGACGCGCAGGAAAGCATATCATAACAACAAGGGTTGAGCATGCGTCCGTTCTTTCCACTGTGGAATTTCTGGGGAAAGAGGGCTTTGATATAAGCTATGTGGGGGTTGATAAAGCGGGAAGGGTTGACATGGGTGAGCTTAAGAACCTGCTTCGGGAGGATACCATACTTGTGTCGGTTATGTATGTAAATAATGAAACCGGAGCTGTCCAGCCGATTGCTGATATTTCGAAGCTTATAAAGGAGTATAATAAGGATATACTGTTTCATGTGGACGGTGTGCAGGCTTTTGGCAAATATGAATTTTCTCCAAAGCAGCTTGGGGTGGATTTACTTTCCATAAGCGGACATAAAATTCACGGACCGAAAGGGTCAGGCTTGTTATATATAAGGGACGGGGTACTTATAAGACCGATTATATACGGCGGAGGGCAGCAAAAGGGCATGCGCTCGGGAACGGAAAATGTTCCTGCCATTGCAGGGCTTGGACTTGCGGCAAAACTGTCATATAAAAATTTTGACGAGAAGATAAGACATGTGAGGGCGCTTAAGGAACGCTTTATTGATAAGGTTACGAAGCTTGAAAATGTTTTTTCAAACAGCGGGGAGGCACCTCATATTGCAAGCATTAGCATTGTGGGCATAAGGGCGGAGGTTTTTCTTCATGCTCTTGAGGAAAGGGGTATATACGTGTCCGCCGGCTCGGCGTGCTCATCAAATAAGCCCCATGTGAGCAATGTGCTGTCTGCCATGGAGCTTCCAAAGGAATACCTTGAATCCACGCTCCGGTTCAGCTTTTCCGAGTTTAACACCATGGAGGAGATTGACTATGCGGTTAAGGTATTCGAAGAATTGCTTGGAACACTGAGAAGATATGTGAGGAAATAGTATGAATTATAAAATGTTTCTTATTAAATATGCGGAGATTGGAACAAAAGGAAAAAACAGATATGTTTTTGAGGATATAATGTGCAGGCGTATGAGGGCGCTTCTTAAGCCTCACGGAAAATTTGAGGTAAGGCGTGAATACGGGCGGATCTACGTGGAGGCGTTTTCGGATTACGACTATGACGATGTTATGGGGGCGCTTGGCTGCGTGTTTGGAATTGTAGGCATATGTCCTGTAAGGGTTGTGGAAAATACGGACTTTGATAATCTTGCAAGGGAGGCGGTTGCCTATATACAGGAGGAATACGGACAAAGCGCAAAGACCTTTAAGGTTCATGCAAGAAGAAATGACAAGACCTATCCAAAGTCCTCCATGGAAATAAACTGTGATACAGGCGCTGCTATACTCGACGCATTTCCGGATATGAGGGTTGACGTGCACAATCCTGACATTATGCTTAACATTGAAGTCAGAAACGCTGCATATATATATTCAAGGATTATTCCGGGACCGGGGGGACTTCCCGTGGGGACAAACGGAAAGGGAATGGTTCTTTTGTCGGGAGGAATTGACAGTCCCGTTGCGGCATATATGATAGCCAAGCGCGGAGTTGAGCTTGAGGCGGTATATTTCCATGCACCGCCATACACAAGCGAGCGGGCAAAGCAGAAGGTTGTGGATTTAGGTAAGCTTGTGTCACGGTATGCGGGGCCCATAAAGCTTCATATTGTAAATTTTACGGATGTGCAGCTTTGCATCTATGACAACTGTCCCCATGATGAGCTTACAATTATAATGAAAAGAGTTATGTACAAGATGGCGCAGGAAATTGCCCTGAAGGAGGAATGTCAGTGCATCATAACCGGAGAGAGCATCGGGCAGGTTTCCAGCCAGACGACACAGAGCCTGTACGTCATAAATCAGGCTGCTGACAGGCTTCCTGTGTTCAGACCGTGTATCGGACTTGACAAGCAGGAGATTATTGATATATCAGAGAAGATAGGAACTTATGAAACTTCCATTCTGCCATACGAGGACTGCTGTACGACCTTTGTTGCAAAGCACCCTGTTACCAGACCGAAGGAGGAGCAGATTGCTTTGTCTGAGAAAAAGCTTGAGGGTAAGATAGAGGAATTATATAAGAAGGCTGTGGACGAGGCGCAGACTGTATATTGCAGATAATGTTTGGAGCGTGATATGTGATGATTATTTATAGCGCAGGTAAGATAAAAACCTATGAAAATCTCAAGGCACTTTCCCTTATGGTTGGGGAGACGGAGGAATTTGCAGAGGATTTATGGAAATACATGGTTTTTGACGACCAGCTTATCGACGAATTTAATTATTTTGTTGCAAATCACAGCATAAAGGGCGAGGCAAGATGCGGCGAGTATACGCTGCTGGACATTTATTTCAATCAGATGTGCAAATATAACCTGTACAATGATTTAGGGAAAAATTCAGGGGAGTGCAACAAAGACAGGCTTGTGCTTCACGCCTTTAAAAAGCTTGTTATGATGAGGCAGGACCCGAATTATGCGTCAAACTTTGACAAAGAGGAAGATACGGGCATGGATATACTGTAATTAAGGAGAGAGAAATGAACATAGTTAAGATAATCGCAGAGGAATTAAACGTAAAGGAATGGCAGGTAGAAAAAACAATCGCCCTTATTGACGAGGGAAACACTATTCCATTTATATCAAGATACCGGAAGGAGGCCACAGGCTCCTTAAATGATGAGCAGCTAAGGAATCTTGACGAGCGGCTTACATATCTTAGAAATCTTGATGAAAAGAAAACACAGGTCATGGCAACCATAGAGGAGCAGGGCAAGCTTACGGATGAGCTGAAAAAACAGCTTGAGGAGGCAATGACCCTTGTTGCGGTTGAGGATTTATACAGACCTTACAGACCTAAGAGAAGGACAAAGGCTACGGTTGCAAAGGAAAAAGGACTTGAGGGACTTGCAAATATTATTGCGCTTCAAATGACGAAAAAGACAATACTTGAGGAAGCGCAGGCCTATATATCGGAGGAAAAGGAGGTTGCTTCTGCGGAGGAGGCAATTGAAGGTGCAAAGGATATTCTTGCGGAAGGCTATGCAGATGACGCAGAGTACAGGACGAGAATCAGGGAGCTTACAAGAAACAAGGGCAAGCTTATTTCACAGGCAAAGGACAAGGAGGCAAAGTCCGTGTACGAAATGTACTATGATTTTTCCGAGGAGGTAAAAAAGGCTGTGGGCTATCGCATACTTGCCATAAACAGAGGCGAGGCGGAAAAGGTTCTCACGGTAAAGATTGAGGCGCCTGACGAGGATATAATAAGATATTTAAATAAAAGAATAATAAGTAAACCCGACCATGACAGCGCAAAATATATATCGGAGGCAATCCTTGACAGCTACGAAAGGCTTATAGCGCCTTCCGTTGAGCGCGAGATAAGAAATGAGCTTACGCAAAATGCAGAGGAGGGTGCAATATCCGTTTTCGGTAAAAATCTTCATCAGCTTCTTATGCAGCCGCCTGTAGCGGGGCAGACCGTTCTCGGCTGGGACCCTGCTTTCCGGACAGGCTGTAAGCTTGCGGTTGTTGACCCTACGGGAAAGGTGCTTGACACTGTCGTTATTTATCCTACGGCTCCCCAGAATAAGGTTGCTGAGGCAAAGCAGGTTTTAAAAAAACTTATCGATAAATACAATATTAACCTGATATCCCTTGGAAACGGAACCGCAAGCCGTGAATCGGAGATGGTTATTGTGGAGCTTCTGAAGGAGATAAAGGCGGATGTTAAGTACGCCATAGTAAATGAGGCGGGAGCCTCCGTATATTCCGCAAGTAAGCTTGCAACGGAGGAATTTCCTAAATTTGACGTGGGACAAAGAAGCGCCGCTTCCATTGCAAGAAGATTGCAGGACCCGCTTGCGGAGCTTGTGAAGATTGACCCGAAATCCATAGGTGTAGGACAGTATCAGCATGACATGAACCAGAAAAACTTAGGCAATGCCCTTTCAGCGGTAGTGGAGGACTGTGTAAACAGCGTGGGGGTTGACTTGAATACTGCCTCGGCGTCATTGCTTGAATACATTTCCGGCATCAATAAAACCCTTGCCAAAAATATAGTAGCCTACAGGGAGGAAAACGGTAGCTTTAAGAGCAGGAAGGAGCTTCTCAAGGTTCCGAAGCTCGGTCCAAAGGCATATGAGCAGTGCGCAGGATTTTTGCGCATACACGGCGGTGATGAAATACTTGACAATACAAGCGTGCATCCGGAAAGCTATGAGGCGGCAAAGGCGCTTATGTCAAAAATAGGTCTTACGGACGAGGACATTAAATGCGGCGGCAGAAAAAATGTGGGAAAAATGATAGATGACAGCGCAAGGATAGCCGAGGAGCTTGGAATAGGCGAGCCGACCTTAAAGGACATCGTCAGCGAGCTTGAAAAACCGGGACGTGACCCGAGAGAGGAGCTTGATAAGCCTATCTTAAGAAGCGATGTGCTTGAGATGAAGGACCTTAAGGAGGGCATGCAGCTTAAGGGAACAGTTAGAAATGTTATAGACTTCGGTGCATTTATTGATATTGGCGTGCATCAGGACGGGCTTGTCCATATTTCAAAAATGTCAAATAAGTTTATAAAGCACCCACTTGAGGTTGTATCTGTGGGAGACGTTGTTGACGTGACTGTGCTGGGCGTTGATCTGGATAAGAAACGTATACAGCTTTCCATGATTTAGTTGACAAATAAAAAAATATACATTATTTTTGAGGGTAATAGGACGGCTGACGTTCAAGGGAGGATAGAATTTAATGAAAATTTTTAATACATTGACAAGAAAAAAGGATGATTTCAAGCCTATAAACGAGGGGAAGGTAGGCATATATGTGTGCGGTCCCACCGTTTATGACTATATTCACATAGGCAATGCCAGACCTATGATTGTTTTCGATACCCTCAGAAGATATTTTGAGTATAAGGGCTATGAGGTAAACTATGTTTCAAACTTTACGGATGTGGATGACAAGATAATAAAGAAGGCAATCGAGGAGGGCGTGGATGCAAATGTTGTTTCCGAGAGATTTATTGAGGAGTGCAGGAAGGATATGGCAGCCCTGAATGTGCGCGAGGCGACAACACACCCTAAGGCGACAGAGGAGATTGACGATATGATTGCCATGGTGGAAACGCTTATAGAAAAGGGATATGCCTATGAAGTAAATGGAACGGTGTATTTCAGGACGAGAAGGTTTTCTGATTACGGCAAGCTTTCCAAGAAAAACCTTGACGATTTGCGCGCAGGAAACAGGGAGCTTCTCGTATCGGGAGAGAATGAGAAGGAGGACGCCCTTGACTTTGTTCTCTGGAAGCCAAAGAAGGAGGGCGAGCCTTTCTGGCAGTCTCCGTGGGGAGAGGGAAGACCGGGCTGGCATTTGGAATGTTCCGTTATGTCTAAAAAGTATATCGGGGATATAATCGATATTCATGCAGGGGGCGAGGACCTTATATTTCCGCACCATGAAAATGAAATTGCCCAGAGCGAGGCGGCAAACGGAACAGAGTTTGCAAGATATTGGATGCATAACGGTTTCCTTCGGATTAATAATGAGAAAATGTCAAAGTCGCTTGGAAATTTCTTTACGGTAAGGGAAATAGGGGAAAAGTATGACCTTCAGGTTATAAGGTTTTTCATGCTGTCCGCCCATTACAGAAGTCCCCTTAATTTCTCACAGGAGCTTGTGGAGGCTTCAAAAAACGGACTGGAAAGAATAAAAACCGCGGCGGCAAGAGTTGAGGAGGCTGTTTCCTTAGGCGTTTCGGGAGATATGACAAGTACCGAAAAGGAAAATGTGGCTGTTATAGACGAATTTGTCTCAAAATATGAGGCGGCAATGGAGGACGATTTAAATACCGCTGATGCCATTTCCGTCATATTTGAGCTTGTAAAGCACGTAAACACAACGGTGGAAAAGGGCGTTTCCACAAAGGCTTATGCGGATAAGGCGTACGATACGTTAAAGCAGCTCTGCGACATTCTGGGTATAAATGTAAAGGAGAAGGCTGTGCTTCTGGATGAGGAAATTGAAGGACTTATCCAGGAGAGACAGGAGGCAAGAAAGGCAAAGAATTTTGCCCGGGCGGACGAGATAAGAAGCCTGCTTACGGAAAAGGGAATTATTCTTGAGGATACGAGAGAGGGAGTAAGATGGAAAAGAGCGTAAATCCATATCAATATTCACCTCTTGCCTTAGCGTATATCGGGGACAGTATTCTTGATCTGCTTGTTAAAAAGCATTTTGTATTAAACTCAAATAAACAGACCTACAAGTATCACAGGGATGTTACAAATATAGTAAAGGCTGTCAATCAGGCAAAATTTGCCGACGAAATAATCGGAGAGCTGCATGAGGAGGAGCATGACATATACATGCGCGGCAGAAATACCAATACCCATTCAAGGGCAAAAAACGCCAGCCTTTCGGAGTATAAAAAAGCAACAGGACTTGAGGCCCTGTTTGGATATTTATATTTGAAGGGTGATGACGAAAGACTGAAATATTTTGTTGACAGGATGATAAGGGAATATACGGAAGGAAATAAAAAATGAAAGAAGATTTTTCAGATAAACATATGGCGGATAAAAATATATCGGATAAAAGCATATCAAATAAGAACATATCGAATATAGAGGAAGAAAACGCCCAACATTATATAGAGGGAAGAAACGCAGTTCTTGAAGCGATGAGAAGCGGAAGGACAATCGACAAGCTCTACATGCAGGATGGATTGAGGGACGGAACTACAAACACAATACTTCGTGATGCAAAAAAGCATGATGTTATCGTAAGCTTTGTGTCAAAGGAAAAGCTTGATTTAATGTCAAAAACAAAAAAGCATCAGGGCGTTATTGCCATATGTGCGGCGTACGAGTATTCGGAAATGGAGGATATTTTTAAAAGGGCAGAGGAGAAAAATGAGCCGCCCTTTGTATTTATTCTGGATGAGATAGAGGACCCTCACAATTTGGGCGCAATTATCAGAACGGCAAATCTCTGCGGGGCACACGGCGTCATTATTCCAAAGAGAAGGGCAGCAGGACTTACAGCTACCGTCGTTAAGGCGTCGGCGGGAGCGATAAACTATACGCCTGTAGTTAAGGTTACAAACATCGCAAAGACAATAGAGGAGCTGAAGGGCAGGGGCATGTGGTTTGCCTGCGCCGATATGGAGGGTGAGCTTATGTATGGCTGTAACCTGACGGGAGCCTTGGGAATCGTTATAGGCAACGAGGGAAGCGGCGTCAGCAGGCTTGTAAAGGAAAAATGCGACTATGTTGTTTCCATTCCCATGAAGGGGGATATTGATTCTCTCAACGCATCGGTTGCGGCAGGCGTGCTTGCATATGAGATTGTACGGCAGAGAATGTCAAAGGGTTAGTGGCAGCGTTTTTTATTTCCGCGAGCAATGAGCCAAGTGACTGCTTGCGGCGGGGTCTTTGACTTCCGGCTTTTATGAGGTGAAAATGGATTATATTGATTTGGATGACAATGAAATAATAAAGAGAATTTCCTCAGGCGATGACGGGGCGATGGAATATCTTTTGAAAAAATATGGCGGTCTTGTCAAAAAGGAAATCAGGACAGTGTATATAATCGGCGCCGAGGCTGAGGATTTGACACAGGAGGGAATGATTGGGCTTTTTAAGGCGATTAAGGATTTTGAGCCTGACAAGGGCGCAAGCTTTTCAACCTTTGCAACCTTATGTGTGAGAAGACAGATAAAATCCGCAATAACAGCATCAAACAGACAAAAGCACAAGCCACTAAATACTTATATATCCATTTATACTGAGCAGGATGAAAGCGGAACACAGCTTGGAGAGGACATTGCAGACACAAAGGAGGCGGCAAATCCTGAAATTCTTGTGCTTGCAAGGGAGCAGAAAAGTGCGTTGAATAAAAAAATTGAAAACGAGCTTAGCAGCTTTGAAAAGAAGGTGCTTCATTTATATCTGGAGGGGGTTTCCTACGCAGACATAGCCGCATCTCTTTCCAAAACGGAAAAATCCGTGGATAATGCCCTTCGGAGAATAAGGGGCAAGCTTAGCAGATAGGCAGGAAAAATGGATAATATGAGGGTGATTGTGATATTCTGGTAGCAGTGCAAATCGGAATTTTCAAGTATATTACCAAATAAATGGAATCAGTCGATACTTCGTCTGCGTTGTATATTCAGAATACCCATCTAATCCAGCTATAAGCATGCTATCCTCTAACACTGTTCGCATTACAATAATTACATCAGTTATAGCCATACATATCCAGACGCTAACATAGGGAAAAATCAAGGATAATCCAATGGAGTTTACGATTAGTCCACTATATGCGGGGTGTCGTACGATTCTATATGGTCCTGTTGTGCAAACTTTTTGATTTCTGTCGCTTTGAATCCTCGCTGTAGATTCTAAGAATGTGTTTTCCAAAGTCGCTTTTGTTGAGAACCATGCTGCAAACAAAGTTAAAACAATTCCCAAATAATATGCAAAATTTAAGTGTTCACCGTTTTCCGCTATACCAGCTAATAAATATACTGCAAAGTAATTTAATATCCAAAATGCGAATAGAAGTATCTTATCCCATATCGGAGAATCTGTATCCGTTTTCCCGCGTTCTGCCAATGTTTCCTTATTAGCTTTGAACAGAATCCAGCTAATTGTAATAGTTGCCAAGAAAAGATAAACAAAATAGACTACACCTGCATATGTCAGTGTAAATCCCGCACCAATCAGATATAGTAAAAAGCCCACTATCTTTTGAAAGCCAACTCTTGCAAGATATGAAAAAGCTTGTTTTCTCATTGCTGTCATCTCACTTACAACTTCTTATTTTATCTAAACAATCACAATTATAATAGAATAAATATAAATATTGAAATTAATTTATCAAGTCATCAGATAGCACAACGAAGAAAAGGCTGAAAGATGCGATTGAAAAAATCTCATTCATAGAATAAGAAATCAATCATTGCTTTTTCAAATTTGTACCGGTGCAAATAGACAGCATAAATCGATGCAAAAACTTGACAAAAAAGAAAGTCGAAGTATATAATGTAACTATCAAGGCGGACGGACAGGCGAGGCGCTTCGCCTCCTCTGGCTTGTTTGAGACTAAAAAATAGCCGTTGACTTTGCTAGAGGCAAACGGCTATTTTTTATTTTTCATGTTCAGAATAGCGACAATCAGTAACGCAGTGGTTAAGATAATCATAAATTCTTCATATGTACTCATAAAACCACCTCCTAAAGAACTCAGAGGAGGTGTAGCACGTTCGCCCGCCCGCCTTGATAGGCACATTATGTATCATAACTTTGGTTATGTATAGCTGTATACTGTCCCTTGGCAGAGCAGGGGTGGTTTTTATGTGATTTTTATTAATACTTATTGACTTGATTGCAGTTTATACAGTATAATATATTTAACAAGACAGCCGAGCGATAGATGTGACCTATCCGTCCGGCAACAATTGGCTAAAGAAATAGCATCTCAAGCTTTGAAGCGGCAGAGGTGCTATTTCTTATTTTTCAAATTCAGAATAGCGACTAATAATAACCCTGCGGTCAAAATAATCATAAATTCTTCATATGTACTCATAAGCAACCACTCCTTTCGCAAGACTCGAACGGAATGGAAACGACACCCCTCGGCTGCCTTATTAAATATATTTTACAAGTTTTGTAATTTATTACCGTACGTTCCAATGGTTTTTACAATTTTGGTATACTGCCATTGTTATATTTAAACATTTATTTGCATTAAAATTCAGTTCGATGCATTCTTTGCCGCCAAAATACTTTATGGGTAGAAATAGGAGCTTTCAGGGGGCAAAAAGGTGGCACATTATATATCAAATATGCTTATGTTTAAATAAATCAATGCTCGGAAAACATAGTAAATAAGCCGTTTTTGATAAAAAAGAATAAATTTGAATTATAGAAAAAAGCTGTTGACGGGAATCGAACCCGTGACCTCATCACTACCAATGATGTGCGCTACCGACTGTGCCACAACAGCAAAATAATTAATTTAATTACAGACATGATAATACTTTATTTGCATTGCCATGTCAAGAGCCATATGAACAAATTATTTTATTTATAATTTAAGACCGTCACACATTCCCTTAAACACAGCTTTAAGCTTCTTGCGTCTGTTTTTCTCATACAAAACAATCGTTGCTGAAAATTTTATTACAAAGAAAAAGGATTTTATAACTGCAAACGGTTTTTTTTCTTTTCTTGAAAGATAAAAACGGTTGCGCACAATGTAATATTTGCGCAGGGCAGAATGGTTCTGTACCTTTACCGTCTTAAAAAGAAAACGATGGGTTGTAATTTTGCCAAGCTCATGTGTAAGGCAGACGGAGCCTATTCGGATTATCTTATAGCCATTCATTCTCAGACGGTCACAAAAATCAAAATCCACCCCGTCAATAAACATTTTTTCATCAAAGCCGCGGATTTGTTTCCACGCCGCAAGAGAGGTAAAAGAGCCGGAGGTTATGCAGCGTTTTACGGTTTCAGTTTTATAAACATCTCCTTCAATGATGCCTGCGTTTTTGTCTACGATTGTAGGACAGAGTATGCCGATTTTGCTTTTGTCTGTGGAAGCAAAATACTTTATGTATTTTTCAATCATTTCCGGCGGACAGACAGAGTCCTGATCCAATGTCAGAACCCATTTGACACCCTGTGCCTCTGCAATTTTAAAAATTTGGTTAAGCGCCCATGCGATACCGTTGTTTTTCTGACTGAATTTTATAATGACTTTATCAGAGCTATGAAAACTGTGCTGAATGGCAGCTTCTATGTCTGATTTATTTTCAGAGCTGTTGTCAACAAGAATAACATAATCAACCTGATTGATTATGGCATTGATGTTTTCATTCATTCTGTTAATGTCCGGATTATACAGCACGATACCGGCGGCAGTTAAATCTCTCATTTTTTACTCCTGATGTTAATATTTTAATAGCAGTGGAATAAAATAGCAAAAAAGTCTGTCAAATCCACACTGAAAAGTCCGCATTTTATGCGTCTGTCAAAGCACAGTTTAATTGTGGAAATGAAAGAGCTTCGATAATTTATAATGTCCGTACACAGACTCCTGTTTTCTTCAGTCAGGCAGTCGCCAATGCTTTCATAAATAAATGTAACCTGTTTTTGGGCTTCGTTTTTTCTTGACGTGAAAATGTCGAGGACGCTTGACACTCTTTTAAAAATGCTTTTTCCGTGACCGGTTACCGTTTCGGGGTGGCGTCTTAAATGAATATAGCTTTTTCGGGAAAATGTCAGCCTTCCGCCACATGCAAGAAAACTTATGTAAACCAATGCGTCGTGGCTGATACATGCTTTGTTTGTTTCCCGTATATCCATTTTTTTACAAATTGACAGGAGAGAGGAGTTAAATATCATTGTACAGCCCGATAATCTTGGACGTGTTACGGCACTGCCGAATTTTGGTCTGAGTTTTTTAAATTCATTTCTATATTGAAAGTTCATGTCCTCATCTGTGACGTTTAAGGCGGAGGCATAAAGCCTGAGGCTGTCATTTTCATTGGATTGTAACGCCTGTATTCCGGCGGCAAGCTTATTTTTCTCCCAAAGGTCGTCCTGGTCGGCAAAAGCGTAGTAGTCATAATCATCGGGGGAGGATAAAAGCAGGGTCCAGAAGCTTTTGGCGTATCCGATATTTTTGCCGCGTTCTACATTTATATTTTTGTATTTATTTTTGTACTCATTAAGAATTTCAGGTGTATTGTCCTGTGAGCCGTCGTCGCGGATGGCAAGGCATACATCAACATAATTTTGAGCCAGTATGCTGTCAAGCTGTTCACGTATATATTTTTCACCGTTACAGGCTGACATCATAACATAAACCTTAGGCTTCATGGCAAATTCTCCTTCCGGAATTTTAATCGAGACCCCATGGACTGACAATATTTGCATGCTTAAATGTGGTCTGAAATTGTCAGGCGTTTGCGAAACTCCTTGTTTTTGAAACATAGCTTAATTGACTGTCTAAAACTGTTAATTGGAAGCAAGCTCCTTATAAATCGCCAGCATTTCCTTATGAACAATTGAAATATCAAAATTATCCCTGCATCGTTTTGTGTTTTCACTGCCGAGGGAAGCTCTTATTTCAGGCTTTTCAAGCAGATAATCAAGCTTGTTTGTAAATGCTGTTGTGTCCTTTACATCGATGAGGTAATCCGATGATTGTGTGTCCTCGCCCGAACCAAGCAAATCCCGGTTTCCGCGTATATCGGAGGCGATTACGGGAAGTCCTGCCGCCATTGCCTGCATAACGCTCACGGGAAGCCCCTCCTGATAGCTTGTAAACAGAAAAATGTCTGCAATATGATATATTTCAAGTATATCCGTTCTGTAGCCGGGGAAAAACACTCTGTCGGCTATGTCAAGGTCCTGCGATAATTTCTTCAACTGTTCTGCAAGATGTCCTTTGCCGCAAATAACCAATATGCTGTCATGATTTCTCATTCCTGCAAATGCCCGTATGGCGCCCTCTAAATTTTTGCGGGGGATAAGCTCGGCAACCGTTAAAATAATTTTTTTGTCAGTTGGTATTCCGAGACTTAAGCATTTTGCAGCCTTGTCCACCTGAATGTTATGAATCATATCCGTGTCAACGCCTATTCCCGGAACGTATCTGACATTGGGATGTCTGAATTTATTACATGCGGCAGCGTAATCCTCATGATTTAACGTAATCAGGCAGTCTGTATAATGTGAAAGATATTTTTCAATATTGTAATAGATTATATGATTTTTTGCGGAAGCACCTTTAAAAAAATGAAAGCCGTGAACAAAATATATTATCTTTGTTTTGTTCTGCTTTCGGGTTTTTTTTGCCGCAAGCCTCCCCACAACGCCGCCAAAGGGCGTCTGCGTATGGATAATTTCATACGGATGC
Source organism: Lachnospiraceae bacterium UBA7076 (assembly GCA_002493625.1). Classification (GTDB taxonomy): domain Bacteria; phylum Bacillota; class Clostridia; order Lachnospirales; family Lachnospiraceae; genus Coprococcus_C. The sequence goes on along the minus strand of DKZK01000020.1, from coordinate 82,876 downwards.
TCTGCAATATGTTTTTTTAACCTTGAAATGGACTTGAACATTTCAGGAATATGCGCAAGACTTCTTGGAATGGAAAGGGGCAGCACCTCTATTTCCTGTTCAAGAAGCTCAGACTTAAATTCATTGATACGTTCCTTTGTACTTGAGTTTCCATGATGAAAATCAGCGGCAACGGTAATTTCGTAATTTAATGATTTTAAAATGGCAATGTTATCTCTGTTAAAATGGTCAATCATGGATGCGGAATTTGCAACCAGCAAAGCTCTTTTGTTCATATAATCCTCCAGATAAATATTGAAAATATGGAAAAATTCAACATTTACATTAGCATATATTAAAAATTATACATTATATTTCCATATAAAACAATTATTTATTCAATTGTAATATAGTATACACAGCTTCCTGTATGCTTCAATAAAACACAAATATTTTTTAATCAGATACTCTATGGAATAAATTGTAAAAAAAGTGTGTATTTTGTATAAAAATAGTGCATTATACAAAATATTGTGCTATAATTTAATTGCGTATGATATTTATTCAGTTTACATAAATTGACGTAACAGTGGATAAACAAAGTTTTTAAGGAGCATTTTATGGATAAATTTCGTGTGGGAAAAAGAATAAATATTGTGATTATCCTTGTGATTTCAATGCTTATTAACATTGCTCCGTGGCATTATGACATGACCTCAGATGCCGCTGCTACAGGTATTATTGAATATGGAAGTTATGTAAACTTTAGAGAGGGACCGGGAACCGGATACAGTATAAAGAAAGATAAAAATGGAAGCAATATTGTTTTGGACGGAGGCACGCCCCTTGAGATACTTGCTACTGAAACAGGTTCAGATTACACATGGTATAAGGTGAATGTTACATATAACGGTACGGTTTACACGGGATATGTGTGCGCAGATTATGTTGTTTTAAATGGGTCATCTGGAGGAGATGCTCCTTCTGCTGATACAGATTTTGAGGCATATTTAAGCAGTCAGGGATTTCCGGAAAGCTATAAGAGTATGCTGAGAACACTGCATGAGAAATATCCGGCATGGAGGTTTGAGGCAATACAGACCGGCATAAAATGGAGTACCCTTGTGGAAAAGGAGGTTAATCGCAGCGGACAGATAAAAAATCTCGTATGGACGTCAAATTCCTATCCTCATTATAACTGGCGTTCTACACAGGTGGGCTATAACTGGGCAACAGACAAATGGACCCCTTATGACGGAAGCGTATGGTTTGCAGCTTCCGATGAGCTTGTAAGCTATTATCTTGACCCGAGGACATATCTCTATGAAAATTATATTTTTCTTTTTGAAAGTCTTTCCTATCAGAATGGCATACAGACAAAGGAAGGCGTTGAAGCAATTCTTAAGGGTACGTTTATGTATGATGCCATACCTCCGAACGAGACGCAAAAATATTCCGAGATTATTATGGAGGCTGCTGCCGCAAGCGGAGTAAGCCCATATCATATTGCTTCAAGAATAAGGCTTGAAATGGGAACAACCGCAGGAACTGCCGCAAATGGGAACAGCTCCAAATACCCCGGCATTTATAATTTTTACAATATAGGCGCCACTGACGGCGGCAATGCATTGGAAAAAGGGCTTAAGTGGGCGTCTGAATCGGGCACTTACGGAAGACCTTGGAACACGGTAAAAAAATCAATTGTGGGCGGCGCGCAGTTCCTTGGAACTGCTTACATAAATGTGGGGCAGGATACGCTTTACACCCAGAAATTTAATGTGACAAATAAGAACTGTCTGTTCATCCATCAGTATATGACAAATGTTCAGGCACCTTCGACGGAGTGTCTTACAAGCTACAATGCATATAAGAAAAATAATCTTTTAAATACAGGCATGGTTTTTAAAATTCCTGTCTATACCGATATGCCGCAGACGGCTGTCACAAAGCCGGCTGATTCCGGCAATCCGAACAATTGGCTTTCGTCGCTTAGCGTAAGCGGATATTCTCTTACCCCTTCATTTTCAGTAAATGAGACAAGCAGTTATTCGGTAACGGTGCCAAGCAATGTGGCAAATATAACGATATCCGCCACGACAGTAAATTCAAAGGCATCTATAAGCGGAACGGGAAGTAAGCAGCTAAGTTCCGGTTCAAATGTGTTTACGGTTTCCGTGAAGGCGCAGAATGGAAATGTGAGAAATTATACGATTACCGTTAATCGAGGAAATCAGGTGGGAACAAAAAAAGGCGATTTAAACGGAGACGGAAATATTTCGGCTATAGATATTGTGTTTGTCCAAAGAATAATTGTAGGAATTGACAAAGCGGATGAGGGCAGAAGGGCAATTGCGGACATAAATGGAGATGGAAATATAACCGCACTTGATATTGTTATGATGCAGAGACATATTATTGGATTACAGTTAATTAATTAGAGGGCTTGCCACCGTTGTTACGTAAAAGATGAGAAGTGTATTTTTGTTATTATGATATAAATATTCTTATGGCTTTAGCCATGGAGTGTGGCGCGATGATGTACAAAGGATTGTGTCAGCCCATAGAGTTCTCGATTTACGAAGTAAATCGGAGCATATGCTGAAAGCAAATTTGGAATGGGCTGATGTTCAAGAATGAGGAAAATGTTATGAAAAACACTAAGAAAAAAATTTTATCGTTTGTAATTATTTTGTTGTTGTGTATTAATGTGCCTGTATTTAATTCAAAAGCGGCAGATGTAAATGTTTCAATTGCGCTTTCGGCATCTACGGTGAATGTGGGTGATTCGGTTACTGCAACCATAAGCGTAAGCGGGTCAAATATATCTGCATACACAATATATGTGTCCTATTCATCCGGAATTTTAAGCTATAGCTCCGGAAGCGGAATGGTAAGCGGAGGAGGAGGTACTGCAACCATAAGCGGAACGGGAGCAGGCTCCGTAAGCATTACCTTTACTGCGATAAGCAGTGGTACGGCAAGCATATCAACCTATGGAGATGATGCATGGAGCATTGACGCTGCCCAGCTTTCCATTTCTCATGCAGGTGTAAATGTCACGGTTTCATCCCCAAGCACGACTGAGACGCCTTCAACAACTGAAACACCTGTAACCACCACTGAGCCCACAACCGAAGACACAACAGATGCTACAACGGAGGAGGAAGATGACGAAAAGTGCTTTTTAAAATCCTTAAGCATTTCTCCGGGAACGCTTGAGCCTGCATTTTCACCGCGTACAACCTCATATTTTGTACAGGTTGAGGAGGATGTTACGGCAATTGATGTAAATGCAGTTGCGGAGTACAGTTCAAGCAGGGTAAATGTGAGCGGAGCAAGCAGCATATCCCGTGGGGAAAATCATATTACCATTACTGTTACCTCTGAAAACGGCGCAACAAAGAATTATTATATACAGGTTATGGCAGGTAAGGAACAGGGCGACCCTGTCGTCACAATAAACGGGAAAAAACTTGATTTTGTTCTGGATAAGGATATAGAGGATATACCGGAAGGGTTTAAAGCCGTTGATGAGACATACGAGGAATGGGATATTGTTGCTTTTCTGTCGCCAAATAAAAAGTTGCTTCTTGTTTGTCTTGAAGATGAAAATGAAAAAAGAAGTCTTTACATATATGATAAGGAAAAAAATATATTTACCCTTTACAAAGAGCATTTTGCAGGGGAAAACCGATATGTTATTCTTGCGTGGAAAGAGGAGACAGAGCTTCCGGCGGGCTGTGAGGAGGCACAGCTCAGAATTGACGGCGAACTTATACAGGCATATCGGCTTGATGGAGATTTTTATCTTTTGTATGCCATGAATATAGAAGGCGACGAGGGTATCTATCTGTATGATTATAAAGAAAAAACTTTTATGAGATATATGCAGCTTACTGAAAAACAGGAAACTGCAACCGATACGGAGGCAACACCTGCTGATGCTACTGCAGGTAATGTTACGGACAGGAAAACGGAAAATGAGGGATTTTTTACAAGGCAGATGCTGATTTACTACCTTATTGGCGCTGCTGCGGTTCTTTTGATTTTCCTTATAACGATATTCTGTCTTTTGGCAAAAAACAGAAGGCTTAGGAAAACAGCACAGGAAAGGAAAGACAAAGAGGCGGAAGCTGAAAATAAAGCAGAAATTGAAGCAGGAGTAAATTCCCTTGATGAAGCAGATAAAAAGGATGAAATCACAGAGGAAAAATCTGGTATAGATGAGAGGGAAATTACAGAAGAAATATCCGAGGAAAAAGAAAAAATACCGGAGATAAGAGAGGAAATATCTGAGACAAGAGAAGAAATACCGGAGATAAAAGAGGAGATATCTGAGACAAGAGAAGAAATACCGGAAATAAAAGAGGAAATATCAGAGACAAGAGAGGAAGTACCAAAGATAAAAGAAAAAATATCTGAGGAAAAAGAAGAAATATCTGAGAAGAAAGTGGAAACAGATGAGAAAAAGGAGGAAAAAATTGAAATAAAAAATGAAAATTCTGACAGAGACAAAAGTATGGAAGAAAATGCCGAACATATTATAAATCCTGATAATCAGGCTGAAAATTATGCTGAATATGAAAAAAAATCAGAGGAAATAAAAAACAAAATCAAAGTAAGCTATAATGCAAATATGGACAGTGCATTTGATATTGATGAATAAACAAAGATTTGACGTACAGCAAGTTATTTGATAGTATAGGTTTAGTCAATTAAGAAGTGGAGGCATATATGGAAAGCGAAGTTGTTTCTAGGAATTTTATAGAACAGGAGATAGATAAGGACCTTAAGGAAGGTAAATATACAAATATTGTGACGAGATTTCCTCCTGAGCCTAACGGTTATCTTCACATTGGACATGCAAAATCCATACTTTTAAATTACGGACTTGCAAAGCAATATGGGGGGACATTTAATTTCAGATTTGACGATACAAATCCCACAAAGGAGAAAACGGAGTTTGTACAGTCAATTATGGATGATGTAAAGTGGCTTGGAGCGGATTTTGGAGATAAGGTTTTTTTCGCATCCGATTACTTTGAACAGATGTATGAAGCTGCAATCAAGCTCATTAAAAAAGGCAAGGCATATGTGTGCGACCTTACCGCAGAGCAAATCAGGGAGTACAGGGGGACGCTTACTGAGCCGGGGAAAAACAGTCCTTACAGAGACAGGACAGTGGAAGAAAATTTAAAGCTGTTTCAGGATATGAGGGACGGCAAATACGAGGACGGTTCCAAGGTGCTAAGGGCTAAAATTGACATGGCATCGCCAAACATGAATATGCGTGACCCTGTTATATACAGAATTGCAAGGATGACGCATCATAACACGGGGGATAAGTGGTGTATATATCCAATGTATGATTTCGCCCATCCGATTGAGGATGCAATCGAAGGGGTTTCCCATTCCATATGCACATTGGAGTTTGAAGACCACAGACCTCTTTATGAGTGGGTTGTAAATGAACTGGAATATGAACATCCTCCAAGGCAGATAGAATTTGCAAAGCTTTATCTCAAAAATGTTGTTACAGGAAAAAGGTATATAAAGAAGCTTGTTGAGGATGGAATTGTTGATGGCTGGGACGACCCAAGGCTTGTAACGATTGCGGCGCTCAGGAGGAGGGGTTTTACGCCTTCTTCGCTGAAGCTGTTTATGGAGCTTTCAGGGGTTGCAAAATCCCAGAGCGAATCGGATTATGCAATGCTTGAGTATTGTATAAGGGAGGATTTAAAATGTAAGGTAAATCGTATGATGGCGGTTCTTGACCCTGTTAAGCTTATCATAGACAATTATCCTGAGGATAAGGTTGAATATTTTGATATGGACAATAATCAGGATAGTCCTGAGGCGGGAATGAGAAAGGTTGCATTCAGTCGAGAGCTTTACATTGACAGAGAGGATTTTATGGAGGTGCCTCCAAAAAAATATTTCAGACTGTTTCCGGGAAATGAAGTAAGATTAAAGGGAGCATATTTTGTAAAGTGCGTGGATTTTGAAAAGGATCCGGAAGGCAATATAACAGTTGTTCATTGTACTTACGACCCTGAGACAAGGAGCGGTTCGGGCTTTGAGGGGCGTAAGGTTAAGGGGACGATTCATTGGGTAAATGCTGCAAATGCCGTGGACGCAGAGGTCAGGCTTTATGAGAATATAGTTGATGAGGAAAAGGGTAAGCTTAACGATGACGGAACATTAAATTATAATCCGAACTCGTTGCAGATTCTTTCAGACTGTAAGCTTGAAGCAGCCTTGGGAGATGCAGAACCGGGGGATTCATTCCAATTTTTAAGACACGGATATTTCTGTGTTGATACGAAAGACACGAAAGAGGGCAAGCTTGTGTTTAACAGGATTGTTTCGCTGAAAAGCTCATACAAGCCTGCATAATAGCAAGTTAATATTTTTTAAAATCAGGAGGAAAATTTATGGGACTGTTTTCAGGTATGGAAAAATTTGGTCTTGGCAAATATAATGGCGCGCATATTATAGAGGAGGAAAAAAGTGATGGCGATGAAAATGTAAAAGCTGCAAAGCCGAAGCTTACGGAGGAGGACTGTTTATTTGATAAACATTTCACATGTCCTGTTTGTGATTATCCGTTTTCCGCTAAATTTGTCAGGGCAGGAAAGCTTAAGCTTTCAGGCAAGGATACGGATATGAGACCGATATATGAGGTTATGGATCCGTTAAAATATGATATCATTACGTGTGATAAATGTGGTTATTCATCACTCATAAAATATTTCGGAAAGCTTTCCACAAGGCAGATGCGTGATATACGTGATGAAGTAGGCAACAACTTTTCCGGAATTGATAACAGCATGAGCATATATTCATATGAAGATGCTTTGGAAAGATATAAGCTTGCCCTTGTATGTGCTATGGTAAAAAAAGCAAAAAACAGCGAGCTTGGATACATATGCCTTAAAACATCATGGATATACAGGGGAATGAGAGAATCACTTCCTGAGGAGAGAAAAGATGAGGCAGATAAGCTTTATCGTGATGAGCTTGAGTGTGTGGAAAATGCATATGAGACATTTAGCAAGGCACTTTCAAATGAGCCATTGCCTATAGCAGGTATGGATGAAAATACCTTGATGTATCTGCTTGCGGAGCTTGCAAGAAAATTGAAAAGATATGATGATGCTGCACGACTGATAGGAAGTGTAATAACAAACCGTTCCACAGGTGACAGGCTTAAGGATCAGGCGCTTACGTTAAAGGATCAGATCAGGGAAGAAATGAAGGCGGCAAAGCCTTAATATCAACAATAATTTAGGGGTGGTTTCAATGGGGAAAACCAAAGATTCCAAAAAAAATATAAAAAAGGTCAACAAGAAAAACAGAACAGAAAAAACCAGAAGCGTATATATTGTGATTTCAAAAACATCAACATTGCCTTCAAATGTAATAAAAATGTGGACAAAGGAACCATATGCGCATACATCTCTTGCCCTTGATATTGAGCTTAGGGAGATGTATAGCTTTGCCCGTAAAAAGCTGCATAATCCTTTTGACTGCGGGTTTATATCCGAGGATATTACAACGGGTGTTTTTGGAAGGGATGTAGATACAGTATGCAGGGTAAGCAGACTGCCAGTAACAACAATGCAATATAAAAAGCTTATTAAAAACCTTGATAAATTCAAGGCAAATAAGGCAGCATATAAATATAATTACCTTGGTATTTTTGGAATCATGTTCAATAAAGCGGTTGAGCGAAAATACAATTATTTTTGTTCCCAGTTTGTATTTTATATACTGCAAAAATCAGGTATAAAAATGTTTAATAAAAAGCCCGGACTTGTAAGACCGGAGGACTTTAGAACATGGAATGAGCTTGAAGTTATATATGAGGGAAAGCTTAACAAATACAGAGAATTTTTATCACAGAAAAAGGTCAGGGAAAAAGAAACAAAGGATGTAAAGACTGCCGGAGATGCCGACAGGCAGATAGCAGCAACGGCAGTTGTATAAAAAGATGAGGCTGTCGCATTAAGGGGATTTAAGGTGTAATATAAAAAAATCGTTTGAAGACGTCGGTACTTAGGTGGCGTATTTTGGCACCTTAGTACCATTACGTCGGAAAAGAGCGAAAGCGTATTTTTTTGTTATTACACTTAAATCCTTTTCTGCGGCAGCCTCTTTTGTTTTTATTCCACAATTTCCGAGTTGGTTTTTGTGATGCAGCGCGGAATGGAGTCCTTTGCATTTTTCCATGGCTCGTCCTTGTACCTGTAGTCAAATTTATCAATAAACCAGCCTACATCGCCATTTACACGCTCCATATTTTCAAAGAAAACGGTGTTTAATGTATTTATAAAATCTGTGAGGGCGTCCTTTGACAGCTTTGTCGGGGCGTAATCATACAAAATACCGTAATGGTTTACGCAAAAGCCCTTTGACGCTTTAAATTTATCCTTGAAGGAGCTTTCCTTTTTCCATAAATGAAAAATTGTATCGATGTATCTGTCAAAAGTTCCGTTTATTCTGTCACAAATAAAGCAACTCCTGTCAAGCTTTTTTATATATTCGCCCACCGAGGAGGTAGAGGCTTTTTTAAACAACCCTGTGGATGTGGGAGTATTTCCTTCGCTGAGCGACTTTAAATCCTTAATGGTTTTATCTGTGTGGGTTTTAAGCATGAGGGCAAGTCCAAGCTTGTTTTTATCGGCGTTAAGGATTTTAATGTGGCGTGTGCAAAATCCGAGCTTATCCGTCATGGCGCGGTTATCATCCTCCATGTAGCTTGGTCCCATGGTATATTCAATTGCGTTTTGTTCAAGCTGCCTTTTCATGGCGCATATGGGACATTCACAGTCCGAATCAAAAGCATCGTTTACGGGTATTGTATAAAGCTGTTCTGCCATATGTATTCTCCTTTTTTCAAAGATATAAATAAATAATACAATATATGAGAAAAATATGCAATTTCAAAAACAAGGTGTATGGATTGCAGTAAATGGATTGCGTGAAAATATTTGATGTAATATAAATATTGTGATATGATATGTTAGGTTGAAAATTGTTATATGTATTCTTTATGTTCCTAAAATTTATAAAACTGGATGAGCAAAGCTCTGCTCTCTCAGATGTTTGCTGTACAATATAGACAATATCAGGAGGAGGTTATATTATGAACAGCTTGATAAAAACAATTAGGGGAAGAATTACGTTTCAGACAGCGTTATTTTTGATTTTGACAATTGTCATCTGTGAGGTTGTAAGCGTTACTTCATTAAGAAATAATATGACGTCACAGGCGGAAGAATTTGTTAAGGGACAGGCAATAAGCAATGCGGATGTTGTTGATGAATGGCTTACGGAGCAGGGAAATATAGTACATACAATGAGAAATGCCGTTGCATATATGGATAATAAGGATACGGAATTTATTATGGATTATCTGGAAGAAAATTTAAAGGAAAATCCGTATGCCCTCATGTACTATGTATGTTTTGGATATGATGGAGGCGTATTTCCGGCAGACCATTCCAAGCTTGACCTTGACCCAACTACAAGGGGATGGTGGATACAGGCAATTGAGGAGGACGGACTGATATATACAGCTCCGTACAAAGATTTTGCGAGCGGACAAATGATTGTAAGTATTGCAGAGCCTCTTATTATTGATGGTGAGCAGGCTGTGTTTTTGGCGGATATAACAATAGATACATTGACAGAACTTGTGAATAATGTTGGAAATAACGATGATATACAGGGATTTCTGCTTGATGCGGATGGCAATGTAATTTCACATGAAAATGAAGCATATCTTCCAAAGGAGGAGGGAAACACCGTACTTGCGGATGCTTTGGGAGTAGATTTGGAAAATGTATCGGAACTTACGGATTATGATGGCAACCGCAAGTTTATACATACGGCAAAGGTTGATGTTACAAGGTGGACCTTTGGTGTGGTGGAATCCAAGTCTGTTATATCAAAGCGGGTAGTAAGAAATATTATTTTTATTACGATTGCAGGTGTAATCTTACTTTGCGCAGTTCTGGCACTCCTTTATGGAACGGTAAAGAAAAGCTTTAAGCCTGTGGATGCACTGAAAGCCTTTATAAGAAATAAGGTAATTGGAGAGGAAAATTGTGCAGAACAAAAGGATGAGGTTGAGGAAATCGGGTATCTGATAAACGAACTTGAGGAGCAGTTTATTGGTATTATACGGCAGACGAAGGATGAATCTTCCACAATTCATACAAAGATGAAAAGTGCAAGCGAGAAGGTTGGCTCTATCAGTGATAATATTATGGAAATATCTTCCGCAATGCAGGAAACCGGCGCAAATGTAGATACACAAACGGAAAGTATAAAGGATATTGATGATGTATGTACTTTGGCGGTAGAAGCAATCGACAGATTTGAGCGTACGGCTCAGGATATGACAGCTCGTTCTACAGAGGTTGTAGACAGGGCAGATAAGCTTGTGCCGGAGCTTATTCTAAGAAAAGAAAATGCAATCGGAGTTGTGAATGACAGCAGACAAAGACTTCAATTGGCAATTGAAGATACGAAGGTTATACAGCAAATTACGGAGGTATCGGCAGCTATTCAGCAAATTGCGGCGCAGACAAACCTTCTTGCATTGAATGCATCCATTGAAGCGGCAAGAGCCGGGGAGGCAGGAAAGGGATTTGCTGTTGTGGCAGAGGAAATCAAGATGCTGAGTGAAAATACTGCTGAGGAGATTGGCAAGGTGAATAATCTTACCTCAAAGGTATTGGAGAGCGTAGGTGAGCTTTCGAGAGAAAGCGACAGTATTTTGGTATTTATTGATGGTACGGTTCTGAAGGATTATGACAAATTTGAAGCAATGGCACAAAGCTATAGACAGGATGCTGATTATTATGTCGGAATCAGTAATGAGGTTGGAAGCAACGCAAAAGATTTGAGCTCATTTACCCAGACAATTAAGTCCACATTAACCTCCATCCGGATTGCTCAGGATGATTTGTCAAAGGCGATGGAACATGTCAATGAGAATTTGCAGAAAATCACTTATTCCAGTGAGAATATGTCAGAGGAAACAGAGGATGTTTTAAATAGTATAGGAACATTGCAGAGGACAATGGGTAATTTCCGTGTTTAAAGGAACAAGTTAAGTATAAAAATTACAGGGGCTGTCGCAATAAGGATTTATTTTCTTAATAACTATGCATTTTTAGCAAAGAAAAGCGGAAGTTAAGTAACACGTTGAAGCGTTCTTTGTTAAAAATGCATAATAAAAAAGAATTAAAATCCTTATTGCGACAGCCCGCGTTTTTAAATTAGCAATTTGATGAATATTTAAGGAGCTTCATGAATATGAATATATATTGCAGAGATAATGATCTGATACTTGAGGATGTAAAAGATTTTGATATAGAAGATACATTGGAATGTGGGCAGTGTTTTCATTTTACAAAGCTTGCTGAAAAAGAGTACGAGCTTATGGCATTCGGAAAATATTTACATATAAGACAGTGTGAGGATGGTGAACTGTCAAAGCCGGGAAGCTTTATTTTATATGACACTTCAATGGATAACTTCAGGCTTGTCTGGAAGAATTATTTTGATTTGGATACGGATTATGGCTCTATCAAGAAATATTTAATAAATGCGGATGAACGGCTGAAGGATGTAATAGCAAATCATAGCGGAATAAGAATATTGAGACAGGATTTTTTCGAAACGCTTATTTCCTTTATTATTTCTCAAAATAAACAGATACCTCATATTAAACAGATTGTTCACACGTTATCTGAAAAATATGGAGAGGAAATAATACTAAATGATGGAAGAATCGTGCATACTTTTCCCACAATGGATAAATTAAATACGGTCAGCGAAGATGAACTGCGTGAATGTAAGGTTGGATTTCGGGTCCCTTATATAAGACAAGCCATCCATATGATAGACAATGGTGAAATAGATGGAGAGGCACTTCGGACCCTGAGCTTTTATGAGGCAAGACGTATTCTTATGTCAATAAAGGGAGTGGGTGAAAAGGTTGCAAATTGTGTCCTGCTGTTTGGACTTGGATTTACGGCAGCATTTCCTGTAGATGTGTGGATGAAAAGAATTATGGAGGAAATGTATTTTCATAAGAATACAAAAAAGGATGTGATAGAAAAGTTTGCAGCCACGCTGTTTGGTAAATATGCAGGATATGCGCAGCAATATTTATTTACATATGGCCGTGATATGGGAATAGGAAAATAGGGAATAGTATTTAAATATATTTTGTTTATACTGATAAATGATATTAACTTTGTGTATAATTTGTTAAATTTAAAATTAGGGGTTGATTTTTTCCATAAATTGTTTAAAATAATACTTATGTTAGCACTCGCAAGAAGTGAGTGCTAAAAAATAGAATATAATTTTTAGGAGGAATATAAAATGAAGTTATTACCACTTGGAGACAGAGTTGTATTAAAGCAGTCGGTAGCTGAGGAGACTACAAAGTCAGGAATTGTACTTCCGTCACAGGCGAAGGAAAAGCCGCAGTATGCAGAGGTTGTTGAAGTTGGTCCGGGAGCAGTTGTTGACGGGGAGAAGATACCGATGGAGGTTAAGGCAGGCGACAAGGTTATCTATTCAAGATATGCAGGAACAGAGGTTAAGCTTGGCGATGATGAGTATATTATAGTTAAGCAGTCAGACATTCTTGCGGTTGTTGAATAAAAAGCAGAACATAAATTTCTGCTGTTACAAACAGTATATACAATAAATTTTTATAGGAGGCATAAATTAAAATGGCAAAGGAAATTAAGTTTGGAGCAGAGGCTAGAAAGTCTCTTGAGGAAGGCGTAAATAAATTAGCAGATACAGTGAGCGTTACACTTGGACCTAAGGGCAGAAACGTAGTGCTTGCAAAATCATTTGGCACACCGCTTATTACAAATGACGGTGTTACAATTGCAAAGGAGATTACACTTGAGGATGCATTTGAGGACATGGGCGCACAGATAGTTAAGGAGGTTGCCACAAAGACAAATGACGTGGCAGGTGACGGTACTACAACAGCAACGGTTCTTGCGCAGTCCATGATTAACGAGGGAATGAAGAATCTTGCGGCAGGAGCAAATCCGATTGTTCTCAGAAAGGGTATGAAGAAGGCCTGTGACGCTGCTGTCGATGCAATATCAGAAATGAGCCAGAGCATAAACGGCAAGGATCAGATTGCAAGGGTTGCATCTATTTCCGCAGGTGACGACAGTGTTGGAGAGCTTGTTGCAGACGCTATGGAAAAGGTTTCAAAGGACGGCGTTATCACTGTTGAGGAATCAAAGACAATGAAGACCGAGCTTGACCTTGTGGAAGGCATGCAGTTTGACAGGGGTTATGTATCAGCTTACATGGCAACTGATATGGAAAAAATGGTTGCAGAGCTTGACGACCCATACGTGCTTATTACAGATAAGAAAATTTCAAATATTCAGGATATACTTCCGCTTCTTGAGCAGATTGTTCAGGGTGGTCAGAAGCTTCTCATCATCGCTGAGGATATTGAGGGCGAGGCGCTTACAACTCTTATTGTAAACAAGCTTCGTGGTACATTCTCCGTAGTTGGCGTCAAGGCGCCGGGATATGGTGACAGAAGAAAGGAAATGCTCAAGGATATTGCAATACTTACAGGCGGCGAGGTTATTTCCGAGGAGCTTGGATATGACCTTAAGGAAACGACTATGGAAATGCTCGGACGCGCTAAGAGCGTAAAGGTAGCAAAGGAAAATACTGTAATTGTAGGCGGCTGCGGCAAGAAGGAGGACATTGAGGCAAGAGTTAATCTTATCAAAAATCAGCTTGCAGAGACAACCTCTGAGTTTGATAAGGAGAAGCTTCAGGAGAGACTTGCAAAGCTTGCAGGCGGCGTAGCCGTTATCAGAGTCGGCGCTGCAACTGAGACAGAGATGAAGGAGGCTAAGCTTCGTCTTGAGGATGCATTAAATGCTACAAGGGCTGCTGTTGAGGAAGGAATTATTGCAGGCGGCGGTTCTGCATATATTCATGCGATTGCCAAGCTTAAGGCTCTTGCAGATACACTTGAGGGTGATGAGAAGACAGGCGCAATGATTGTATGCAAGGCTATGGAGTCTCCTCTTATGCACATTGCAGCAAATGCAGGTCTTGAGGGCGCAGTTATCGTAAATAAGGTTAAGGAATCCGGGGCAGGCGTTGGCTTCGATGCATATAAGGAAGAATATGTAAATATGATTGAGGCAGGTATCATTGATCCTGTCAAGGTTACAAGAACAGCCCTTCAGAACGCAACATCTGTTGCATCAACACTGCTTACCACAGAATCTGTTGTAGCTGATATTAAAGAGGATGTTCCTCCTATGCCGGCAGGTGGTATGGGCGGAATGGGTGGAATGGGATATTAAAATTTTCATTCCCGGATGCTTTTAGGAATTTATAAAAAGAAAAACGCTTGGGGACGTAATGGTACTAAATTTAAGTATCGGCGTCCTCAAGCGTTTTTTAGTTAAGTGGTTTGGTTTTCTCAGTGCTCTTTTGTGCTTTTTTGCAAGATATGTCAGGTCCGATACGAGGATAGGGAGCCTGCACGTCTGTCAAGCCAGCAAGATAATCCATGCTTGTTTCCAATGCAATTGCAATTTTTCTGCACTGTTCAAACGTATAATATCTTTTGCCATTTTCAATTTTAGAATAATCGCTTTGGTCAATTCCCGTCAAAAGCTGCATTTTTACCTGTGTGTATCCTTTTGCTTTTCTCAATTCCTTTAATCGGCTCATTTTCTCACCTTCCTTTTTCATAATTATGTCATTTTGACCTATTGACATTAGGGTGTTTTTGACCTATAATTTGCAATACTGTATAAAATATTCAATGGCAGATGTAACAAAATATGATGAACAATAAGGAAAAAGCATGAAGATGAATAGGAAATTAAAGGAGGAGATGAAAATGAGAAAAAAGATTTATGGCATTTGTTTATCGATTGCTCTTGTAGCGACTTCATTTAATATGGGGATAATGACAAGTCATGCTGCGGAGAAGGAAAATGCCGAAGCTGCAACGGTGGCAAAGCCGGAGGATGCGGCAACAATATCCGAGGAAACAACCGCCGGGGAGGCGGCAACCTCATCTGATGCAGATAAATTGGATGTAACGGAAGTTGAGGAGGAAGTTTTAGCTGAGGACACTTTGGAAGTGGAAGCAAATTCAGTGGAGATTAATGCAGACAATTTTCCGGATGAGAATTTCAGGAAATATATAAAAGAAAATTTTGATGGAAATAATGATGATATTGTTGACGATATTGGAAATGTAAAGAGTATTAGTGTATATTGGCGTTCGATATATAGTTTAAAAGGTATTGAGCATTTTGGGGAATTGGAGGAGCTTTGGTGTGGTTATAACGAGCTGACAAACTTAGATGTGAGTCAAAACACGGCACTGACGAGTCTTCGCTGCGAAGATAACGAGCTGACAAGCTTAGATGTGAGTCAAAACACGGCATTGGGGAGGCTTGAATGTTATGGTAATCAGTTGAAAAGTCTGGATGTGAGTAAAAACACGTCATTGACGCATCTTTCTTGCTCTTCTAACCAGTTGAAAAGTCTGGATGTGAGTAAAAACACGTCATTGACGCATCTTTCTTGCTCTTCTAACCAGCTGAAAAGTCTGGATGTGAGTAAAAACACGTCAT
>DKZK01000020.1:66731-66886 GCA_002493625.1 Lachnospiraceae bacterium UBA7076 | reverse complement strand
TGACAAGTTTGGATGTGAGTAAAAACACGGCGTTGAGTGGTCTTTCCTGCTATTATAACCAGCTGACAAGCCTTGATGTGAGTAAAAACACGTCATTGGGGGGACTTGAATGCTATAATAATCAGTTGACAAGTTTGGATGTGAGTAAAAACACG
>DKZK01000020.1:7354-66387 GCA_002493625.1 Lachnospiraceae bacterium UBA7076 | reverse complement strand
CAACTGACAAGTTTGGATGTGAGTCAAAACACGTCATTGTCGAATCTTAGGTGCTATAATAACCAGTTGACAAGCATGGACGTGAGTCAAAACACGGCATTGATGCCTTGTTGTGTGTTTATGTACCGCAATTAAAAGGAACCATCGACCTTTCTAACATTACGGGTTATGAAAAATATATGTCAGGTTCAGGTTGGAATGCAGATACAAAAAAACTTACATATAATATGGAAGCAGATGGCAGATATCTTAATGGAGAGTATTTAATTGAAATATTACCATGGATATTCATATATAACAGCCATTTCGCAACTTATCAGGGATATGATTTTTGTAAGGATGCGAATGGCAACATTAAATGCACTGACAGCAACGGCAATCCCGTAATAAACGAATTTAGGTGCGACGGAACATACACCTACTATTTCCAGGCTGACGGTACGGCAATGAGAAATAGGCTTACGTACCACCCTGACGGAAAGCATGTCATATATTTTGATGAAAACGGACATGAAGTGTTCAGTAACTTCCATCATGTGGAAAAGTCAATAGCAGGAGAAGCTGTGGATGATCTTTGCTTCTTTGATGTATATGGACATATGTATGTGGATGTAATGACCTACGATCAGGCGGGAGAGAAGCTTTACTATGTAAATCCGTACGGCGTCATAGAACAGGGAAAGTGGTTTGAATTTTCAGACACGTGTGTATGGGCAGGAACGGCGAATAAGGTCGGAAAAGGCTACGGCTATGCAAATGCAGACGGAACACTGATGATAAACACATACACATATGACTGGCTTGGAAGATATGTGTATATGCAGGGGAACGGACATATACAGTAGATTTTGGAATATAGCTGTTGTGTCTATATGCATGGTGATAGACCAATTATGAAATATAACAGCCTTTATTTGCAGTATATCAGATTGCAAAATAGAGGCTGTTTTTTATTGAATTTGCTCCTTTGATTCAGCAGATGCCAATGATTACCAGACAGAACATATACAATTGTAAAAGCATCTTGCTTTTTTTGTACGCATATAGTATTATAAATGCAAGGCATTATATTCTAATAATTTGTGGATTATCCAATCTTTATTCAAGGAAGCTGATTAAGCTTCCCACACCAAAATTTATTGTATTTTACAATGGCAGAGAACCGCAGCCGGAGCGCAGGGAATACAGACTGTCAGATGCATATAAGACAAAGACAAAAGATATAAGTCTTGAGCTTGTTGTGACGCAGCTTAACATTAATCAGGGTTTCAATGATGAGCTTATGGAAAAATGTCCGGACCTGTTCCAGTATATGCAGTATGTTTTAAAAATCCGTGAGTATAATAAGGAAATGCCGCTTGAGGCAGCGGTAACAAGGACCGTCGATGAATGTATTAATGAAGGAATATTAAGAGAGTTCCTTTTACAAAATAAAGCGGAGGTGGTAAGTATGAGTATTTTTGAATATGATGCGGAGCTTCATATGAAGATGGAGCGTGAGGAGGCTTTTGAGGATGGACACGCAAAAGGACTTGAGCAGGGAGAAATGAAAAAGCTGATAACTCAAATTTGCCGGAAAAAACAAAAATCAAAAACTCCCGAGGTCATAGCCGAAGAACTGGAGGAGGATTTGGAGCAGGTAAAACGGATATATGACGTAGCTGACGAGTTTGCGCCTGAATATGATGAAGAAAAGATATACGAGGAGCTTATGACAAAATAATATAATAGACATTAAAAAAATGGCATTTATTCTTGACTTTATAGGAAATTCCTCTGAATTTCCCACAGGCATGGTCCTTACGGACTCTGCTTAGGCGTGAATTGCAGTGGTGAAGGCACTGTGTTCCGGAAAAGAATAAATGCTATTTTTTATATTTTGTGTTTGGATTGATTTATTAAGGAAAATGGCATAAAATGTAAGCATGTGTTTATTCACGTGAGGAACGAGCCAAGTGACTGCTTGCGGCGGGGGCTTTGACTTGATGATATAGAAATGTGACATTTGAAAGGGGAGCTTTATATATGGCAGATATTAAATATAAAAAAATAAATGAAGATTTGCAAAAACAGATAAAAAGCGACAGGGAAAACCACCGGAAAAATCCCTATGCCTTTCAGGACGAAAATGCCGTAAGAAGAAATATGGAAAGAGATAAGGCTAATCTGTGGCGTCCTGTTTTTGTCAGGGATGTTGAGAAGATAATGCATTTGCCATATTACAACAGATATGCTGACAAAACCCAGGTTTTTTCCTTCAAAAATAATGATGATATTACAAGAAGGGCGCAGCATGTTCAGATTGTTTCCAGAATTGCAAGAAATATCGGCGCAGTGCTGGGCTTGAATTTAGATTTAATTGAGGCTGCCGCCTTGGGACATGATATCGGACATACTCCCTTTGGACATGCAGGCGAAAGGTTTTTAAATGAGCTGTATCATAATGAGACAAACAGGTATTTCAATCATAACGTCCATAGCGCAAGGGTTTTAGACACCATATTTGCAAGAAATTTTACAATGCAGACGCTGGACGGGGTGTTATGCCATAACGGTGAGTTTGAGCAGCAGGAATACAGACCAAACTATGATAAAACCTTTGAAGATTATGATAGGGAAATGGAGGCAGGCTATACAGAAGGCAGAGCTGCAATTGAAAGGCTTATTCCTGCCACCCTTGAGGGCTGTGTTGTAAGAATATGCGATATGATTGCATATCTGGGAAAGGACAGACAGGACGCGGAGCTGGCAGGAATGATTGAGAAGGATTATCCGTTTACAACGAAAGCAATGGGTAAAGAAAATGCCATGATAATAAATAATCTTACGGTTGATATTATTGAAAACAGCTATGGAAAGGATTATATACTGCTGAGTGAGGAATCCTTCCAAGATTTAAGCAAGGCAAAGGAAGAAAACAATCGTGTTATATATAAGGATAATAAAATTAATGCTCAATATAACGATATCATTAAGCCGATGCTTGAGGAGCTGTATTATAAGCTTCTTTCAGATGTGAAAAAAAGGGATGAAAACTCCATCTTATATAAGCATCACATAAATCCTATTGGCAGTCAGTTAATGAAATATCAGGACATTGATTATTTGCAGGAGGAAAATAATCAGATTGTTGTTGATTACATAGCAAGCATGACGGATGATTATTTTATCTGGCTGCATGGATATCTGTTCCCTGAGAGCAAGTATAAGATTGAATATGAGCCGTACTTATAAAAAAGATACACAACGGAAGGTGAAAAAATGTATATATACAAGAAAAAAGTTCTTTACTCGGACACGGATGCAAATTCCAATATGTCAATTGAAGGCATTATGGACGCCATTCAGGATTGCATTAATATTAACTCGGAGGCAATCGGCAAGGGCATAGCTTACATGCACAGCACAAAAAAGGCGTGGTTTGCCATAAGCTGGAATATTGAGGTGAAACGATTTCCAAAGCTGTTTGAGGAGCTTGCGGTTAAGACATGGCCCTACGCCTTCACTGCGTCAATGGGATATAGAAATGTGGTGATTACGGATGCGGAGGGGGAGGACATTGTATGCGCCGATTCCTTCTGGAGCATGGTGGATATAGCTACGGGAAGGCCCGTGAAAATTGAGGAAAGCGATACAGAGGGGTACGAGCTGGAGGAACAGTATCCAATGGCAAGTCTTGGAAGAAAAATTAAGCTTCCCGATAATTTTTCTGAGCAGGACACGGTAAAGGTCAGAAAATCGTACATAGACTTTAACGGGCATATGGGAAATGCAAAGTATATTCAGCTTGCAGGCGAGTATATTCCTCAGGAAGCCGTTGTCAAGGGTATACGGGTGGAATATAAAAACCAGTCCAAATACGGAGAAAAGCTGATTTTATCAACGGCATGTGAGGATACTGATTTGGGACAACGGCTGGTTGTTAAGATAATGGGACAGGAGAAGCAGGATATAAAATCTGTGGTGGAGTTTAAATTATGAAGATAATTCATTGTGCTGATTTACATTTGGATTCAAAGCTGAATGCCAATCTTACAGGGCAGAAGAAGCGTGAGAGAAAAGCGGAGCTGTTGAACACATTTACGCATATGATTGACTATGCGGTGGAACATGATGTGAGGGCTGTTATTATTGCAGGGGATTTGTTTGATACGGTCAATGTATCAGTCACAGCTCAAAATACGGTTAAGGCTGCGATTGTAAATAATCCTTCCATTGATTTTTATTATCTGAAGGGAAATCACGATGCAGACGGCTTTCTGGGCCGGCTGGAGGTTATGCCGGATAATTTGAAGCTGTTTGATGAAGCATGGACCGTGTATGAGCTGAGTGAAAAAATATCATTAAGGGGCGTGGAGCTTACGGAGGATAACGCATGTCTTATTTATGGTTCCCTTGTGCTTGATAACGACAAAATAAATATTGTTGTACTGCATGGGCAGGAGAGCAGCTGCCAGTCTAAGGGAAAGGAATTAAGTATAAGCATACCGGATTTGAAAAACAAGGGCATTGACTATCTTGCCCTTGGACATATTCATTCCTATAAGCAGGAGAAGCTTGACCGCAGAGGCATATACTGTTATCCGGGCTGCCTTGAGGGGAGAGGCTTTGACGAGTGTGGGGAGCATGGCTTTGTTCTTCTTGATATTGATGAGGATAAAAGAACAGTGGGCGCAACATTTATTCCCTTCGCAAAGAGAAGGCTCCATACCGTTGAGGCGGACATATCCGGCTGTCACACTACAACTGATATTGCAGAAATAGTAAAAAACGTGCTGGACGCTGCCAATATACCCGCCAGGGATTTGGTGAAGGTGGTTCTGACAGGAAGCGTTGACGTGGAATGTGAAAAGGATATCAATGTATTGCTTAAAAGGTTTGAGGACGATTTTTATTTTCTGAAAATATATGATGAGACAGGGCTGGCCATTGACTTTAACACGTTTTTGCATGACCGGTCACTGAAGGGTGAGTTTGTGAGAAGCGTCATGGGTGATGATGAGTTATCCTATGAGATGAAGACGGAGATTATACGATGTGGCATATTTGCGCTTGCCGGAGAGGAGATAGGGGAAAGTGAAAATTATTGATTGTCATATTGAGAATTTCGGTAAATTAAGCGACGCCCATTACAGCTTTGAACCTGGACTGAATATATTTGGCGAGCCAAACGGAAGCGGAAAAAGTACCCTTGCCGCCTTTATCAAGGTTATGTTTTTCGGCTTTGCGGGAGAGGGAAAACGGAGTGTGCCGGAAAACGAAAGAAAACGGTTTAAGCCCTGGCAGGGCGGTGTATATGGTGGACAGCTTGTATTTGAAAATAGGGGCAGGACATACCGCATTGTGAGAACCTTTGGGGCAAAGGATAAGGACGACACGTTTGTACTTTATGATACAAAAACCAATCTGGAGTCGGATGCATTTTCTGCCAATATTGGGGAGGAGCTTTTGCTTATTGACCATGACAGCTTTTGCAGAACCGTTTATATAGCCGCCGGCGACTGTGAGACGGAAACAACGGACCGAATAAGCGCAAAGCTTGGAAATCTGGCGCACAATACAGATGACGTCAACAATTATGATACGGTAAAAAAGAAGCTGTCGGATATGATAAATGCCATGTCGCCCACAAGAAAGACAGGCATGATATATAAGAAAAAGGAAAGACTTGCAGTGCTCAGGGAGGAGGCAAGAGGAGAAAAAACAGTTGACGAGGCCGTTTTACTGCTTAAAAGTAAGCGGGACGACGCAAAACAGTTAAGGGACAGCTTAAAAAACAGACAGGCGGAAATTCAGGTCAATATTAACAGACAGCTTGCCAATACAGAGCTGATTTCCAAGAAAAAGACCTATGGTGATATTTTAAACAGGTGGAATCAGGCAAAGGAAGGCTATGAGGAAAGCGCTGATTTTTTTCGGGGAAATGTGCCAGACGACACAGAAGTTGCAGAAATGCTTAACAGATGTGGGGAGCTTGGCGGCATAAAGCGTCATATGGAAGCCCTTCACGTGAATGAGGATCAAAAAGCAAAGGAAAAGCTCCTTGAGGAGCAGCTTGAAAATATATCTTCTGCCCGAAACAAAAATGAGACAAAAAATACTGCAAAGCTTCCGATTGTTATGGCAGGAGCATTGATTTTGATAATTTCAGGGCTTGTGCTTTCCAATATATGGCTGGCATTATGCAGCTTAATATTTCTGATTCCGTTTATAATGTCCGGTACAAAAAAGGAAGAAAAAGCTGTAAAAGAAAATTATCTGCCCGATGACGCGGAGCCTGAAAAAATAAGGGAGGAGCTTTATGCATTAAGAAAGGACAGAGCTGACTATGAAAAGCTGAAACAGGATAAGGAGCAGATGGAGCATACCATCAGCAATTATATAAAAAATCTTGGCTTTGAGGTGGAGACTGACATGTCAGCGCAGCTTTTTTCCATAAGAGATAAAGCGAGGGAATTAGCAGATGCGAAAAAGTGGTATAATAGGCAGGAGGAAGAAAAAAGGAACTTTGAAGAAAACAATGACATTGAGAGCTTTGAGAAAATAGAAGGGGACAAGCCTGATAAGCTTGAGAATTATTATAATGAATTGGGGGAGGTTACACAGTCCCTTGAAAAAGCAATTGAGGATATTTCCGATTATAATGTGAGGATTGATAAGGCGTTAAATGAATGTGAGCTTATTGCTGAGGCGGGAGACGAGGCAAAAAGGCTTGCTGAAGAAATTGACAGAGACCTGCACCGTCTTGATGTTATAACGAAAACAAGGGATTTTCTGGACAGAGCAAAGGAAACCTTTGACTCTGAGTACATGAAGCCTGTCATGGACGGATTTAAAAAATATTATAAATGTATTTCGGGCAGGGAAGCAGATGACTATTCCATAAATGCAAGAATGGAGCTTTCCGTCATGGAGCTTGGAAACGACAGGGATATAAAGCTTCTGAGCAGCGGTTACAGAAGCCTTATTGGAATTTGCATGAGAATGGCGCTTGTGGACGCCATGTATACGGAGGAAAAGCCCTTTGTAGTATTTGATGACCCGTTTGTATATCTGGACGAGGAAAAGCGCAGGGGCGGAATGGATTTTCTCAAGATTCTTTCAAAAGAATATCAGATTATATATTTTACATGCAATAAAGACAGAGGAAAGACTCTTGAAAATTAAAATAAAGATAATTGTGAAGCTGAGTTTTGGAAACTAGCTATTTTGCAATTACTAAAAAATAGAATTGGAGGCATTTATTTTGAAATTAGAAAATCTTACAGCATACGAATTAGTTGAAAAGCAGGATTTACCTGAGGTTAAGGGTACGGGATATGTTCTTTGTCATAAAAAGACAAAGGCGAGAGTGATGGTTGTGTGTAACGATGATAACAATAAGGTGTTTACCATAGGCTTTCGGACGCCGCCGGAAAATGATATGGGCATACCGCATATTATGGAGCATTCGGTTTTGTGCGGCTCCAAAAGCTTTCCGGCAAAGGACCCCTTTGTAGAGCTCTGCAAGGGCTCCCTGAATACGTTTTTAAATGCAATGACATATTCAGATAAAACGGTTTATCCTGTGGCAAGCTTAAATAAAAAGGATTTTCACAATCTGATGCACGTTTATCTTGACGCTGTATTTTATCCGAATATATATGAGAGAGAGGAAATTTTGCAGCAGGAGGGCTGGCATTATGAGATAGACAGTGAGACAGGTGAGTTAAAGTATAACGGCGTTGTATTTAATGAGATGAAAGGCGTATTTTCGTCCCCGGAGCAGCAGCTTTACCGCGTCATTGAAAAATCGCTCCATGAGCATACGGCGTATGGCTATGAGTCAGGAGGAGACCCTGTGTATATTACGGACCTTGACAGGGACACCTTTCTTGATTTTCATAGGAGATATTATCACCCAAGCAACAGCTATATTTATTTGTATGGCGATATGGACGCAGCGGCAGAGCTGGAATTTATAGACAGGGAATATCTTTCAGGCTATGATTATCTGGACATTGATTCCGCTTTGACAGATGAACCGGAATTTGATGCGCCAAAGCATTTAAAGGAGGAATATTCACTTGCAGATGCGGAGGATGAAAACGATAACACATATCTTACCTACAATGTAAGGGTCGGAAAGAGCACGGACAAAAAGCTTTGTATGGCATTTACGGTAATGGAGCATGCGCTTCTGGAAGCCCCGGGGGCACCGCTTAAGAAAGCGCTTATTGATGCGGGCATCGGCATGGACGTGTTCTCCTCCTATGATGACGGAATTAAACAGCCCACGTTTTCCATTATTGCAAAAAATGCAAATGAGACGGACGAGGAGCGGTTTATTCAGACAATCGAAGATACCCTCACTGCAATTGCAGCAGATGGAATAAATAAAAAGTCATTTCTGGCAGCAATTAATTATTATGAGTTTAAGCACAAGGAAGGAAATTTCGGAAGATATCCGAAGGGGCTTATGCTTGGTCTTAATGCATTTTCAACATGGCTTTATGACGACAATGCGGCGCTTGATACATTTTCATTAAATCAGATATTTGATGAGCTGAAGGAAGACGTTGAAAAAGGGTATTTTGAAGCGCTTATAAAGGATTATATTATTGAGAACAAAAACAAAACATTTGCTATGCTTGTTCCGAATAAGGGGCTCAACAATGTGATAATGGAAAATGAAAAGGCGAAGCTGGCAGGATATAAGGAAACCCTTACAAAACAGCAGCTGGACGACATCGCAAAAAATGCGGATGCGCTTAAGGAATATCAAAGCCAGCCAAGCACGCCGGAGGAGCTTCGGACAATTCCTCTTTTGGAGATTTCCGATATTGACAAGAACGCAAGAAAATTAAATAATCAGATGTCTGAAATTGAGATGGTTAAAATTGTCAGTCACAATATTTTTACAAATGGAATTAGTTATGTAAACTTAAATTTCGATATTTCTGATATTGATTACAGTAAATATCCGTATATTGCGCTTTTGTCTGAAATATTCAAATATGTGGATACGGAAAATTACAGCTACAATGACCTTGCAAATGAAATTAATCTTCAGACCGGCGGCATAGGCTTTGACACTACAGTTTCAAACACAAAGGAGCCTGACAAAATTAATGTTCATTTTATTGTCAACGCTAAAATGCTGGATGATAAGCTTGACGTGGCAATGGAGCTTATAAATGAAATTTTATTTTCATCAAAGCTTGACGATAAAAAGCGTCTGAAGGAAATTATTTCGGAGACAAGGGTAAATATGAAAAATGAGCTTGTTGCCGCAGGCCATACGACGGCAGCAGGAAGGGCGCTGTCCTATATATCGCCAATCGGCGTTGTAAAGGAGCTGACAGAGGGCGTTGATTACTACAAGTTTCTGGAGGGGCTTGACAAGGATTTTGAAAATGCATACGAGGAGCTTGCCAAAACATTAAAGTCTGTTCTGGGAGAGGTTTTAAGACGTGGAGGACTTACAATTTCATACACATCTGACAAAAATCCGGAGGAGATGCTTAAGAAATCCGTGACAAAGCTTTCAAACCTGCTTTCCACGCGCGCCTCCTTTGACAATCCTGAGGTTATCCTGCCAAAGCCTTTAAATGAGGGCTTCAAGACGGCAAGTCAGGTTCAGTATGTGGCTACAGCCGGTAATTATAAGGAAAAGGGACTGGAGTTCCGGGGAGATTTGTATGTGCTGCAATCTATTTTTTCCTATGATTATTTATGGCTCAATGTCCGGGTCAAGGGCGGAGCATATGGGTGCATGTGTGCCTTTGCAAGGAGCGGCAACGCATATTTTACGTCCTACAGGGACCCGAACCTTATGGAAACCTACAATATTTATAAAGAGGCTCCGGCATATGTGCGGGGCTTTGATGCGGATGAAAGGGATATGATCAAATATATTATCGGCGCAATCAGCAAGCTTGACTCGCCTCTTACGCCATCAGCAGAGGGAGCATTTTCCTTTGCTGCATATCTTATGGGTGTGACGGATGAGGATTTGCAGAAGGAGCGTAATCAGGTGCTTGCCGCCACAGTAGACAGTATAAGAGAGCTTGCCCCATACGTTGAGGCGGCTGTCGGGCAGGATGTAATATGCGTTATCGGAAATGAAAATAAGCTGGAGTCGGCAAAGGACAACTTTAAGACTGTGGCAAGTGTGTTTTAAATACAAAGGAGATTTCAATGACAGATAAATACAGATCCGGATTTGTTGCAATTATAGGCAGACCCAATGTTGGTAAATCCACGCTCATGAACAGGCTGATTGGGCAGAAAATTGCCATAACAAGCAGTAAGGCGCAGACAACGAGAAACAGAATACAGACTGTTTATACGGATGAGGAGGCACAGATTGTTTTTCTTGATACGCCGGGAATTAATAAGGCGAAAAATAAGCTGGGCGAATACATGATGAATGTGGCATATGGCACCCTGACAGAGGTTGATATAATTATGTGGCTTGTGGAGCCCACAACATTTATCGGCGCAGGAGAACGGCAGATTATAGAGACGCTTGGAAAGGTGAAAACTCCTAAAATACTCGTAATCAACAAGACGGACACAGTAGAGGAAAAGAAGATATTTGATGCCATTGAGAGCTACAAGGATGTGTGTGCTTTTGAGGCTATAGTGCCGGTTTCTGCTCTGAAAGGAAAAAATACGGATGAGCTTGTAAAGACCTTAAAATCATTGCTGCCATACGGACCGCAGTTTTATGATGAGGACACGGTAACGGACCAGCCGGAGAGACAGATTGTGGCGGAGCTTATAAGAGAGCAGGCGTTAAGACAGCTTGACAAGGAGATACCGCACGGGATAGCGGTAGTTATTGACAGCATGAAGGAGCGGATAAGGAGCAGAAGCGGCGACAATAACGGAGTCCAATCCGAAAGCAGAAATATTATCGATATAGACGCAACCATAATATGCGAGAGGGATTCCCATAAGGGCATCATTATAGGAAAGCAGGGTAAAATGCTGAAAAGCATTGGCACGAAGGCAAGAATCAGTATGGAAAATCTTCTGGATGCTAAGGTTAATCTTAAGCTTTGGGTGAAGGTGAAAAAGGACTGGAGAGACAGTGAGATTTTGCTTAAAAATTACGGCTATCGGGAAAATGAACGCTAAAAAATAAATGAGGACATGCTATGAAAGAGGAACTTGTGCTAAACGGAATTGTTTTGTATGCCACTCTTGTGGGTGAATATGACAAGCGTCTTGTTGTACTCACAAGGGAGAGGGGAAAGATAACCATTTTTGCCAACGGTGCAAGACGTCCGTCCAGTCAGCTTCGGGCGGCAAGTCAGAGCTTTGTGATGGGAAGCTTTACGGTGACGTCAGGGAGGGAGTCCTACAATCTGCATAAGGTGGATGTGAGCGAGTATTTTGAGGAGCTTCCAAAGGATATGGAAAAGATGTGTTATGCATCCTATTTTTGTGAGCTTATGTCTTACTATACAAGGGAGGGGGACTCCTGCGTGAATAACCTGAATCTGCTTTATGTTACGCTAAAGGCTCTTGTGAAAGGGCATATGCCAAATACGCTGATAAAGGCTGTGTATGAAAACAGGCTTATGGATATTGAGGGGCAGGGCATATACTGCTATAGCTGCGTAAAATGCTCTGCCAAGGAGCTGACACATTTTAACTCCCCACAGGGAGGACTGCTGTGTAGCGACTGCGCAAGCAAAACGAATACCACCGAAAGGATAAGCGGCACGCTTGTCTATACCTTGCAGTTTATACAGTCTGCGCCTTTGGGACAGCTCTTTTCATTTTCACTGTCTGAGGATGCGCTGAAGGAGCTTGTAAGTGTTACGGACTGCTTTTTAAATGAGTATGTGGATAAAAAATTCAAGTCACTGGAAATTCTTTCTTCTTTGGCTTGAAATATTTGCTGATTGTATGTAAAATAATGACTTGATTAAATCAAAAGAGAGGTGTGATTTCGATAATATGGAAAAGACAATGGACAAAATAGTTTCACTTGCTAAATCAAGAGGCTTCATATATCCCGGTTCGGAGATTTACGGGGGCTTGGCTAATACATGGGACTACGGAAATTTAGGCGTTGAATTTAAAAACAATGTAAAAAAGGCATGGTGGAAAAAATTTATACAGGAAAATCCATACAATGTAGGCGTTGACTGCGCAATCCTTATGAACCCGCAGACATGGGTTGCTTCAGGACATGTTGGAAGCTTTTCCGACCCGCTGATTGACTGTAAGGAGTGCCATGAGAGATTTCGCGCGGACAAGCTGATTGAGGACTATATGCAGGAAAACGGAATTGCCATTGAGGGAAGCGTTGACGCATGGTCAAAAAATGATATGGCAAATTATCTGGATGAAAAAAATATATGCTGTCCAAGCTGCGGAAAGCACAATTTTACTGACATAAGGGAATTTAATCTCATGTTTAAGACATTCCAGGGTGTTACGGAGGATTCATCCGCTACATTATATCTGAGACCGGAGACCGCGCAGGGAATTTTTGTAAACTTCAAAAATGTCCAGAGAACATCAAGAAAGAAAATCCCGTTTGGTATCGGTCAGATAGGTAAATCATTCCGAAATGAAATTACACCCGGAAACTTTACATTCCGGACAAGAGAGTTTGAGCAGATGGAGCTTGAATTTTTCTGTGAGCCTGACACAGACCTTGAGTGGTTTGCTTACTGGAAGGACTTCTGCATTAACTGGCTGAAGGAGCTTGGCATGAAGGAAGACGAGATGAGGTACCGCGACCATGACAAGGAGGAGCTTTCCTTCTACAGCAAGGCAACGACTGATATTGAATTTTTGTTCCCATTCGGCTGGGGTGAGCTTTGGGGAATCGCTGACAGGACAGACTATGATCTTACGCAGCATCAGAATACCTCAAAGGAGCCTATGGATTACTTTGATGATGAAAAGAAGATAAAGTATGTGCCATATGTAATCGAGCCGTCACTTGGAGCTGACCGTGTCACCCTTGCATTTTTGTGCTCTGCATATGACGAGGAGGAGCTGGAGGGAGGAGATATGAGAACCGTACTGCATTTCCACCCTGCGCTTGCACCTGTAAAGATAGGCGTGCTTCCGCTATCCAAGAAGCTTAACGAGGGTGCGG
The DNA here is from genome assembly GCA_002493625.1 of Lachnospiraceae bacterium UBA7076. Taxonomy (GTDB): domain Bacteria; phylum Bacillota; class Clostridia; order Lachnospirales; family Lachnospiraceae; genus Coprococcus_C. The sequence goes on along the minus strand of DKZK01000020.1, from coordinate 53,279 downwards.
AAAAGATTTATACGGAGCTTTCCAAGTATTATAACTGTGAGTTTGACGACAGAGGCAACATCGGAAAACGATACAGAAGACAGGACGAGATTGGAACTCCATTCTGCGTAACCTACGATTTTGAATCTGAAAATGACGGCGCGGTAACCGTAAGAGACAGAGACACGATGGAGCAGGAGAGAATAAAGATAGAGGACTTAAAGGATTATTTTGAGAAGAAGCTGTACTATTAATAAATTATTATATTTAGGTTTTTGACTAAAAAGAAACAGTGTATGCAAATAATAAATCTACTCTCAATGATGTTTTTTATTTATTGAATGACATTTTGAGGGTGGATTTTTTGTTTGTCGGCAGTATGAAACATGATTTTTACTTAAAAAGGTAAAAAATACTGTTTTTATGCTTGACAACAATTATATGTAGTGATAGATTATCTATATGGATTAGCACTCGTATTTAATGAGTGCTAATAATGAATGAAAGGGTGATGAGATGGAGCTGGATGAGCGTAAGAAGAAAATTCTGAAAGCCATTATAGCCAATTACCTTGAAACCGGTGAGCCTGTAGGCTCGCGTACAATTTCAAAATACACCGATACGGATTTATCCTTAAGCTCCGCAACCATAAGAAACGAGATGGCTGACCTGGAGGAGATGGGTTATATTGTCCAGCCGCATACATCAGCGGGAAGAATTCCCACAGACAAGGGCTACAGATTTTATGTAGACAGTCTTATGGAGGAAAAGGTTGATGTTGAGGAGGAAAAAAGCTCACTGCTTGAGCGCGTTGACAGAATGGAGCTTTTGCTTAAGCAGGTTGCGAAGGTTCTTGCCTGCAATACAAATTATGCAACCATGGTTACGGCGCCAAAGTATAGGAAAACCGTTAAATTCATACAGCTTTCCAAGGTTGATGCGGATAACCTTCTGGCAGTTATCGTTGTTGACGGAAACATCATCAAAAATAAGATGATTGTGGTAAATACTGAGCTTGATAACGAGGATGTTTTAAAGTTTAACATTCTGCTCAATACATTTCTTCAGGGAGCGTCATTGGAGGATATTAACCTTGAGATGATTCAGATGATGAAGACACAGTCCGGTGAGTATGCGCCTATTCTTGAGGATATTTTTTCAGGCATTGTTGATGCGATACACGATGCAAATGAGCTTGAGATATACACAAGCGGAGCTACAAATATACTGAAGTATCCTGAGCTTGGAGATATAAGCAAGACAAGCGAGCTGCTTGAAAAGTTTGAGGATAAGAGCGAGCTGTCCCATCTTATAGAAGAAACAACAAACAAGGCGGACGGTACGGGCATTCAGGTGTATATTGGAGAGGAGGCCCCTGTTCAGGATATGAAGGATTGCTCCATTGTGACGGCAACCTACAAAATGCCGGAAGGAGCGGAGGGAACCATAGGTATTTTGGGTCCGAAAAGAATGGATTATAAAAAGGTAGTCAGCACATTAAAAAATCTGACTATAGAATTAGATGAGATATTTAAGAAAAGCAAAGGGGTGAATAATGATGGCTAAGAGTAATAGCTCAAAGAATGGAGAGGCCGGTAAAAAGGTTGCGACAAATCCTGAGGTTAAAGATGTAGCCGCAGAGGATGTCGAGGTAACTGACGAGACACCTGTCGAGGAGGGTACGGATGTACAGATTGACGAGGTGGAGGAGGTATCTGCCGATGATCCTGAAAAAGCTATGGAGGCAAAGCCAAAGCCGGTTCCGAAGGGAAGCAGAAGGGGCAGTAAGTCGCTTATGATAGAGCTTGAAAAAGCAAAGGAGCTTGCCCAGGGGAATGAGGATAAATATAAGAGACTTCTTGCAGAGTTTGACAATGCAAGGCAGAGGAATGAAAAAGAATCCAAGAAAATGTACGACATAGGTGCAAAGGAGGTTCTTGAAAAGCTTTTACCTGTAGTAGACAATTTTGAGAGAGCTCTTGAAAGTATCCCGGAGGAGGATGTGGACAGAGCATTTGAGCAGGGAGTTGACAAGATATACAGACAGCTTATGGTATCTCTTGAGGATGTGGGTGTTGTTCCGATGAATGCGGAGGGAACAAACTTTAATCCTGATTTTCACAATGCGGTTCTGCATATAGAGGATGAACAGTATGGTGAAAACATAGTTGTAGAGGAGATGCAGAAGGGATATATGTATAAGGATCAGGTTTTAAGACATAGTATGGTTAAGGTTGCAAACTAAAATGACAATACAGTAAAACAAAAACTTATAAAATAAAATGGAGGAAAATAAAATGGGAAAGATTATTGGTATTGACTTAGGAACAACAAATTCATGTGTTGCAGTTATGGAAGGTGGTAAGCCTGTTGTTATCACAAACGCAGAAGGCTCAAGAACAACACCTTCAATCGTGGCATTTTTAAAGAACGGTGAGAGAGTTGTCGGTGATGCTGCAAAGCGTCAGGCTGTTACAAATGCAGACAAGACAATTGCTTCCATCAAGAGACATATGGGCTCCGATTACAAGGTAACAATTGATGATAAGAAGTATTCACCGCAGGAGATTTCTGCAATGACCCTGCAAAAGCTTAAGGCTGATGCAGAAAGCTACATTGGTGAGAAGGTTACGGAGGCGGTTATTACGGTTCCGGCATACTTTACGGACTCACAGAGACAGGCTACAAAGGACGCAGGTAAGATTGCAGGTCTTGATGTTAAGCGTATTATAAACGAGCCTACGGCAGCAGCGCTCTCCTATGGTCTTGATAATGAGGAGGAGCAGAAGATAATGGTATACGACCTTGGTGGTGGTACATTTGATGTATCTATCATTGAGATTGGCGACGGCGTTATAGAAGTTCTTGCAACTGCCGGCGATAACATGCTTGGTGGTGACGACTTTGATAATGCAATTACAGAATATATGCTTGCAGAATTCAAGAAAAATGAAGGCGTTGATCTTTCAGGCGACAAGATGGCTATGCAGAGATTGAAGGAAGCTGCAGAGAAAGCTAAGAAGGAGCTTTCATCATCAACAACTACAAACATTAACCTTCCTTTCATCACTGCAACAAATGAAGGACCAAAGCATTTTGATATGGACCTTACACGCGCTAAATTTGATGAGCTTACAGCGCACCTTGTTGAAAAGACAAGAGAGCCTGTACACTCAGCGCTTAAGGATGCAGGACTTTCCGCTTCCGAGATAGACAAGGTGCTTCTCGTTGGTGGTTCAACACGTATTATAGCTGTTCAGGATATGGTTAAGAAGATAACCGGTAAGGAGCCGTTCAAGGGCATCAATCCTGACGAGTGTGTTGCAATCGGTGCATCCATTCAGGGTGGTAAGCTTGCAGGTGACGCAGGAGCAGGTGAGATACTTCTTTTGGACGTTACTCCGCTTACACTTTCCATTGAGACGATGGGAGGCATTGCAACTCACCTTATTGAGAGAAATACAACAATTCCTACAAACAAGAGCCAGATATTCTCAACCGCCCAGGATAATCAGGATGCAGTTGACATCAATATTGTACAGGGTGAAAGAGAGTTTGCAAGAGACAACAAGAGTCTTGGAAGATTCAGACTTGACGGTATTGCTCCGGCAAGACGTGGCGTTCCTCAGATTGAGGTTACATTCGACATAGATGCAAACGGTATCGTAAATGTATCTGCCAAGGATTTGGGAACAGGAAGGGAGCAGCATATTACAATCACTTCAGGCACTTCACTTTCTGACGAGGATATCGAAAGAGCAGTTAAGGAAGCTGCCGAGTATGAGGCGCAGGATAAGAAGCGTAAGGAAGCCATCGAGGTTCGAAATGATGCGGACGCTATGGTATTCCAGACTGAGAGAGCCCTTTCCGATGTTGGAGATAAGCTTTCAGCATCAGACAAGAGCAAGGTTGAGGAGGACTTAAAGGCACTCAAGGAAATCATTGAAGGAACAGACCCTGATTCCATGACAGAGTATGATGTTGAGAAGATTAAGGCGGGCAAGGAAACGCTTATGAACAGCGCTCAAAATCTGTTCTCAAAGCTTTATGAGCAGAATGGTCCGGGAGCAAATGCAGGAACAGGAACCGGAACGCCTGACTTTTCGGATGATGATGTTGTGGACGCTGATTATAAAGAAATTTAATTTTAACCTTAAATAATTAATATTTCTAAGAAAGAAATTATGGGTGAATTCAGATGGCTGATAAAAGAGATTATTATGAGGTGCTCGGCGTTGCAAAAAACGCCGATGACGCCGAATTAAAAAAAGCATACCGTAAGGTGGCAAAAAAATATCATCCTGACACGAATCCGGGAGATAAGGAAGCCGAAGAAAAGTTCAAGGAGGCTGCCGAGGCTTATGCCATACTTTCTGATCCGGAAAAAAGGTCCAAGTATGATCAGTATGGTCATGCAGCCTTTGATCAAAATGGCGGTCCGGGCGGATTTGGCGGATTTGATTTCGCAGATATGGGAGATATTTTTGGAGATATTTTCGGCGATATGTTCGGCGGCGGTTCCAGACACCGTCAGTCAAACGGACCTGTCAAGGGCGCTAATATAAAGACGACAGTTCGTGTTTCCTTTGAGGAAGCTGTTTTCGGCACACAGGAGGAGCTTGAGCTACCGCTTAAGGATGAGTGTGATGTATGTAAGGGAAGCGGTTCTCAGCCGGGACATGAGCCGGAAACCTGCTCAAAATGTGCAGGAAAGGGTCAGGTTGTATTTACGCAGCAATCGCTTTTCGGTATGACAAGGACTGTGCAGACATGTCCGGATTGCGGCGGCTCAGGAAAGATTATCAAATATAAGTGCAGTAACTGCGCAGGTACGGGCTTTGTTAAGAGCAAGAAGAAAATTCAGGTTGCCGTTCCTGCCGGTATTGACAATGGACAGAGCATCCGTATAAGAGAAAAGGGTGAGCCGGGTATAAACGGCGGAGGACGCGGTGATTTGCTTGTTACCGTTCTGGTTGACAGACATCCCGTATTCCAGAGACAGGAGTATGATATATATTCCTCTGAGCCTATAAGCTTTACACAGGCTGCATTGGGCGGAAGAATTACAATAACGACAATTGACGGACCTTTCGAGATAGACATAAAGCCCGGAACGCAGACCGACACAAAGGTTAAGCTTAAGGGCAAGGGCGTTCCGACTCTCCGTAACAAGACGGTAAGAGGCGACCATTATGTAACACTTGTTGTACAGGTGCCGGATAAGCTTACGGAGGAACAGAAGTCTATACTTAACCAGTATGCAAATACGACAACCGTAAATGCAAGGTCATCAACGGACTCAGCAGGAGGCTTCAGCTTTGGTGACCACAAGAAGAAAAAGGGATTTAAAAAATTATGATGTGGACACAAATAACAATCAATACAAGCTGTGAGGCTGTAGATTTACTCAGCGCCTTTCTGGATGAGAAGGGCGTTGAGGGAATTATGATTGAGGATAATGTTCCACTTACCGATGAAGATAAAAAGGCTATGTATGTAGATATTCCCCTTGTGACAGGAGAGAATGACGGTACGGCAAAGGTATCGTGCTTTGTTCCCATGGAGCAAAAGGGCGGCGTATCGGATATGGAAAATATAAGTCTTGATATCGAAAACTTAAAGGCGGATATAGCGGCAGAGCTTATCCGCCTTAAAGAGTTTATACCGGTAGGTTCCATGAGCATTGAAACCTCAGTCACGGAAGATACGGACTGGATGAACAACTGGAAAAAGTTTTTCAAGCCGTTCCGACTGTATGACAACATAGTTATTAAACCAACATGGGAGGAGCTTGAGGATAAACGGGACGGGGACATAGTAGTGGAGGTAGACCCGGGAATGGCGTTTGGCACAGGCTCACATGAGACGACAAAGCTTTGTATCGGGCAGTTGAAAAAGTATTTAAAAGCAGGGGACAGTGTTTTTGATGTTGGCACCGGCAGCGGAATCCTTTCTATTATCAGTTCCATGTTAGGCGCGGGCTTCGTACATGGAATGGATATCGATGAGGTTGCGGTAAAAGCGGCTAAGGAAAATGCAGAGAAAAATGGCATAGGGGAAGACCGGCTTGTATTTACCTGCGGAAATCTTCTGGGCGAAAATGTGATTGGCAGGGATGATTCCTACAGCCTTACGGGAGCCTATGATAAGAAGAATAAAACAGACACTGAGAATGAAAAAAAATGTGGCTGTACTGAAAAAACAGATACAGAACATGCAAAATATGATATTGTTGTGGCGAATATACTTGCGGATGTAATTATTCCATTGTCATCGGTTATAAGACCATATATAAAGGATAATGGATACTATATCACGTCAGGCATTATAAAGGAGAAGGAAGCTGCGGTCAAGGAGGCGCTTGTTGCAAACGGATTTGAAATTATTGATGTTGTCCGTATGAACGACTGGGTTTCGGTTGTGGCAAAGCCTTGATAAGTCAGAAAATCATTCTGCCCTGCAAAATTCAATAAAACGGCTAAGAGCGGCAGGCTTTTGTTTACTTTCCGGGTAAATAAAGCCTACGGCTCTTTTTTTTATGTCATTCTCCAATGGAAGCTCCACAATAACACCCGAATTTAACTGCTCGGCTGCAAATTCTCTAACGACGCTTGCAACGCCCATGCCGATAGATGCAAAATCAATAAGCAGATCCATATTGTTTATTTCAAGCACCTGATTCGGGTATATGCCATTCTCAGAAAGATAAGCGTCAATGTGGGTTCTTGTAATGTTGTTTTTTTCAAGAAGCATAAGGTTTGACTTTTCCAAAATTTCCTTTGTCGGCATGGAGGATATACCGGTGGATGTAACTTCTGAAAAAGCATTATCCGTCTGGTTATCCTGTATATCAGTTGGCATAAGGTTTGTATAGTTTCCCATAAAAATTAAGGGACTGTCAGATGATGTTCCCTCCTCCTGTTCCCGAAGGTTAAGATTGTCCAGATAGGCTCTGTTTGCCACAAAAATATCATGTATTTCCGCAATAGGCTGAAAATGAAATCCGTTTGGAATGTTTGTCTCACATATGAGACCGATATCAATTGTATTTGCCTGCAAAAGCTTTATGGTATTTACTGTAGAGTGGCAGTCTATAAACATTTTGACGTGAGGATTTGCGACAATAAAATTCTGAAGGTAATCAAGAAGCACAAATTTGCAAAGTGATGTGCTTACACCGATTCTAAGCTCACCGATTCCAAGCTCATTGATTCTTTTAATTTCCTCCTCCCCCTGTGATATACTGTCAAAAGCTCTGGATATATGATTGTATAAAACTTCCCCCTCCGCAGTAAGCTTAACGCCCTTTGACGTTCTGTCAAAAAGCTTTGTACCAAGTCCGGTTTCCAGATTGGAAATTGATTTGCTTATTGCAGGCTGGCTGATAAAGAGCGCATCTGCCGCATGGCTTATATTTTGTTTTTTTGCAACGGTATAAAAAACTCTGTAATTATTTAAATTTTCGTACATAATGTTCCTCCGTATATAAAAAGCGTATCAGGTAATTGCGAAATTTTTTTTTCGTCAACGTTCGTTATTCAATATAGACAAGTCAACGCAGGCACACTTGTGCTGCTTGGTTAAATGAAATGTAACGCTTTCATAATGGCGCATAAGTGTTAAGTTGGTTATTTTTGCATAGCAAATTTACCTTGTAAGTTATAAAAATAATATCATACATATAATATAACTTCAAGTTATAATAGATATTACTATTATATATTTTTATTATATAAAATTCCATGATAAAATAAAAAAAGATGTAGGCTACATAGAGCTTTCCGGCGGAACATTATGGAAACAGGATGACATGGAGGCACATCTTGATGTATAATAAACAGTTGTTAATGGAGGAATAAATTATGGGTATGACAATGACACAAAAAATACTTGCAGCACATGCGGGTTTAGAAAGCGTTACTGCAGGACAGCTGATTGAGGCTGATTTGGACTTGGTACTGGGAAATGATGTGACAACGCCGGTTGCCATACATGAAATGGAAAAGTTCGATAAAAAGGAAGTGTTTGACAAAGAAAAAATTGCTCTTGTCATGGATCACTTTACGCCAAATAAGGATATTAAAAGCGCAGAGCATTGTAAGTGCGTCAGAGAATTTTCCTGTGCAAACGAAATCAAAAACTTCTTTGATGTTGGCGCGATGGGTATTGAGCATGCGCTGCTTCCGGAGCAGGGACTTATTGTTGCAGGCGAAACCTGTATAGGAGCAGATTCACACACCTGTACATACGGTGCCCTTGGAGCATTTTCAACAGGCGTGGGAAGCACGGATATGGCAGCGGGAATGGCTACAGGCAAGGCATGGTTTAAGGTGCCGTCTGCAATTAAATTCAATATAGTAGGAGAAAAAGCGCCGTGGGTCAGCGGTAAGGATGTGATTCTTCATATTATCGGTATGATAGGTGTGGATGGCGCACTTTACAAATCTATGGAATTTGTAGGGGAGGGCATAAAGAACCTTACCATGGACGACAGATTTACAATCGCAAATATGGCAATTGAGGCAGGCGCAAAAAACGGTATTTTCCCTGTGGATGACCTTACAGAGGAATATATGAAGGAACATTCCGCAAAGAGCTGGAAAAGATATGAGGCGGATGCAGATGCGGAGTATGATGAGGAATATACCATTGACCTTTCCACTCTGAAGCCGACGGTTGCATTTCCACATCTTCCGGAAAATACAAAAACAATCGATGAGGTTGGAGATATAAAAATTGATCAGGTTGTTATCGGTTCCTGTACAAACGGAAGAATTTCAGATATGCGAATTGCGGCGGAAATTATGAAGGGTAAGCATGCAGCAAACAATGTCAGGGTTATTGTGATTCCGGGAACTCAGGATGTATACCTTACCATGATTCAGGAAGGGCTGACAGAAATATTTATAAAGGCGGGAGCTGTTGTTTCCACGCCTACATGCGGTCCTTGCCTTGGCGGACACATGGGCGTTATGGCGGCAGGAGAAAGAACCGTATCCACAACAAACCGTAACTTTGTGGGACGTATGGGACACGTCGATTCAGAGGTTTACCTTGCAAGTCCTGCTGTTGCAGCAGCGTCCGCAATCACGGGAAAAATAAGCAGCCCGGGCGAGATAGTATAGAAAGGTGGTTTTATTGAATGAAAGCATATGGAACAGTTCACAAATATGGTGACAATGTAGATACAGACGTTATAATACCGGCAAGATACTTAAATTCTTCCGACCCGGCGGAACTGGCAAAAAACTGTATGGAGGACATTGACAAGGATTTTGTCAACCGGGTAAAGCCGGGAGATATTATGGTTGCCAATAAGAATTTTGGCTGTGGCTCCTCCAGAGAGCATGCGCCGATTGCGATTAAGGCTTCGGGAATCAGCGTAGTCATAGCCGAAACCTTTGCAAGGATATTTTACAGAAATGCAATTAACATCGGGCTTCCTATTATTGAATGTCCGGAGGCAGCGAAGGGCATAGATGCGGGAGATATGGTGGAGGTCGATTTTGACAGCGGAATGATTTACAACAAGACAAAAAACACGGAATTTAAGGGTCAGGCATTTCCTCCGTTCATGCAGGAGATTATCCGAAGTGAGGGACTTATAAATTACATCAACAATAAAAAAATATAGAGGGAGAACAAATATGGTTTGCAGTAATTGCGGTAATCAAATCAAAGAAGGCGAGAAATTTTGTATGGTATGTGGAAGTCCTGTCTCATCTGTCGGGCAATATAATCAGATGAACTATGAACAGCCGCAGAACGTAGAGCAGAATGCGTATCAGCAACAGCAGAATATTCAGCAAAATATATACGGGCAGCCACAGAATACACAGCAGAACAACGCATACGGGCAGTCACAATTTGGACAACAGAATACATATGGGCAGCCACAGTATGGACAGCAAAATACATATCAGCAACAACAGAATACGCAGCAAAATGCATATGGACAACAACAGTATACACAGCAGAATGCATATCAGCAGTCACAGTATGGACAGCAGAATAATGCATATCAGCGCCTCATGCAGCAGAATACATATGCAGCACCGGTAAATAACACAGCTCTGGGTATGAAATGGTTTAAATTTATTATCTGGGTGCAGTTGTTTCTGAATGCCATATTGAACGTAAGACAAGGTATAATTGCGTTGACAGGCGCTCATTATGATGGTGCGGCAGACCGTGTATATAGAATTTATGAGAATTTAAAGATATACGATACAATATATGGTGTGGCTGTGATTTTGTTGGCAGTATTTGCAATCTGGACCAGATTTAAGCTTTCAGAATTTAAAAAGGATGGACCAGTGATGTATTTTATATTTTTGGGAGCCAATATAGTATTACCACTAATTTATGTCATCTTTGTGGCAGGAGAATTAAGTGCAAGTGTAGGCGAGGTATTATCCAACGGTCCGGGCACTACAATAATCGGTTGTTTAGTGATGCTGATTGCCAACATAGTCTATTTCAAAAACAGAAAGCATCTGTTTGTTAATTAAAGCGGAATTGAGCAAAAATCTGCTTTTTGAAAATGCTTGTTGTACAATATACAGATAATATGTTTTGCTCATGTCTGAATTTAAGTTTAAAGGAGTATAAATCATGAATTGTAATATAGCGGTTATAAAAGGGGACGGCATTGGTCCGGAGGTCGTCACCCAGGCGATGAAGGTACTGGATGCCATAGGAGTAAAATACGGACACACATTTTGCTATGAACAGCTTCTTATGGGAGGCTGCTCCATCGATGTGCATGGCGTCCCTCTTACAGATGAGGCAGTGGAACGGGCAAAGGCAAATGATGCGGTTCTGTTAGGTTCTATCGGCGGCAACACATCAACATCCCCCTGGTATAAGCTTCCGCCGGACAAAAGACCGGAGGCGGGACTTCTCAAAATCAGAAAGGAGCTTGGTCTTTTTGCCAATTTAAGACCGGCATACCTATATGAGCAGTTAAAGGCAGCTTGCCCTTTGAAGGAGGAGATAGCCGATAAGGGCTTTGATATGATGATTATGAGGGAGCTTACAGGCGGTCTTTATTTCGGCTCACGGAAGACGGAGGAAATAGACGGCGTGATGACTGCGGTTGACACGCTCACATACAATGAAAATGAAATAAGAAGAATTGCAATCAAGGGCTTTGATATAGCAATGAAGCGCAGAAAAAAGGTAACAAGCGTTGATAAGGCAAATGTTCTTGACTCCTCAAGATTATGGAGAAAGATTGTCGAGGAGGTGGCAAAGGATTATCCTGAGGTAACATATGAGCATATGCTTGTTGACAATTGTGCCATGCAGCTCGTGAAGGACCCGGCGCAGTTTGACGTTGTATTAACCGAGAATATGTTTGGAGACATACTTTCCGACGAGGCGTCAATGATAACAGGCTCAATCGGAATGCTTGCGTCAGCATCATTAAATGAAACAAAATTCGGAATGTATGAGCCGAGCGGCGGCTCTGCGCCTGACATAGCGGGACAGAATAAGGCTAATCCGATTGCAACCATATTGTCGGCTGCCATGATGCTCCGCTATACCTTTGACCTTGACAAGGAGGCGGATGCCATAGAGCAGGCGGTAAAGCAGGTGCTTGAGGAAGGCTATCGTACATGTGATATTGTGTCGGAGGGAACAACCCTTGTTGCCTGTGACGAGATGGGTGATCTGATAAAAGAAAGAATTTAGGAGGTGCAGATGAAAAAAGCTTATAAACTTACAATCTGTATGCTGATTTTTCTTTTAGGACTGACCGCATGCGGCAGCGGCGGCAGTGATAGGGAGCAGAATCAAAATATATCGGAAAGCAGATATGATGTGGGGATGGAGCTTATAGCAAAGCTTAGTGAGATTTCCAAGGATGAAAGCTACGAACATATAATATTATCCGCCACAGACGAAGCTGTGCTTAAAATAATAGATAATATAAGAAACATGGATTATTCTCAGCCGGAGCATATTTACAGAGTAAAAAATCTGGATGAGGTATTCTCAGCCGTTATGTTTATGGGACAATCCGGAGGAGAAATATACTCTGATATTTCTGATACGGTAAAGAGTGTGCTGGAGACAAAATTTGCAGATGGCTTGCGCAATATTATTACAGCGCACAGAACAAGTGTGGCGGCAATGGCAGTCAGCGGGACTTATGTGGTTGATACCACCTTTGTAGATACATCCATAAATGCCTGCGAGGCATATATATACACATTCAAGGACGCTTATCCGGTAATGGTATCCTATGTTCCGGGAAAGGATGGAGCTGTAGCTGCAACAGCAGGTTATATCATAGTAGATGATTATATTGGCATTGACGCCGAGGCACTTTCAAATGACACTAGTTTAGTAATGTTAAATATCAAGCTTGAGGAAGTTGAAAAGAAGTAACGATAATGGGCAGGTTTTGCAAATGCCTAAGTAACGATAATAGAAAAGGAGATTAGAAATAATGAAAAGTGATAATGTAAAGGTCGGTATGCAGCAGGCGCCGCACAGAAGCCTGTTTAATGCGCTTGGAATGACGGAGGAAGAGCTTTCCAAGCCCCTTGTAGGTATTGTATGCTCCTATAATGAGATCGTTCCGGGACACATGAATCTGGATAAAATAGCTGAGGCTGTAAAGCTTGGTGTGGCAGCGGCAGGAGGAACGCCGATTATGTTCCCTGCCATTGCAGTTTGCGACGGTATTGCAATGGGACATATCGGAATGAAATATTCACTTGTAACAAGAGACCTTATTGCTGACTCAACAGAGTGTATGGCTACTGCCCATCAGTTTGATGCGCTTGTCATGATACCCAACTGTGACAAGAATGTGCCGGGGCTCCTTATGGCAGCTGCAAGAGTAAATGTTCCTACCGTATTTGTTTCGGGAGGACCAATGCTTGCGGGACATGTCAAGGGACACAAGACAAGCCTTTCCTCCATGTTTGAGGCGGTAGGCTCATATGCCGCAGGAACAATGAGCGAGGAGGATGTAAACGAGTTTGAATGTAAGGCATGTCCTACATGCGGTTCCTGTTCGGGAATGTACACTGCAAATTCAATGAACTGTCTCACAGAGGCGCTTGGCATGGGACTTCCGGGAAACGGAACAATTCCTGCCGTATATTCTGAGAGAATTAAGCTTGCAAAGCATGCAGGCATGGCTGTTATGGAAATGTATAAAAAGAATATACGTCCAAGAGATATTATTACAAAAGAGGCAATCTTAAATGCCCTTACCGTTGATATGGCGCTTGGCTGTTCCACAAATTCCATGCTTCATATCCCTGCAATTGCACATGAGATTGGCTTTGACTTTGATATTGCCCTTGCAAACGAAATCAGCGCAAAAACACCGAATTTATGCCATCTTGCGCCGGCAGGCCCTACATACATGGAGGACTTAAATGAAGCAGGCGGCGTTTATGCGGTTATGAATCAGTTAAAGGAGGCAGGTCTTTTAAATGAGGACTGCATGACCGTAACAGGAAAAACAATCGGCGAGGCTGTGGCAGGTGCGCAGAATAAAAATACGGATGTAATAAGACCGTTGAATAATCCGTACAGCAAGACAGGCGGACTTGCAGTGCTCAAGGGAAATCTTGCGCTGGACGGCTCCGTTGTAAAGCGTTCCGCAGTTGTTCCTGAAATGATGAAGCACGAAGGCCCTGCAAGAGTATTCGACTGTGAGGAGGATGCAATTGCAGCCATAAAGGGCGGAAAAATTGTAGAAGGAGACGTGGTTGTAATCAGATATGAAGGTCCGAAGGGCGGTCCGGGAATGCGGGAAATGTTAAATCCTACATCCGCAATCGCAGGAATGGGACTTGGCTCCTCCGTGGCGCTTATTACGGACGGACGTTTTTCCGGCGCAAGCCGTGGAGCTTCCATCGGGCATGTTTCACCGGAAGCGGCAGTGGGAGGACCTATCGCATTTGTTGAGGAGGGTGACATTATAAGTATTGATATAGATGCATGCACCATTAACCTTAAAATAAGCGACGAGGAATTTGCAAAGCGTAAGGCGGCATGGACGCCGAAGGAGCCGAAGGTTACAACCGGCTATCTTGCTCGATATGCGAAAATGGTTACTTCAGGTAACAGAGGAGCAATACTTGATATATAATTTACAATGTGGTATTCTTACATTTAATTAATTTATTTGTAAAAATATGTGATAAGTTATCTATAGTAAAGGAGAATATACGATGAAACAGTTAACAGGGTCAGAAATCGTTATCGAATGTTTAAAAGAGCAGGGTGTTGATACGGTTTTCGGTTATCCGGGAGGAACAATACTTAACATTTATGATGCTCTTTACAAGCATCAGGATGAAATTCATCATATTTTGACCTCCCATGAGCAGGGGGCTGCGCACGCTGCTGACGGATATGCAAGGGCAACAGGCAAGGTTGGCGTATGTATGGCAACCTCAGGGCCGGGAGCCACAAATCTTGTAACGGGAATTGCAACCGCATACATGGATTCTATTCCGCTTGTGGCAATTACGGCAAATGTAGGCGTGTCCCTGCTTGGAAAGGACAGCTTTCAGGAGGTGGATATTGCAGGGGTTGTTATGCCGATTACAAAGCACAGCTTCATAGTAAAAAATGTGCATGAGCTTGCAGATACAATAAGGAGAGCATTTAAGATTGCGCAGACAGGCAGACCGGGGCCTGTGCTTGTGGATATCACAAAGGACGTTACTGCAAATGTTGCAGATTTTGAGCCGAAAGCGCCGGAGCCAATTGAAAAGATTACAAACACAATAAATGCAGATGATCTTGATATTGCCATCAGGATGATTGAGAAGGCTGAAAGACCGTTTGTCCTCTGTGGAGGAGGCGTTATTGCGGCAGACGCGTCAAAGGAGCTTGCCAAGTTCGTGGATAAGATTGATGCTCCTGTATGTGATACGCTTATGGGCAAGGGCGCATTTCCGGGTACTGACATAAGATATACGGGAATGATTGGCATGCATGGCACAAAGGTTTCAAACTTTGGTATCAATATGGCTGATCTTGTAATCGTAGTAGGCGCAAGATTTTCCGACAGAGTGATAGGAAATGCATCCAGGTTTGCGCATAATGCAAAAATAATACATATCGATGTGGATGCGGCGGAAATAGATAAAAATATAGTTGTTGACTGCAGCCTTGTTGGTGATGCAAAGGAAGTATTAAAGATGCTTGCCACAAGAATTAAAGCGGTTAAGCATGAGGATTGGGCAGCAGAGATAAGAAAGCTTAAGGAAAAATTCCCTGACCACAGCGACATGAAGTCCATGACAGGCCCCGCAATCATAAATAAGATTTATGAGATTACGGAGGGCAAGGCTACCATCACTACAGATGTAGGACAGCATCAGATGTGGGCAGCGCAACATTATTCCTACACGGAGCCGCGCCGTCTGATTACTTCCGGCGGACTTGGCACGATGGGCTACGGTGTCGGTGCATGTATCGGAGCAAAGGTTGGAAAACCGGAAAATATTACAATCAATGTAGCCGGCGACGGATGCTTCCGAATGAATATGAATGAGATAGCAACAGCAACAAGATATAACGTACCGATTATTCAGGTTGTTATCAATAATCATGTGCTTGGAATGGTAAGACAGTGGCAGACCCTGTTCTATGAGCAGAGATACTCGAGTACCATACTGGAGGATAAGGTAGATTTTGTTAAGGTTGCGGAAGCGCTTGGAGCAACAGGCTTTCGGGCAACAACTCTGGAGGAGTTTGAGGATTCATTAAAGAAGGCAATTGAGCTGAATGCCCCTGTCGTAATTGATTGCATTATAGATAAGGATGACAAGGTGTTCCCTATGGTTGCCGCGGGAGCTGCACTGGAAAGCTGCTTTGACCAGCAGGATTTAGATAATAAATAGGGAGGAGCTTCATAAAACGAAGTTTTATGAATTTGAATGCGACGACCGATATGGCAGGTACAGCTTTAGCTGTGCGTGCCGATACAAAAAAGGAGGATTTATAAAATGGCAAGAGTATTTAATTTTTCAGCAGGACCATCTGTTTTACCTGAGGCTGTCTTAAAGCAGGCAGCGGATGAAATGATGGATTATAAGGGCTCAGGAATGAGTGTCATGGAAATGAGTCACCGTTCCAAGGTGTATGACAACATCATAAAAGAAGCAGAGCAGGATTTAAGGGATTTAATGAACATTCCTGATAACTACAAGGTGTTGTTCCTTCAGGGTGGCGCTTCCCAGCAGTTTGCTGCCATACCTATGAATCTGATGAAAAATGGTGTTGCAGATTACATTATTACGGGACAGTGGGCAAAAAAGGCATATGAGGAGGCACAGAAGTATGGTAAGGCAAATGCTGTGGCATCATCTGCTGACAAGACATTTTCCTATATACCGGATTGCTCCGATCTTCCGATATCTGAGGATGCCGATTACGTATACATATGCCACAACAATACCATATACGGAACAACCTACAAGAAGCTTCCTGATACAAAGGGTAAAATTCTTGTTGCGGATATGTCGTCAGATATTCTTTCACAGCCTGTCAATGTATCAGATTACGGACTTATTTTCTTTGGCGTTCAGAAGAATGTAGGACCGGCCGGCGTTGTTGTTGTAATAATCAGAGAGGACTTAATTCGGGATGATGTGATGGAGTTTACGCCTACAATGTTAAAGTACAAGACACAGGCAGATAATGACTCCCTTTACAATACGCCGCCATGCTACGGAATTTATATTTGCGGACTTGTTTTCAAGTGGGTAAAGGAAATGGGCGGTCTTGAAGCCATGAAGGTACATAATGAGAAAAAGGCAGCCATTTTATATGATTTCCTTGACAGCTCCAAGATGTTTAAGGGAACTGTTGTGAAGGAGGATCGTTCCCTTATGAATGTTCCTTTTGTAACAGGCAACGAGGAGCTTGATGCCAAATTCGTAAAGGAAGCAACTGCTGCAGGCTTTGTAAATCTTAAGGGACACAGAACCGTTGGCGGAATGAGGGCAAGCATTTATAATGCAATGCCGATTGAGGGCGTTGAAAAGCTTGTACAGTTTATGAAGGACTTTGAAGCGGCAAATGCATAAAATAATATTGATTAAGTTAAAGTACAGGGAGAAATAATAATGATAAAGGTTAATTGCTTAAATCCGATTGCAGCGTGCGGTATGGATTTGTTTACGGATAACTATGAAAAAACAGATGACTTTGCAGAGGCGGAGGCAGTTCTTGTAAGAAGCGCCGCAATGCACGATATGGAGCTTTCTGATAAGCTTGTTGCAGTTGCCCGCGCAGGCGCCGGAGTAAATAACATTCCGCTTGACAAATGCGCCGAGAAGGGAATTGTTGTATTTAATACGCCGGGCGCAAATGCCAACGGCGTTAAGGAAATTGTAATTGCAGGTTTACTTCTCGCATCCAGGGATTTGCTTGGAGGATACAACTGGGTTAAGGAAAATGCTTCTGATGAAAATATTGCAAAGGCTGTTGAAAAGCAGAAGGCAAAGTATGCAGGCTGTGAGGTTATGGGAAAGAAGCTTGGTGTCATAGGACTTGGAGCAATCGGCGCAAAGGTTGCAAACATTGGTTTCCGTCTTGGCATGGAGGTTTACGGATATGACCCGTATGTATCGGTTGACGCTGCATGGAGGCTTTCAAGCCATGTAAAGCATATTACAAATGTGGAGGACATCTACAGGGAATGTGACTATATTACGATTCATGTTCCTGCCTTGGACGGCACGAAGGGAATGCTTAACAAGGATGCATTTGCAATGATGAAGGACGGGGTTAAAATATTGAACTTTGCAAGGGATATACTTGTAAACGATGATGATATGATAGAAGCTCTTGCAAGCGGAAAGGTATCAAAATATGTAACGGATTTCCCTAACGCAAAGATTGCGGGAGTTGACGGCGTAATCACGCTTCCTCATCTCGGCGCATCCACGGCAGAATCAGAGGATAACTGTGCAGTAATGGCAGTGAAGCAGACGATGGACTTTATGGAAAACGGCAATATCAAAAATTCCGTAAATTATCCTGCATGTGATGCGGGAGTATGTGCGGCTGAGTCAAGAATAACCGTATGTCACAAGAATATTCCTAATATGATTACACAGTTTACCGGCGCATTTGCAGCCAAAGGAATAAACGTGTCGGATATGGTAAGCAAGTCAAAGGGAGACTGGGCTTATACAATACTTGATGTCAGCGCTAAGGCTGATGATGATATTGTAAGTGCAATACAGGCAATAGACGGTGTTGTGAAGGTAAGGGTAGTTAAGTAATAATAAACTGTAAAAGTAAATCAGCAGGAAAAATGAATTGTGAGCAGGTCAGTCCATGAGTTCTTGATTTACAAAGTAAATCGGATGTGTGTTGGAGAGAAATATGGAATGGCTGAAGTTCAATAGAGAAATCAGGAGGACATAAATATGAGTGAAAAGTTAAAGGTAGGTATACTTGGCGGAACAGGAATGGTGGGACAGCGCTTTATTTCACTGCTTGAAAATCATCCATGGTTTGAGGTTACGACAATTGCAGCAAGCCCGAGAAGTGCGGGAAAGACATATGAGGAGGCTGTGGGTGACAGGTGGAAGATGGCGACACCTATGCCGGAGGCAGTAAAAAAGCTTGTTGTATATAACGTAAATGAGGTTGAAAAGGTAGCCTCCACAGTGGATTTCGTTTTTTCCGCCGTTGATATGTCAAAGGATGAGATAAAGGCAATCGAGGAGGAGTATGCCAAAACTGAAACACCTGTTGTATCAAACAACAGCGCTCACAGATGGACGCCTGACGTACCGATGGTAGTGCCTGAAATCAATCCGGAGCATATGAAGGTTATAGAATTTCAGAAGAAAAGGCTTGGAACAACAAGAGGATTTGTTGCGGTTAAGCCAAACTGTTCCATTCAGTCCTACGCGCCGGTGCTTACCGCATGGAAGGAATTTGAACCATATGAGGTTGTTGCAACAACCTATCAGGCAATATCGGGTGCAGGAAAGACCTTTAAGGACTGGCCGGAAATGGAAGGAAATATTATTCCTTACATTGGAGGCGAGGAGGAAAAATCCGAGAAGGAGCCGCTTCGAATATGGGGCGAGATAAAGGACGGCGTTATTGCTCCTGCCGATGACATAAAGATTACATGCCAGTGTATCAGGGTTCCGGTTTTAAACGGACATACAGCGGCAGTATTTGTTAAGTTTAAGAAAAACCCTACAAAGGAGCAGCTTATTGAAAAGCTTGAGAGCTTTAAGGGTGTTCCGCAAGAGCTTAATCTCCCAAGCGCTCCAAAGCAGTTTATACAGTATCTGGAGGACGATAACAGACCACAGGTAACGCTTGACGTTGACTTTGAAAATGGAATGGGAATAAGCGTTGGACGTATCCGTGAGGATAGTATATACGACTGGAAGTTTGTGGGACTTTCACACAATACGGTAAGAGGAGCTGCCGGAGGAGCGGTGCTTTGTGCCGAGCTGTTAAAGGCACAGGGATATATTGAAAAGAAATAAGACTTTCCCATAAAGGAATAGAGGCTGTCGCAGTAAGGATTTGAAGAGAACTAAAATTCTTATTGCGACAGCTTCATTTGATTATAAGCAGAATCGGAAAATAAATTTATCATGCAGGAGGAGGTGTTATAAATTGAAGATTAAGGAAGCTGCCGAGGAAGAAAATCGGAGCATATCAGGAAAAGAACAGCTTGAGGAGTTTGAATTTCTGCGTAAGGAGCTGCTTGATAAATTAGAACATACAAAGATGATGTATCAGGAGCAGTATGATAAAATAGATAAAAGGATTGAAAACCGATGCTCAAAAATGTGGGGAAGTATTGCATTATTTATTGTTGTTGCAATGATTGACATAATATTTGCAATAATGATAAGCGCACCCGGAGGTTATATACTTTCTTTATCATGGGAAATCTGGGCAGCGGCTGTCTTCCTGTTTATTGGCGTTATAAAAGCAGGAAAGGATATGCTTAAAAATATTTTTGCATATCTTATACATATTGAAAAACCCTTCCTGAAAAAATACATAATAAAATATGATATTTTTACAATCAAGGCGGAAAAAAGATATTGCAGTGATAAGCTTTCTGAGGTTTTAAGACTGATGAAACAGCTTAAAGAACTGAAGCCGGATATGCCATATAAAATATATTCAGAATGTGAATATATCAGAAGGTATGCTGACGAGGATGTTTATGAGCTGTTTTACGTGTATCGTCCCATATTGATTGTCATTGCAGTGTTTTTTGCAATTGTTTTCTTTTTTATCTGAAGATAGTAAGAAACATTAAATACGTTGAGGTAAATACATTGACATTTTAACGCTTGTTTGAACGGGATTTTTGTGATAAAATATTTTAAATATTTGCATTATGTTCTAAAAATGCCAATAATCGGGAATAATTCAGGAGGATTTTACGGATAATGAAGAAGTTAATACTTGTAACATCGCCGCCGGCGTGTGGAAAAACCTTTATTTCAAGAAAGCTTGCAAAGGCACTTACGAACTGTGTGTATCTGGATAAGGATACGCTTATTGTGCTTTCCAAGCAGATATTTAAAGTTGCAGGAGAGGAGTATAACCGTTCTTCGGATTTCTTCCAAAAGGAAATTAGGGATTATGAGTATTATGCTGTGCTTGACTTTGCATTTGAAGCACTTGAGTACAATGATACCGTACTCATAAATGCTCCTTTTACGGATGAAATCAGGGATGATGAATATCTGGACAAGCTCAGGGCAAAGCTTAAGGAGAAGGATGCCGAGCTGTTTGTAGTGTGGGTTCATACGGATGAGGAGGTTGCTCATCAGAGAATGATTAAGAGAGCTTCAGACCGCGACAAATGGAAGCTTGAGCATTGGGATGAATATATAGCAACACAGAATTTTAAACAGCCGGACAATATTCCGGAGCTTTTTGTATTTAATAATTCATCTGAGGAGGACTATAAAAAGTCCATTGATGCAGCGGTAAAGGCTATAAGAGCTTAGACTACACTATAAAAACAGGAGAAGACCATATATGGCAGTTGTAAAACCATTCCCGGCGTACAGGCCGAGAAAAGATATAGTAAGTCAGGTGGCTGCGCTTCCCTATGACGTTTATAATCGCGAGGAGGCAAAGAAAGCGGTGGAAGGTAATCCGTTGTCTTTCCTCAACATTGACCGTGCAGAGACACAGTTTGATGATTCTGTAGATATATATGCGGACTGTGTTTATGAAAAAGCAAGGGAATTGCTTGACAGTATGATTGAGCGGGGGGATTATCTTCAGGAGCGTAAGCCTGTATATTATATTTATGAGCTTATTATGGAGGGCAGAAGCCAGAACGGAATTGTGGCGTGTGCGTCTATAGACGATTACATTGACGGAGTAATAAAAAAACACGAAAATACAAGGGCGGATAAAGAGGCTGACAGAATAAGGCATGTCGATACATGTAATGCACAGACGGGACCTATATTTCTTGCCTATAGGGCAAAAAAGGAAATAGACGATATCGTTTCTGCCATAAAACAGACAGAGCCTGAATACAGTTTTGTTTCGGAGGACGGCATAGCCCATAATGTCTGGATTGTGTGCGATGACAGTCATATAAACACAATAAGCAAAGCATTTGGAGAAATGTCACATATATACATAGCGGACGGGCATCACAGAGCAGCCTCTGCAATAAAGGTTGGTATAAAACGCAGGGAGGAAGCAGAAGCGAAGAATCAGGAAGCGGAGTACAATTTTTTTCTGTCAGTACTTTTTCCTGATAATCAGCTTAAAATATTGCCGTATAACAGAGTTGTAAGGGATCTTAATGGATATAATAAAGATGAGTTTTTAAACAGGGTATCTGAACATTTTAAAGTGGAGGCTGTCGATAAAGCCTTTTCACCTCAGGCGAAATATGTTTATGGAATGTATCTTGAGGGTACTTGGTACAGCCTTACGGCAGATGAAAGCATCAGGGAGGATGATCCTGTAAACGGACTGGATGTTTCAATATTGCAAAACTACTTACTTGAACCGATTCTTGGAATAGAGGATCCGAGAACTGATAAAAGAATAGATTTTGTTGGCGGAATAAGAGGGCTTGAAGAACTTGAAAAAAGGGTTAATATGGATATGAAGGTTGCGTTTTCCATGTATCCAACCTCGATAGACGAGCTTTTTAATGTAGCGGATGCGGGATTGTTGATGCCTCCAAAATCTACCTGGTTTGAACCTAAGCTTAGAAGCGGGATATTTATTCACAGACTGTAGAGAGGAGATAAGCGGTTATGTCCAAAAGAAAAGAAGTATTTGCAATAAATTGGATGGAGGTTGAAGCGCTGACAAATGGCAGACATAATAATCCCCATCATATACTTGGTATGCATGAATGCATAGATGATGTATATATCAATGCGTACATTCCTGATGCAAAGGTTGTCACTGCAATAGATTCAGCCACAGATAAAAGGTATACCCTTGTCTCAGACAGGGTTCCGGGATTTTATTCAGTTGTAATAAAAGATAAAAAAAGCTTTGACTATGTTTTGGATGTTAAATTTGATAACGGTGAAGAAATTACTTATATTGACCCTTATATTTTCGAGCCGGTTTTAGACCCTATCGATATAAGTCTTTTTAATGAGGGAGAACATTACAGAATATACGAAAAAATGGGTGCGCATGTTATGACCGTTGACGGGGTTGACGGAGTTTTGTTTTCGGTATGGGCGCCAAATGCGGAACGTGTGTCGGTTGTAGGTAATTTCAACAATTGGGATGGAAGAAGGCATCCTATGCGAAAGCTTGATTACTCCGGCATATTTGAGCTTTTTATACCGGGTAAATATGTAGGTGAAATATACAAATACGAAATATGCGCAAAGTCCGGAAATGTGTTTATGAAAAGTGATCCTTATGCCTTTAGCAGCGAGGTAAGACCTGCAAATGCTTCAAGGATTGTTGATTTGTCATACAAGTGGAAGGACAGCAAATGGATGGCTGAAAGGGAAAAGACAAACCAGCTTGAAAAGCCGATTTCCATATATGAGATGCATCTTGGTGCATGGAAAAAGCCTGAGGATGGAAGGGAATTTTACAGTTACAGGGATTTAGCGGTTAAGCTTGCCGATTACCTGATTATGATGAATTATAATTACGTTGAGCTTATGCCGATTATGGAACATCCCTATGACCCTTCATGGGGTTATCAGGTTACGGGGTATTATGCGCCTACTTCCAGGTATGGTCAGCCGACAGATTTTATGTACTTTGTTGACTATCTTCACAGCAAAGGAATAGGTGTAATTATTGACTGGGTGCCTGCTCATTTTCCAAAGGATGAGCATGGACTTGGAAGATTTGATGGGACATGTCTTTATGAGCATGAGGATCCAAGGAGAGGGGAACACCCTCATTGGGGAACATATATATTTAATTATGGCAGAAATGAAGTGAGAAACTTCCTTGTTGCCAATGCGCTTTACTGGGCGGAGAAATATCATGTTGACGGTATCAGAATGGATGCGGTAGCCTCCATGCTGTATCTGGATTACGGAAGAAACGCCGGACAGTGGCTTCCTAACAAATATGGCGGAAATGAAAATCTTGAGGCAATAGATTTTATTAAGGAGCTTAACGGCAAAATGCATGAGCTTCACAAGGGAGTTATGATGATTGCCGAGGAGTCCACTGCATGGCCTATGATGACCCATTCCGTTGAGGAGGGAGGACTTGGCTTTGATTTCAAGTGGAATATGGGCTGGATGAATGATTTTCTTGACTATATCAAGCTTGATCCGTTATACAGAAAGTATCATCATAATCAGCTCACCTTCAGTATGGTTTACGAGTACAGTGAGAAGTTTATGCTTGTGCTTTCACATGACGAGGTTGTGCATGAAAAGGGCTCCATGATTAGCAAAATGCCCGGAGGCTATGAGGATAAATTTTCAAATTTAAGAGTTGCGTATGGATATATGGCGACACATCCCGGCAAAAAGCTCCTCTTTATGGGACAGGAGATAGCGCAGTTTGCAGAGTTTAACGAGGGTCAGGAGGTTGACTGGTCCCTGTTTGAATTTGATGCCCATGTGTTTATGCAGGGATATGTCAAGGAGCTTAATTATCTTTATAAAACGGAGCCGGCGCTCTATGAGCTTGACGGCAATCCGGAGGGCTTTGAATGGATAAACTGCAACAGCGCGAATACAAGTCTGCTGTCATATATCAGACGCGGAAAAAAGGAAGCTGATAATCTTGTTGTAATATGTAACTTTACTCCGATAGAGCATAAGTCTTACAAGCTTGGCGTTCCGGCAGGCGGAAAGTGGCAGGAAATATTTTCAAGCGACAGCTCAAAATATGGCGGTGAGGGAAGAAATAACAAGGTTGCAAAGCAGGCGAAAAAGGAAGAATGTGACGGACAGGAGCATTATATATCAGTAAATGTTCCGCCGCTTTCAATAGCAGTATTTAAAAAGAAAATAGGAAAGTAAATTAAAAACCGTTTGAGAATATTGGTACTTTTAAATTGCCCATCTGACAATGGCTATCCAGCCATGTCGGATGAGCAATTTTTAGTCCTATGTTTTAATCTCATTAAAAAAAACATAATACTATGATGAATGACCCGCCCAAAATGGCGCATCGTTCAACGAAAAGGGAATAATCAGGCAAGTACTGAAGGCGTAGTATGTAAAGTTATATACATAGTATGAGTTAGGAAGGAAGGGCGATGAAGGCATTTGGGAAAGCAATATAACAAATAATAGCAGGAGGTATTTATGAGAAGAAAGATAATGTTAATGCTGGTATTATTGATGTTGGTATCAGGTACAGTAGCTTGTGGCAAACAAATTGACAGTAGCTTAGTAAACGAGCCAGAGACGGAACAGGCTATATCTCAAACAGAAGAGACAGAGGGCTTTGATATAGAACGTATAAGAAAAAGTATTATTATTAAAGGTCAGCCATTTGAAATCCCAATAGCATTAAGTGATTTGGAAGAGGGTTGGACATGGAAAGAACATGAAAGTTCATGGGTAGGAAGTGATGGAAATGGTCTGGTTTATGTCTATTATAATGATGAAGAATGGTTTGTTGGCACTGTTAGAAATTACTATGAAGGTAATGAAATGGAAGGAATCATTTATAATTTAGGAATTGAAACTGAGGATTCCTCAATAGATGATCTGATTCCATTGGTATCAACAAAGCAGGAGGTAATCGAAAGATATGGAGAGCCAAATGAAATTAGTGAAAAATCTGGAAATTATCACTATGGCACTATGAATAATGACAGTACGAATTTGGGGCCGTTAAATGAACAAGAACTTAGTATTGCCTTTGATGAAAAGGGTACAGTAATTAAGATTATAATAACATATGCAGATTTGCAAAAAGAAAAATAAAATTTGGAGGATATGGTTATGGCAAGCGACAAAGATTTGTTGAATGACCCACCCAAAATGGTGCATCGTTTAACTGTATATGCTTCCGTACCTTTTTTCTGATTTGGTTAGATAATTCTTTAAATTGTATTAATTGATTTTAAAACGCTTTTTTTAAACATAGTTGTGAAACGGACGTTAGCAAAAACAGGGTTTCGCAAATATCTAATTCTTTTTTACAGATGGAGGGAATATGCTTATAACAGAATTAAGCGATATTGAAAAAAGTAAGCTTGATATATATATGGAGAGATTTTTGGACTGGTTAGTGGATAAGGCGCTTGAGGTTTTAATTGCACTGATTTTTATTTTCATTGGAACAAAGCTTGTAAAGCTTGTTGTAAAAATAATAAAGCGTTCTTTTGATAAGGCGGGGCTTGAGAGCAGTATCTCAGGCTTTTTGCTGTCCCTTATCAGAGGCATGCTTTATGCCGTTGTATTTATAATGGCGGCAGCCACTATGGGCTTTCAGGTTACATCCCTTGTTACAATACTCGGAACGGCAAGTCTTGCCGTTGGTCTTGCCTTACAGGGAAGCCTTGCAAACTTTGCAGGAGGAGTTCTTATACTTTTAATGAAGCCCTTTCGTGTGGGGGACTACATTATTGAAAATGATAAGAAATGCGAGGGAACGGTTGTGTCCATAGATATATTCTACACAAAGCTTCGCACCTACGATAACAGAATTATCGTTATTCCAAACGGAAACATCACTGCAAATTCCCTTATTAACCTTACTGCGGAAAAGACCAGAAGGCTGGATATAACGGTGGGCGTGGCATATGATTCGGATATTAAGCTTGTTAAGTCTGTTCTTGAAAATGTAATAACGTCTTGCAGTTATTATGATGCTGACAGGGAAGTAAGCGTATTTGTGGATTCGTTTGGTGAGAGCGCAATCAATATGGGTATAAGATGTTATGTAAACACAGAAGATTACTGGCAGGCAAAATGGGAAATGACGGAAACCATTAAGGAGAGCTTTGATGCAAATGATATAAGCATACCATATAATCATATGGATGTTAATGTAACCGGCTTGAATGACAAAGTATAGATGCTTGTCGATTTGTCTGTATTGCACAACGGATGTCTGAAAAGTCAGAGCTTTGAACATCTTTATTTACAAAAATGATACGAAAGGTTAATTTTATCCGTTTTATTTAAATAAAAAAGTTAGTACACATTTTAAAAATAGTGTTATAATATCTTAGAAAAAAATAAAAAAGAGGCAGATATTATGTTTTACAATAATGTTTTGGATTTAATAGGAGATACGCCCCTTATGTGTCTTAAGGAGGCAACGGGATTAAATATTTATGCAAAGGCGGAATTTTTAAATCCCGGAGGAAGCATTAAGGACAGAATTGCAAAGAATATGCTTGAGGTGGCAGAGCGTGAGGGAAGGCTTAAGCCGGGCATGACAATAATTGAGCCCACAAGCGGTAATACGGGAATCGGACTTGCTCTTTGCGGAGTGAGAAAAGGGTATAAGGTTATCATTGTTATGCCTGAAAATATGAGCGAGGAGCGGAAGAAAATTATAAAGGCGCTAGGCGCCGAGCTTGTTCTGACGGAGCCAAAGCTAAGCATAGGCGGCTCTGTGGCTGAGGCGGAAAGATTGTTAAAGCAGAATCCTGATAAATATTTTATGCCGCAGCAGTTTGAAAATCCGGCAAATCCCGATATACATTACAGGACAACGGCTGTAGAGCTTTGTGAGCAGTTGGGGAAGCCTATAGACGTATATGTGTCAGGTATCGGAAGCGGAGGTACTCTTGCAGGCGTAGCAAAATACCTTCTTGAAAAGAATCCTGATACAAAGATTGTTGCCGTGGAGCCAAAGAATGTGTCTGCGCTTCTGGGTGACGAGCCGGGACTTCATCAGATACAGGGTATCGGAGACGGATTTATCCCTGCAATACTTGATACGAGTATTATAACGGATATTGTTGAGGTCACGGATGAGGATGCCATAAACACGGCAAGGGAGCTCGCAAGGGTTCAGGGGCTTCTTGTGGGCACGTCGTCAGGAGCAAACGTATGGGCAGCAATGGAGATGGCAAAAAAATACGGTGATGATAAGGTTATAGCAACTGTGCTCCCTGACAGGGTAGAAAGATATTTCAGTACATCGCTTATATAAAGTAAAATAAGAAATATGTCGCCGCATATAAAAATGAAAGCATTTGTTTGCGCATCGTCAGGTCTTTGACGATGTGTGAATGGATGCTTGTTTTTTTGCAGATGATATCTATTGATTTATTCCTGCGAGCAACGGGCCAAGTGACTGCTTGTGGCGGGGTTTTTGACTATTTATCAGAAAAATGCAGAAACGTCAGGGTTGACAGTTTTTTCATTTGGTGTATATTATTCATAGAAGAAATTGAAGTATCCATTGACTTATCAGATGAATAATGATGGATACAAAAATGATTGTGTCGACCCATTGCTGAAAGCAAATTTTAATGGGCTGACGTTCAAAGGACGGAGGTAACAAAATGACAAAGATAGACATTATATCAGGATTTTTAGGCGCCGGAAAAACAACGCTGATTAAGAAGCTTATTAATCAGGTGTTTCAGGGTGAAAAGCTTGTGCTCATTGAAAATGAATTTGGTGAGATTGGCATAGACGGCGGATTTTTAAAGGATGCGGGCATAGAGATAACGGAAATGAATTCAGGCTGTATATGCTGTTCCCTTGTGGGCGATTTTGGTACTGCATTAAAGAAAGTAATCGATGAGTATGCGCCTGACAGAATTATCATTGAGCCGTCAGGAGTCGGCAAGCTTTCCGACGTAATAAAAGCGGTGGAGGACGTTAAGGCGTCTGCGGACATTGTAGTAAACAGCGCAACAACGGTAGTGGATGTTTCGAAATGCAAAATGTATATGAAGAATTTTGGCGAGTTTTTCAACAATCAGGTGGAGAGCGCAGGAACGATTATTTTAAGCCGTACACAAAATGTATCTGACGATAAGGTGGAAGCTGCGGTTAATATGCTGAGGGAACATAACAGTGAGGCGTCAATTATTACAACCCCGTGGGATGATTTGGATGCAAAGATTATTCTTGATGCTATGGAGCATGCAAATTCATTGGATAAAATGATAGAGGAAGCTAAAAAAATGGCAGAGCATGAGCATCACCACCACGACCACCATCATCATGAGCATGGCGAGGACTGCACATGCGGATGCCACGACCATGACGGACACGAGCATCACGACCATGACGAGCATGAGCACCATCACGACCATGATGAGCATGAGCATCACCACGAGCATGGTGAGGACTGCACATGCGGATGTCACGACCACGACCATGATGGGCATGAGCATCATCACGACCACGATGGACACGAGCATCATCATCACGAGCATGGCGAGGACTGCACATGCGGATGCCACGATCACGACCATGAGCATCACCATCATCATGCAGATGATGTATTTACGAGCTGGGGCGTGGAGACAAGCATGAAATATTCTGAGGATGAGATGAAAGCTATATTGGAGGAGCTTGCAAAAGAGGAAAATGACTGCGGAATTATTCTTCGGGCAAAGGGCAGCGTTTCCGGCACCGGAAATGAGTGGCTTTATTTTGACCTTACGCCGGGGGAATATGAGATAAGAAAAGGAAATCCTGATTACACAGGAAAGCTTTGCGTTATAGGCAGCAACCTGAATGAGGGCAATATTGCAAAGCTGTTTAAATTAAGCTAATCAGGTAATATGTACTATATGTACTGAGTGTGAAAGGTTGTGTTATTTTATGAATAGAAATGATGAGATTGAAGAAATACCCGTGTATATGTTTCTCGGCTTCCTTGAGAGCGGAAAGACAACATTTGCAAAGGAAACCCTTATAGACAGGGGCTTTACGGAGGGTGACCCCACGCTGCTTTTAGTCTGCGAGGAGGGAATGGAGGAATATGACGAGGAGGAGTTGAAAAAGAGGAACATATTTACGGAATATATTGACGAGACAAACCTTAATACGGAATATCTTCTTGATTTACAGGATAAATATAAGCCTACAAGGGTTATGATTGAATACAACGGAACATGGAAGCTTGACAAGCTGTTTGGCATAAGAGTTCCAAAGGGCTGGACGGTTGTTCAGGTTATTTCATTTGTTGATGCAACGACCTTTGATGTTTATATTGTCAATATGAAGGCGATGATGATTGAAGCCATGTCCGCTGCCGATATGATAATATTTAACAGATGTGATGAAAATACAAGACGTGCGGAATACAGAAGAAGCATCAAGGCTGTAAACAGAAGGGCGCAGGTCATATTTGAAAACAAGGATGGTCTTGCAGAGATTGATAATTCGGAACTGGATTTGCCTTACGACATAAACCAGCCTGTTATAGAGCTTGAGGATGACGATTTTGGAATATTTTATATTGATGCCTGCGATAATCCTGACAAGTATGTAGGTAAAAAAATACATTTTAAGGCTATGGTTCACAAGCCAAAGGAATATGCAAAAAATGAGTTTGTTCCGGGACGCTTTGCCATGACCTGCTGCGCAGATGACATAGCATTTATCGGTTTTAAATGTTATTTTGACGCTGCAAAGGTTTTGAGCGACAGGCAGTGGATTACCGTGACGGGAATAATAGAAAAGGAATATTATCCTGAATTTGAGGGTGAAGGTCCTGTCATAAAGGCAACAAAGGTTGACAAAGCCAAGCCTGCCGAGGAGGAAGTTGTATATTTTAACTAAAAACAAAAAACACAAATAAATGATTCAGATAGGGAAGATG
This sequence comes from Lachnospiraceae bacterium UBA7076, assembly GCA_002493625.1. Taxonomy (GTDB): domain Bacteria; phylum Bacillota; class Clostridia; order Lachnospirales; family Lachnospiraceae; genus Coprococcus_C. Next base: position 23,078 of record DKZK01000020.1, on the reverse strand, counting down.
AGGATTGGAAAAAACAGGCTACTCTACGGATAAAAAAAATAAAATATTGGAATGCTTAAAAAATAATGCGGATTCTGACATGACCGTCAAGGATATTGAAGCATACCTGCTAAATAAATTAGATACAAAGGTTAATATTGCCACAATATACCGTAATCTTGATAAGCTTGAAAAAAACGGATGTGTTTTAAGACATATGGATGAAGCCGGAAATAAATCAACTTATCAGTATGCAGGCTCAGAAAATAAATGCCACAAGCATATTCATATGAAATGCAGCGCATGCGGACAGGTTTATCATATGGACTGCGACTTTATGGAGCAGCTTGCGAGACATATGTATGAGCATCATGGCTTCATAATGGAATGTAAAACTTCAATGATTTATGGAACATGCAAAAATTGCTGTTCACAGAATTTTGACACCAATGTCAAAATTGAAACATAATTTTTTATTATCATAAGATTAATTTAGGAAAAGAAAGGAAGATGTCTTATGAGTAAAGGAAAATCCGGATTTTTAAAACGTACTGCCGGTTTGATTATCAGTGCCGTTTTATTTGGCGGTGTTGCGGGAATAACATTTAATTATGTAGCCGATACGGATGGCAGCGGTCAGTATTCCAATTTGTTTCAGGAGATGGGTCGGGCTTTGGAGGCTGATGATTCTGAAAATGAAATTATAGGAAATAATGAATATGACATAAAATCCGATGAAGATAAAAAGGACGATTTAAGCATACCGACAACCTCACTTTCAAATAACAGTTCTTACGGAAACATGGATGTATCTGATATTGTGGAAGCGGTAATGCCGTCTGTTGTGTCAATAAATGTTACGGCAGTGTCTGAGTATAATTTCTGGTATTATGGAAGTCAGGAATATGAATCGGAAGGCTCCGGTTCCGGAATCATTATCGGAAAAAATGATACAGAGCTTCTTATCGTTACAAATAATCATGTTGTTGACGGGGCAAAAACGGTTAATGTATGCTTTGTTGACGGAAAATCATACGATGCTGTAGTTAAGGGAACTGACAGTGATAATGATGTTGCAATTGTTGTTGTCAGGCTTGAAGATTTATCCAAGGATACTCTTTCAAAAATAGAAATAGCAAAGCTTGGAAATTCCGATGGAATTTCCGTGGGTGAGCAGGTTGTTGCCATCGGAAATGCACTTGGATACGGACAGTCGGTTACAACAGGAATTGTGAGCGCAAAGGACAGGGTCATAAGCACAAATACCACACCGCTTATTCAGACTGACGCTGCAATCAATCCGGGAAACAGCGGCGGAGCGCTTCTTAACATGAAAGGAGAGGTCATAGGCATTAACTCATCCAAGTATATGTCCACAGAGGTTGAGGGAATGGGATATGCCATACCTGTATCAAAGATAGAAAGCATTCTGGATAATCTTATGAACAGGAAAACAAGGGAGCTTGTTGAGGATGAAGGTAAGAGAGGTTATCTCGGAATAACATGCAGTACGGCAGGAAACGCCTCACAGTATTATGATATATTCGGAGGTGCGGAGGAAGCTGCCGACACACCGGCAGGCGTTTATGTAAATGAGGTTACAAAGGGCTCTCCTGCATATAAGGCGGGACTTAAGGAAGGAAATATTATTACGGCATTTGACGGACAAACAGTCAGCAAAGCAAATGATCTCACAAACCTTTTGCAGTATTATGAGGCAGGGGAGTCGGTTGAGCTTAACATACTCGTGGAAAAGAATGATGAGTATACGGAAAGAACAATTAAAGTGCGTCTGGGAAGCAGGGAAGATATTGTGGAGCACTAAATAATGCGTTGCTTAATGATGTATGAGTTAAAATAAATATGTAAGCTGAAAAGGGGCTGTTGCATTAAGACGCAGGCTCCTTTTTTACTGCAATTGATTACTATAAAGTAAAACACGACAAAAAAAGCAAAAAAATGTCGTTTCACCTGAAATGCTTGTGTTTTTATTTTACATATGATATTGATTAAAATGTAGCTGTAAACTATGGGTTTGGTTGGGCTGGTGCACTAAGTTTAGTGCCACAGCTTCATGAATTGGAGGTATGTAAAAATGACAACAGTCAAAAGAGTATTTTTAGGAGCAGCTTTATCGCTTGCTTTGGCAGTGAATTTGGGAGGTATCAGTGTCAATGCCATGGAAAGCACGGAGGAGCAGGAGGATGTTTCTGGTATTGATGTATTTGAAACAGATGAAGCAGTGCTGTATTCGAGTACGGTGTCATTTAGTTATAATGCAGACCGTACTGGGCATTATTTAGGAAAATTCAGGGCATCATCAACTATCGTGCAGCTAAGCTTTTCTGCACCAAATGTTGGACGGGCTGCCATTTATTTTCGAACAGGAAGTAAAACCGGACCAATACATAAAACAATTATAACTCCTGCTGCAGGAGAGACTTCTGCAACATTATATAGTACCTTTTCGGTAAAACAGGGAACAATATATTATGTCACTGTAAAGCCATATGATGATTTTGCTCAGACAGAAGGATATTTAAAATTAATATACTAGCTTATATAAGGGGATGACCGTCTTAGGTGTACATCCCCTTTATAAATATAATTGCAGTGATTTTTGAGTATAGGATATATTTTATGTCTAAAAGCAAAAAATGTGCAATATATTAAATATATATCGTATTTGGGGCGAAAGTCATGAAGTACATAAAATCATATATTATAATCTTATCAATTCTAATAACACTTCCGTATAACGACAATATATGCCATGCTGAAGAAATAAACGAATGGCAGCTTTATTCCATGTCGGCGGTTTTGATGGACGGGGATACCGGAAGAATATTATACGAAAAAAACGGACATGAAAAAAGGGCAATGGCAAGCACAACAAAGATTATGACTCTTATTTTAACGCTTGAATATGGTAATCCTGACGATATTGTTACGGTTAGTGATTACGCCTCAAAAATGCCGGATGTTCAGCTTGGAATAAAAAAAGGGGAGCAGTATAAGCTTTCCGATTTGCTGTATTCCCTTATGCTTGAAAGCCACAATGATTCAGCTGTGGCAATAGCGGAGCATGTGGGAGGAAGCAAGGAGGGTTTTGCAAACATGATGAACAAAAAGGCTGCTGAGCTCGGGCTTTCTGATACATATTTTATAACTGCAAACGGATTGGATGAGGAAGATGAAAATGGTTTTCATTCAACTACTGCGGCTGACCTTGCAAGGCTAATGAAATACTGTGTTCTTGAATCTCCCAAGAAGGAGGAATTTATAAATATATGCCAGACAAGAAGCCATACATTTTCGGATTATGAAAACAAGAGAACCTTTACCGTTAAAAATGCAAATAAGTTTCTGGATATGATGGACGGCGTCATTGCAGGAAAAACCGGTTTTACCACACAGGCGGGATACTGTTATGTTGCGGCACTTAAAAGGGATAACAAAACCTATATCGTTGCTCTTTTGGGATGCGGCTGGCCCAACAATAAAAATTACAAGTGGTCAGATACAAAAAAGCTTTTTAATTATGGAATTGAAAATTACAATTATAAAACCCTAATCGATGAGAGCTATCCGTCGGCTACAATAAAAATAAAGGATGGGATAGAAAAAACCCAGATTTCAACCTATGTAAAGGATAATCTTACGCTTCTTATGTCTGACAATGATACTGTTCAAATAAGAGCCAATATTCCTGACTGCTTAAATGCGCCTGTAAATAAGGGGGATATTGTTGGCACTGTCGACATATATATAAATGAGGATTTATATAGAACATTTAATGTTTATTCTTCGGAGGATGTAAAAAAGGTAACATATTTTTATTATCTGAAAAAGGTAATGGACTGTTATATTTATTAAACATTCAATTTATGGCAGCATATAATAGAGTATCGTAAGGGGGATTTAGCTTTGATGGAAAAAAATGTATGCATTCTTGGCAATGATAAGAGAATGGATTATATAGCTGAATATATATATAACGTCGGATATGAAATAAGCAGAGATATAGAAGCTGTAAATTCCGAATCTATAATTATATTGCCGCCGCCTGTAAACGAAAAGGTAACAATACAGCTCATTCCGTATTTAAGTGAAGGGCAGACATTGTATGGCGGTATGTTATCCAACAGAATGGTACATGAGTGCGGGCTTAGAAATATAAAGGTTTTTGATTACCTTAAGGTAGATAGTCTCACGGAAAAAAATGCAGAGCTTACTGCCAAGGGTATTGTCAAAGAGGCAATTGCAAATTCCGCAGTTATAGAAAACAGTAACTGCCTTTTGACGGGATATGGATTTTGCGGTAAGGCAATTGCAAGGGAGCTGGCGGAGTATAATGCATCCGTGGATATTATGGTGAGACGGGAAAGCTTAAAAAAAGAGATTATGGAGGCAGGCCACGGGTATATACCGGTGAATGGATATGACAAGGTGTGTATGGAAAAATACAGCTATGTATTTAATACCGTACCGGCGCTTATTTTAGATGACCGGCTCCTGTCAAGGCTTTCGCATAATGTAATGATATTTGATATTGCGTCGGCACCGGGCGGATGTGATTTTGAATATTGCAGGGAAAATAATATTTTTGCCATTCTTTCGTTAGGTATACCGGGGAAGGAATATCCCATGGAGGCAGGCAGAATTATTGCCGATGTTATATTAAGCGATTTAAACCAAGGCTGACCTTCCTTTCGAAAGTAAAAATGTGAGGTTAAAGAAATGAAATTATCAGGGTGCAATGTCGGATTTGGAATAACCGGCTCATTTTGTACTTTTGATAAAATTAAAACACAAATAAAAGTTCTTAAGGATGAAGGCGCTAATATAATACCCGTTTATTCATTTAATGCTTATAATTTGGATAACAGATTTACAGAGGCTGCAAAGTTCGTTGACGAGATAAAAAATATAACGGATTCCTATGACATTCATACGATTCAGGCTGCGGAGCCCGTAGGACCCAAAAAGCTTTTTGACATTATGATAATAGCGCCTTGTACGGGAAATACGGCGGCAAAGCTTTGTAACGGAATCGTTGATACTCCGGTGCTGATGGCAGCAAAGGCTCACATGAGAAACAACAGACCGCTTGTTATAAGCATATCGACAAATGATGCTTTGGGAATAAATTTTAAAAGTATCGGAAGCCTTATGGTAATGAAAAATATATTTTTCGTACCGTTTGGGCAGGATGATTATGTGACGAAGCCTAATTCCATGGTTGCAGATGTTTCTCTGATAGGCAAAACCCTTGAGGAAGCCCTTGAGGGAAGACAGCTTCAGCCTGTGATACGATAGGCACTGGAAATTGCCAGCTTAAGACATTCCGTATAATGGTATCTTGGGCTGGCAATTTAAGTGCCGACGTTTTTAGACGGACAAGGTATACTTGCGCATCCAATAGTCAACCTGAAGCAGATATGCAAGCATCTGGGGGCCTGCCATAAGCTGGCCGTACCAAGGCTTTCCGTATTCCTTTGGACTGTCAATAAATTTATTTACAGCAGGTATATTGAGGTAGCTTCTTATAGGAGAACCCGTATCGTTGATTACCTCGCGTAACCGGTTGCATAAAAGCTCCTCGTATTTCGGGTGGTAGGTTTTTGGATATGGATTTTTCGGTCTGTTCATTACCGCGTCGGGAAGGAATTTTGCGGCGGCATGGCGAAGAAGACTTTTTGGTGTTTTATTCTCACATTTTATACTCCACGGAATGTTATACACATATGACACAAGCCGGTGATCTGCAAACGGAACTCTTGCCTCAAGTCCGCTCTGCATGGAGGTTCTGTCCATTCTGTCCAAAAGCGTCTGCATAAACCAGCGGATATTCAGATAGGTAACCTTTCTTATTTTGGCGTCAATTTCAGATTCGGACGGCAGGACGTCAATTTCGGAAACAGTGTTGTTGTATGCGTTTCTCACGTATTTTTCCATTTGCAGGGCAGCGGCAAATTCGGGATTCAAAAGAGATTTCCGAAAGCTTAAATCGCTCATCCATGGGAAGTTGTCTGACATGTACATTTCCTCCCTGTGAAACCATGGGTAACCGCCAAATACCTCATCGGCGCATTCGCCTGTGAGCGCAACCTTGTGTTTTTTTGCCACCTCGCTGCAAAAGTATAAAAGTGAGGAATCTACATCTGCCATTGTGGGCAGGCATCTTGAATCAACGGAAGGGTACAGCAAATCTGCAAGCATTTCATATTTACAGCTCAAAATTGTATGGTTTGAGTTGATATATTCCTTCATAATATCCACGTATGGGCCGTCCTGCGTAGGCTGAAAGCTGTTTGCTTTAAAGTGTATGTCATTATCCTCAAAGTCGAAGGAGTAGGTATCAAGCCGTTTTCCCTCGGACATATTGGAGGCGCAGATTGAGCTTACAAGGGATGAGTCAATTCCGCCTGAAAGAAAGGTACAGATTGGAACGTCAGAAATCATCTGGCGCTTAATGCTGTCCTCTATCAGGAAGGTTGTTTTTTCTATTGTTTCCTCGTAGGAATCCGTGTGAGGATGGCTTTCAAGACGGAAATACAGCCGTTTCTGTATACCCCTTTCGGAGGCTGTTATATATTCGCCCGGAAGAACCTCCTTAATTCCTGCAAATACACCATGTCCGTGTGTTTTGGCAGGCCCTACGGTAAATATTTCATTGAAGCCGGTAAGGTCAATACATGGCTTTACCCTCGGGTATTCGAAAAGTGTGTCTATTCTTGAGGCAAAGACAAGAGTTCCTCCTACCTGTGTATAGTAGAGAGGCTTCACGCCGAAGTGGTCCCTGTAAAGGTAAAGTGTTTTTTCCGTTTCATCATATATGGCAGTGGCAAATATGCCGATCAGGCGTGTCGCGAAAAGAGGTCCCCAGTGTATAAATGCCTTGCACATTACCTCTGTGTCTGACGTTGTTTCAAAGGAATAACCGTTTGATATAAGCTCCTTTTTTAAGTCAGGATAATTATATATTTCACCATTGTGTATAATGTGGTAGCTTTTTCCGTTATGAACAAGCTTCATGGGCTGGTCGCCCGTATTAAGGTCTATAATTGACAGCCTTGTGTGGGCAAAACAGCAGGAAGAAGTTATTGTGCTTCCGTCTGCGTCAGGTCCGCGCTGCTTCATCGTTGCTATCATGTTAGAAAGTATATTAAAATTATTCTTTGGATTATTGCTGAAATCTATCTTGGAATTAAAATATCCTGCAATACCGCACATAATGTTAAATATCCTTATACATGGCTTTATTGTTAGTATATTCATCTTGTTACACAATTTGCTTAAACCCTGTAATCATAATTAAACAAGTTGGACAGTATAATATATTAAATGCTATTGGGGATATAGGAAGTAAAATGAAAAAAATAATAAGCTTTTTTATTGCATTTGTACTTGTGCTCGGGGTATGTGTCGTTCAATGTCCCGTAAGCCATGCTGAGGAAACGGGAAAGAGTGATGTTGCAATTGAATCTCGTTCTGCAATTCTTATTGAAGCACATTCAGGGCAGGTAATATATGAAAAAAATGCGGACGAAAAATTACGTCCTGCCTCCGTGACTAAAATAATGACACTTCTGCTTATATTTGAGGAGCTTGAAAAGGGAACCATAACATATGATGACATTGTAACCGTATCGGCGCATGCCGCCTCCATGGGTGGCTCACAGTGCTTCTTCGAGGAGGGAGAGCAGCAGACGGTGAGGGATATGATAAAATGCATAGAGGTTGCATCGGGAAATGATGCCGCAACAGCAATGGCGGAACATATATCAGGCAGTGAGGAGGCGTTTGTCAATCTGATGAATCAGCGGGCTGCGGAGCTTGGCATGGTAAACACTCATTTTGAAAATGCCTGCGGACTTGAGGCTGAGGGTCATGTGACAAGCGCAAGGGATATTGCGCTCATGTCGAAGGAGCTCGTATGTAATCATCCTGACATATATGAATTTTCAACGATATGGATGGATTACATTATACATAGAACAAGAAGGGGAGAAAGCAGATTTGATCTGGCCAACACAAATAAATTCTTAAAAAGCTATACGGGAGCAACAGGTTTAAAAACCGGTTACACATCGCAGGCTAAGTATTGCATGTCGGCAACTGCAAACCGGAACGGAATCGAGCTTATTGCGGTTATAATGGGCGCAGATACAAAGGAAATAAGAAACAAGGAGGCGGGAAAGCTTCTGGATTACGGATTTGCCAGATGCAGCATTTACAGCGATACGGAGGGAATACCTGCCGATACGGTATTTCCGGTAAAATTTGGTGAAAGCAAGCAGGTAACCCCGATGCCCCTTGAAAATTTTCAGCTTGTCATAGTTGATGCATCGCCTGAGATGGTGGAGAAAAGGGTTATCCCCGCAGAGAATTTAAACGCTCCCGTGTTGGAGGGAGATACAATCGGAATGATACAGTATATGGTTGATGGAAAGGTTATATCCGAGGTTTTCATATATGCGGCTGAGGATGTTGATAAGAGTACATATAAAAATTACTTTAAAAAATTATGCAGAAAACTGTTTCTTTTATCACCGATATAGGTTATATTAATATAATGCCTGTACACTGGAGCTATTGGAGCTGCCGCATTATGGTTATTTAAGGTATAATAACAAAAAATACGCTTTCGCTCGTCTCCGACGTAATGGTACTAAGGTGCCAAAATACGTCACCTAAGTACCAACGTCTCCAAACGATTTTTTATATTATACCTTAAATAACTTTAGTGCGACAGCTTTGGTAATAGCTCCCGTGTAAGGAATTATGATTAACAAAAGGAAAGAGTATAAATGACATGGACGAAAAATTAAAAAATGAAATAGAAAAAAGAAGAACCTTTGCAATTATTTCACATCCGGATGCAGGTAAGACAACGCTTACCGAAAAGTTTCTTTTATACGGAGGAGCAATCAATACGGCAGGCTCCGTAAAGGGAAAGGCAAACTCAAAGTATGCCGTATCGGACTGGATGCAGATAGAAAAGGAGAGGGGAATATCCGTAACCTCATCCGTATTACAGTTTAATTATGACGGTTACTGTATCAATATACTTGACACGCCGGGGCATCAGGACTTTTCTGAAGATACCTACAGGACGCTTATGGCTGCGGATTCGGCAGTCATGGTTATAGATGCCTCCAAGGGTGTTGAGGCGCAGACCATTAAGCTTTTTAAGGTGTGTGTCATGCGGCATATTCCCATATTTACGTTTATCAACAAGATGGATTTGGAGGCGAGGGATTCCTTTGAGCTTCTCGATGAGATAGAAAACGTACTTGGAATAAGAACCTGCCCCATAAACTGGCCTATCGGCTCAGGAAAAAGATTTAAGGGCGTGTATGACAGAGACACAAAAAAGGTATCAATGTTTCAGTCAGTCTCCGTGGGAGGAGCAAAGAGCGCAGCCGAGACGGATTATGATCTTGTGGATGATACGCTTAAAAATGAGGTTGGTGATGAGCTTTATTCAAAGCTTCTTGATGAGGTAGAGCTTCTTGACGGCGCAAGTGATGCGTTTGATCAGGAGCTTGTTGATAAGGGAGAGCTTTCGCCTGTGTTTTTCGGTTCAGCGCTTACAACCTTCGGTGTGGAAACATTTCTGACACATTTTCTTAATATGACACAGTCGCCCCTTCCGCGAATGTCGGATCAGGGACTTGTAGAACCTGTTTCAGATACATTTTCAGGCTTTGTTTTTAAGATACAGGCTAATATGAACAAGGCTCACCATGACAGAATAGCCTTTATGAGAATATGCTCGGGAAAATTTGAGGCTGACAGGGAAATTTTCCATGTACAGAGCGGCAGGAAAATGAGACTGTCACAGCCGCAGCAGATTATGGCGCAGGACAGGAAGGTTATAGATGAGGCGTATGCGGGAGATGTCATAGGAGTTTTTGACCCCGGCATATTTTCAATCGGAGATACCCTTTGCACGCCCGGAAATAAGTTTGTATATGAGGGTATACCTACATTTGCTCCTGAGCATTTCTGCAGGCTTGTACACATGGATTCCATGAAAAGAAAACAGTTTATGAAGGGTGTGACGCAGATTGCGCAGGAGGGCGCAATACAGATGTTTCAGGACTATACTCTTGGAATGTCGGAGATAATCGTAGGCGTTGTGGGAACCCTCCAGTTTGACGTTCTCAAGTACAGGCTTGAAAATGAATATGGCTGCGATATAAGGCTCGAGCCGCTTCCATATAATTATATAAGATGGGTAAAGGACAAAACGGTTGACCTTAATAAAATAAGCCGTATAAGCGACTGCAAGCGCGTAAAGGATATGCGCGATAATCCGCTTTTGCTTTTTGCAAATGAATGGTCCATAAGGCTTTTACTGGAGCACAATGAGGGGCTTGAGCTTGAAGAATTTGGCAGAAATTAAATGCGGCGTTACTAAAGAGTGGATAGCCCCATACAGGTAAGGGGTTGTCGCAATAAGGATTTGTTTTCTTAGTAACGATGCATTTTAAACAAAGAAAAGCGAAAGCTAAGTAACACGTTGGAGCGTTCTTTGTTTAAAATGCATAATAAAAGAGAATTGAAATTCTTATTGCGACAGCCTCTTAAAGATTTATCAGATATACATATGCTTCCTCATTTTCAAAAGTAAAGCTCCTGCAATAATTTCCACCGTTTTTCTCGATTGTTTTTATTGAGGCAGCATTGTCCTTTGGGGCTGATAACTGCAGCTGTTTCAGACCGTGTTTTCTCGCAACCGAACATATTTGTCTTAATATTTCAGTAGCATACCCTTTTCTTCTTTCTGACGGTCTTACACTATATCCGCAATTACCAAAATCTTTCAGAAAATCATTTAATTGATACCTTAAATCAACAATACCGACAATTTTGTTATCCGATACCCTGACTGCAAAAAATGTATCTGTCAAAACCCAGTCAGGGTCAACAGTCTCCGTACTTGCATTGGCAATGACTTTCCCAAGCCATTCCTCATAAGAGGTAATTTTATCAAATAATTCACTCCCGTTGATTATCTGTTCTCCAAAATCAAAATGCTCCTGCCGGTATTCAAGCGCTTTATCCTTCAATCCTAAACTTGGCTTTACAAGTCGTATTTCTTCATATACCATCATTTATTCCTCCGTTTCATAAATTTTAATATGCAATTGTGAAATTCCGTGGCTTCAAACCACGATTTCCATGCCATCATAAGCGAATAAAATATTATCAAGTCCTTTTTCAAGTTCCCTGTAAAAACCGTATGATTTTCCCCATATTTCATCAATATGTGTAACGATAAGCTTCCTGATTCTATAATAGTTTTTCAATTCTATCACCTCATCCAAAGTGAGTATTTCATCTTTCAAAGGCGTATCCATAAGCTTCGTTCCATCATTTAATATTCCATCATCAGAAACTATGCCTATAATCAAAATATCTGCATCAAAATATAAGTCATTATGAGCAAAAGGCTTCGGATTACAGCAGGCATAGATAACCTTTTTTTCATGCTCTTTCAGAACATAAAAAGTGATATTTCGGCTTGGGTTATTGTTGATTAAGTCTATGTCAATATTATCTATTTTTATATGTGATGTTTCATTCACAGAAATACAGTGAAGAACATCACCATAATATTGAAAGCAGTCACGGTTCATTTTGTTTATATCTCTAATGACCTCGGGGAGAGCATAAAAGCCAACAGGCATACTCGTTCCTTTAATAAAATCGCAGCCTATTTTTTCAACAATCCGAATACCCCTGACATGGTCCGGGTCACTATGGGAAATGGAAAGGTGCTTCACCTCCGATATTCTTTGTCTGTTGCAGGCTACCGCAATATCTTCGGGTGTGTCTATCAGCATTTTTATATCGTCAATATACAGGCTTGGTCCTAACCGTTCATACCTGCCGCCTTTTCGTCTGGCTTCTTCACAAATGTTACATTTACAAAATGAACTCGGAATAATTGACATGCCGCCGCTGCCAATAATTTTTAATTTCAAGGCTTTCCACCGCCTTTGACTAATATTTTTCTTATCTCTTTTATTATTCCGGAAGGCGTTTCTTTATCGATAGGCATAAGCTTGCTGTACATCCTTACTCCCTGATAGGAAAATACAATCAAATCGAATACTGCGGAAATATTTACTTCATTAAATTCATGCCTGTCCATCCCGTATTGTATCAGCTTTTTCCATGTATTTGCTGAAACTAAATATTGTTCATATAGCGTATTACGCTGATTTGCAATATCGCCAATACTAAAATACTCATATATCGCTATGCTTAGTGAAGATTGGCTGTCAAGCATTTCATTTTCGTACTTATGTAAAATATCATCTAAAATAGCTACAGCCGAATGATTTTGTTCCATTCTTAAATCAATTGCATTATCCTGCTCGCTTGTCATGTCATCAATAATCTCCTGAAAGATTTGACGTGTGCTTTCGTAATGGCAGTACAAGCCGCCTCTGCTTAACCTCGCCGCATCGCAGATGTCCTTCATTGTTACCTGTTTAAAGCCTTTTTCTGCAAATAAAGAACATGCACAGTTCTTTATATGTTTCTTTGTTTCCTGTCCTCTTTTATTCATAAGCAATCCTACTTTCCGACATGTGTGTCTGAAAGTATTATACGACACATGTGTCGGAAAAGTCAACAATTAAGTTAAGTAATTCCGCTTTTATGTCCTCCGATTTGTTTGTTTCTTTCAAGCGTTGTGGCGGCGTCCTGAAGGCTTATTCCTTTCAGGATGGCGCCTTTTCCAAATTTTTTCTTAATGGAAAGCTCAGCCTCCTGAAGCTTTCGGTTTCTTTCAAGCTCCTCTGTATTGGAAAAAATGCTGTATTGTACATTTTCCTCCGGCATAAGATGATTACAGCTTAAGTTAATTCTGCGGATAGGGTAGTCAGGGCTTACTATTTCATCATATAGGGCGACAACGGCGGGTATTATCACGGAATCTGCATTTGCCGCCATGTCAAGGGAGACGGTTTTGTTTACTGATTTTTCCCTGTATTTGTAGGTATATCCGATGTGCAGCGTGACGGAGCTTGTCAGCAGATGCGCATCCACAAGGTCAAGGCATAAAAGGTCAACCATTTCCTTGACAATAATACGCGCCTCGTCAACATTATAATCCCTCATAAGCACCTGGCCGCTTGTAATGCTTTTACTGCCGGAACGGTAATTTTTAATATCTGCAATTGTAACATATTCCCGTCCCCATGCATGGTCTATCAGAAGCTCCGCATCAATACCGAAAAGCTTATACAGAAAATCCTCATCGCTTTTGGCAATATCCTTCATAGTGTGTATACCGTATTTTTCAAGCTTTTTTGCAGTGCCCGCGCCTATGCGCCAAAAGTCCGTGAGAGGAGTGTGCTCCCAAAGCTGCTTCCTGTAAAGTTCTTCGTCAAGCACACCTATAAAATCAGCAGAGTGCTTTGCCGTAATGTCAAGGGCAATCTTTGCCAGATACATATTTGTGCCAATTCCGCAGGTGGCGCGTATTCCAAGCTCACTTGCTATGTCGTCCATTATTTTTACCGCAAGCTCCTTCGGGGTAAGCTGATAAAGCTTAAGGTAAGTTGTCACGTCAAGAAACGCCTCGTCAATAGAGTATACATGTATGTCGTTTTTGGAAATATATTTAAGATATATGGCATAAACCTCGGCAGCATAGTCGATATAAAGCTGCATCCTCGGAGTAGCCTGTATATATGGAATGTTTGGCGGAATTTCAAAAACACGGCATCTGTTTTTTATGCCGAGAGCCTTCATGGCAGGAGATACGGCAAGACATATTGTTCCCTCCTTGCGGTCAGGGTCAGCCACGATAAGGTTCGCTGTCATTGGGTCAAGCCCCCGCATTACGCATTCCACTGAGGCGTAAAAGGATTTCAGGTCTATGCATAAATAAGTGTGTCCGCTCATGGATTTGCTCCTTGTTCGATTTCTATATTTATTATATCTTCAAAATTAATGGTTCTGTCAACAACTGTAAGCGTCTTAGCCTCATTATCAATTTTTGCAACCATACCGCAGATTTTTATATATTCTTTCTCATAGTAATATACAACTGTTATTACATTGCCCCTTTGTATGGATTTTAAGCTGTAGTCCAACAGCTCTGCCATGTCGTCGGTAAGCTCGTTCTTTGGCACAGTAATATGCTCCTTTTTTGCAAGGGCTTCATGGTAGCCCTTTACTGCGGCAAAGGGCATGAACTGCTTGGCTCTTTCGCTTATTGGCATTTTTGTCCGCGGTTTTTTAGGCATGGCAGTAATCCTCCTGAAAGTATTATAACATCAATCAAAGAAAAAATGCAGTGGATGTATCACAAATAAATATGAAAGAAAAAAATTATTGGTAAATGTATTCAAAAATAGAGAAAGGATTTTATCAGTTGGATTTTTGTCAGTCAGATGTTTATGAGAAAGATGTTTATGAAAAATAAAAAATAGCTTGCATTTTATATACGCATGTAGTACTATAAATACAAGGCATTGTATTCTAAAAATTTGTGGATTATCCAATCTTTTTTAATCTGTAATCAAATAAAACTTCGATGCTTTATTTCACAAACAAAATAGGCAGCGGAGTTGCTGTTACATAAACTTCTCTGCCGTAATCAGGTAGTGTCAGGCGACCTGTGAGAAAACGTGACAAAGAAAAACACGTAATTACAAGGAGGAGAATTTATGAACAAAAAGAACGAAAATGTAAACAGGGGAACAAATGACAATCGAAACAAGAAGAGGAATGGAGAAACGGCTGAGGAAAAAGTAACGGTTACGGAATCCAAGCCCGTCATCAAAAGCTTTGAGGAACTGGAATTTAAGGACGATTTTATCTTTGGGGTTATCATGAGAAACCCGAAATACTGTAAGCCGTTTTTAGAAACAATACTTGGTATAAAAATATCAGGCATAAAATATCCGAAAACACAGGAAGCCATAGACATTGCGGCAAATTCAAAAAGCGTAAGACTGGATGTGTATGTGGAGGATGAGGAAAACACAGTCTATAACATTGAAATGCAAATAACAGTAAGTAAAAATCTTCCCAAACGGTCAAGGTATTATCAGGGAATGATAGACCTGAATATTCTGGAAAAGGGCGAGGATTATATAAATCTGAAGCGGAGTTACGTTATATTTATCTGCACCTTTGATTTGCTTGGAAAAGGAAGACATATGTATACATTTGAAAACAGATGCTTACAGGATATGGAAATAAGCTTTGGAGACGGGACAACAAAAATAATACTGAATACAAAGGGAACAATGAATGATGTAAGCCCTGAAATGAAAAACCTGCTGGATTATATAGATGGGAAGGAAGCAGCCGATGAATTTACAAGGAAGCTGGAAACAGCGGTAAAAAGTGTGAAAAATAACGAGAAATGGAGGATGGGATATATGACTTTAGAGATGCGTTACAGAGAACTGTTGGAGCAGGGCATTGATATTGGACGTTCTGAAGGCATTGACATTGGACGGAGTGAAGGCATGGAAATGGGCTTGGAGCAGGAAAAAATACAGACAGCGTTAAGGATGCTCCATGCAGGGAAATTATCCATTGAGGAGATAGCGTTATATTCCGGGCTTACGATTGAAAAGGTATCAGAATTGAAAGATAGTCTTAAAGAATAAGCGGCAGAATCTTATGCTTCTGATTAAGATGTGGAAGAAGTATATTGCAGTCATATTGAAATACTGATAACAAGAAGGGGCTGTCGCAATAA
>DKZK01000020.1:0-7103 GCA_002493625.1 Lachnospiraceae bacterium UBA7076 | reverse complement strand
TTATTGCGACAGCCCCTTCTTGTTTATGATTGCTTTGGCAAAAATTAAATTTCTTATGTGGAAGAATTTCGTACATTATCTGAGATTTATTTTTTACATAATCCATATAAATATGCAATTAATAATTCTTTATCCTTGTTGGATAAGGATTTGTAAGAATATATAATATCCTGTTCCGTATCTGTTAAAATTTCAGATTTGAATGGATTGCCGGAAAATTCAAAAAATTCTGATAATCCGATGCCGAAGCCATTGCATATTTTTTCTAATGTCGGAATGGTAGGGCATGTTTTTCTGTTAAATATATTGTTTAAATTTGAGTAAGGGAGTTCCGCTTCCTTGGCTAGCTTATATAAAGACCAATGTTTTAATTTCAGAAGGTATTGTATTCTGCTCAGTACATTTTCCTCAATCAAAAATATATGCCTCACTTTCATATCTTTTTAGATATTGTACCCCATATGAAAAATAGATAGCAGATGTGTAAATGAGTTATAAATTGACAATATAACTCAATTAAGTTATAATTTGAACATGCATGGGGAAATAAAATTTTAAATGCTTTAATGCTATAGGAGGATATGAAAATGAGAAACAAAATTTACGGCATTTGTTTATCGCTTGCACTTGTCGCAACCTCATTTAATATGGGGATAATGACAAGTCATGCTGCGGAGATAGAAGATACCGAAGCTGTAACGGCGGCAGAGCCGGAGGAAGCGGCAACAATATCCGAGGAAACAACCGCTGGGGAGGCGGCAACCTCATCTGATGCTGATGAATTGGATGTAACGGAAGCTGAGGAGGTTTTAGCTGAGGACACTTTGGAAGTGGAAGCTGAGGCGGTGAGAATTAATGCAGACAATTTTCCGGATGAGAATTTCAGGAAATACATAAAAGAAAATTTTGATGAAGATAATGATGATATTGTTGATGATATTGAAAATGTAAAGAGTATTAATGTAGATTGGCGTTCGGTATATAGTTTAAAAGGTATTGAGCATTTTGGGGCTTTGAAGGAGCTTGAGTGCAGTGGAAACAAGCTGACAAGCCTTGATGTGAGCAAAAACATGGCATTGGAAAGACTTGACTGCAGTGGAAACGAGCTGACAAGTCTTGATGTGAGCAAAAACACGGCATTGGAAAGACTTGACTGCAATGGAAACGAGCTGACAAGTCTTGATGTGAGCAAAAACACGGCATTGGAAAGACTTGACTGCATTGAAAACGAGCTGACAAGTCTTGATGTGAGTAACTGTACAGCATTGGAGTACCTTGACTGTTCTATGAACCAACTGACAAGTCTTGACATGAGTAAAAACAAGGTGTTGAGTTATTTATGGTGCGTAAGGAATGACCTAATAAGTTTGGACGTGAGCAAAAACACGGCATTAGTTACACTTAACTGCACTTTGAACTCACTGACAAGTTTGGATGTAAGTAAACACACGGAATTAGGGGTTCTTTTCTGCAGTAGTAATAAGCTGACAAGTCTGGATGTGAGTAAAAGCATGGAATTGCAGCATTTGTATTGCGATGGAAACAAGTTAACAAGTTTGGATGTGAGTAAAAATACGGAATTGTGGTATCTTCATATTGATAGTAACGTGACAACTGATATATCATTTTGTGATTATGTTAGCTTGCATATTTATGTACCGCAATTAAAAGGAACCGTCGACCTTTCTAATATTACAGGTATTGAAAAATGTATATCAGATTCAGGTTGGAATGCGGATACAAAAAAACTTACATATGAGTTGGAAATAGATAGGAGTGGTAGTGCTAAAATGTGTACAGTCGGTAGAAAAACATTTTTGCAATTAGGTGCCACGGGTCTTTTCTCATCTTACCAAGGATACGATTTTTCCAGAGACGCTTATGGTAATGTCACATGTGAGGATCACAAAGGCAATCCCGTAATAAACGAATTTAAGTGCGATGGAACATACACCTACTATTTTCAGGCTGACGGTACGGCAATGAGAAACAGGCTTACATACCATCCTGACGGAAAACATGTCATATATTTTGATGAAAACGGACATGAAGTGTTCAGTAACTTCCACCATGTAGAAAAATCAATAGCAGGAGAAGCGGTGGACGATCTTTGCTTCTTTGATGTATATGGACACATGTATGTGGATGTTATGACCTACGATCAGGCGGGAGAGAAGCTTTACTATGTAAATCCGTACGGCGTTATAGAGCAGGGAAAGTGGTTTGAATTTTCAGACACATGTGTATGGGCAGGAACGGCAAATAAGGTCGGAAAAGGCTACGGATATGCAAATGCAGACGGAACACTGATGATAAACACATACACTTATGACTGGCTTGGCAGATACGTATATATGCAGGGGAACGGACATATACAGTAGGCCATGAACATGGCTGTTCTGTTTACATATTTGAATACACATAACCACTGGAAAGGAAGGAACAAAATATGAAAATGAAACTGAGAAAAATGAAACGCAGTATGATGGGCTTTTCTTTGATTGCTGCCATGGGAGTAAGCCTGTTTTCAACAGGCACAGGCACACTGCCCGTAGTAAAGGCGGCAGAGCCGGAGGAAGCGGCAGCAACATCCGAGGAAGCAACTGCCGGGGATGCGGCAACCTCATCTGATGCGGATGTATTGGATGTAACGGAAGCTGAGGAGGTTTTAGCTGAGGACACTTTGAAAGTGGAAACTGGGGCGGTGAGGATTAATGCAACCAATTTTCCGGATGAGAATTTTAGGAAATACATAAAAGAAAATTTTGATGAAGATAATGATGATATTGTTGATGATATTGGAAATATAAGGAGTATTAATGTACGTTACAGTCAGATATATAGTTTAAAAGGTATTGAGCATTTTTGTGCATTGGAGAATCTTTACTGCAGTGGAAACAAGCTGACAAGTCTGGATGTGAATAAAAATACGGCATTGAAGGTGCTTAGGTGCGATGGAAACAAGCTGACAAGTTTGGATGTGAGTAAAAATACGGAATTGTGGGAGCTTTACTGCAATGGAAACAAGCTGACAGGTCTTGACGTAAGTAAAAATACGGCATTGAAGGGGCTTTACTGCCATGAAAACAAGCTGACAGGTCTTGACGTAAGTAAAAACACGGCATTGGAGGGTCTTCTCTGCTCTGATAACGAACTGACAAGCCTGAATGTAAGTAAAAATACGGAATTGTGGGAGCTTTACTGTTTTGGAAATAAGCTGACAAGTCTGGACGTAAGTAAAAACACGGAATTGATGGAGCTTTACTGCTCTGATAACGAACTGACAAGTCTGGATGTGAGTAAAAACACGAAATTGATGGGGCTTTACTGCTCTGATAACAAACTGACAAGTCTGGACGTGAGCAAAAACACGGAATGGTTGCAGTGGCTTGACATTGATAGTAACATAACAATCGATATATCATCAGTTTTGCATTTGTATACGTTGTCGATTTATGTACCACAATTAAAAGGAACCATCGACCTTTCTAATATTATAGGCATTGAAAAATATATGTCAGGTTCAGGTTGGAATGCGAATACAAAAAAACTTACATATGAGTTGGAAATAAGAGAAGATGGATATGCATCTCGTGAAATTAATAAAAATACATGGTTATTCTTAGGTTCCACAGGTCATTTTGCATCTTACCAGGGATACGATTTTTCCAGAGACGCTTATGGCAACGTCAGATGCTACGACAGCAACGGCAATCCCGTAATAAACGAATTTAAGTGCGACGGAACATACACCTACTATTTCCAGGCTGACGGTACGGCAATGAGAAACAGGCTTACATATCATCCTGACGGAAAGCATGTCATATATTTTGATGAAAACGGACATGAAGTGTTCAGTAACTTTCATCATGTGGAAAAGTCAATAGCGGGCGAAGCAGTGGATGACCTTTGTTTCTTTGATGTGTATGGACATATGTATGTGGATGTCATGACTTACGATCAGGCGGGAGAGAAGCTTTATTATGTAAATCCGTATGGCGTCATAGAGCAGGGAAAATGGTTTGAATTTTCAGACACCTGTGTATGGGCAGGAACGGCAAATAAAGTCGGAAAAGGCTACGGCTATGCAAATGCAGACGGAACACTGATGATAAACACATACACTTATGACTGGCTTGGAAGATACGTATATTTGCAGGGTAACGGACATATACAGTAGGTTTAGAATAAGGCTGTTTTATTTAGATAACAAAGACATCAGGCACTTTGTTCTGAAAACAAAAAATGAGTGAATTGTAAGATTTATTCAATTTGGAAAATTGTGTTAAATTATCGGTTTACTTGACATTACAGTCTGTTTAGAAGTATTATGAAAGAAAAGTAAAATTTTTTAACTTTGCGGTAACTGCAAATAGGTACAAGGAAAAAATAAAAAGCTTTAAAGCTGGGAAGGGAATGATTGTATGAAAAAGTTTATACTTACAATGGCAGTTATGACAATGGCAGTTGGTTTTACCGGTTGTGCCAATAAGGAGACCGGCAAGAGTGACGCCACAGCAGAAGCTTTAGTTACTACTGAGGCTACAGAAGTTACAAAGGCTACTACAGAGGTTACTACAGAGGAGGCTGCCATTGGGAAAGCTACCACTGAACAGAACCCGATGACGACTCAGAATACAACGGAAGCACCTGCACCACAGACTACAGAAGCTCCGGCGCATCAGCACAGTTGGGCTACAAAGACTGTGGTAGTTAAGGATGCATGGACTGAGACAATTGAGCATCCGGCTGTGACCCACCAGGAATATGGGGTTACGTGTAATTATTGCGGAAATACGTTCTATTCAGAGATTGACATGCGCGCTCATCAGGATTCATTCCTGAATACTGATATGGAGCATGCAATTGCTAAGTGGAGTTCATTTAACAATATCGTAGTAGACCAAGAGGCATGGACTGAGACAGTCGAACATCCGGCAGAGACTAAAAATGTAGAGTACTGTACGGGGTGTGGAATAGAAAGGTAAGCTTCTATGATTGGTTTGAAAGGTGGTTTTGTTATGAAGAAAAAAACGGTTGTCCTTTTGCTTAGCATAATGCTTGTCCTTTCGGTTATTTGTCCTGATACTCTGTTGGAAATAGAGGCATTTGGCGGAGAAGAATGCATTGAATATACAGATAGTAATGTAAATGACCTGGATTATGAGAAGTGGACTGTGCCGATTTATTCTTACTTAACAAAGACTGCTGATAATAAGCTAATGGTTGTTCAGGCAGGAGAAGGAATTGATGGCATCGGAGTTTTATATTATGATATGAATTATCAATTTCAAAATGAATTAAAGATTAAGCAGGAGCTTCCTATTTTTGGAGCTTTTTATGAGACGGAAACAAATTATTATCTGCTGACAGGACAAACGAATGATGAAGAAAAGGCCGATGTAGAAGTTTATCGAATCACAAAATATGACAAGTCTTGGAACAGAATATCATCGGTTGGATTATATGACTGTAATACTACCGTTCCTTTTTCTGCCGGTTCGGCAAGAATGGCACATGAGGGTAAGTGGCTTCTCATTCATACCAGCCATAAAATGTACCAAAGTTATGACGGATATAACCATCAGGCTAATGTTACAATTCAGGTCGATACTGACAATATGACTATTACGGATTCCTTTACGGATGTTGCAAATATCGGACGCGGTTATGTAAGTCATTCCTTCAATCAGTTTATAGAAATTGAAAATAATAAAGCTGTTACCATAGACCATGGTGATGCGTACCCGCGTTCCATCGTACTGATTAAATATAATTCCGATATTACCAGTGGTAAATTTTCCTCTAATAATTGTAGTTCTGTAGATGTAATGAGTTTTTTTGGACAAATCGGAGACAATAAGACATGTGCATCAGTAGGAGGCTTTAAAAATTCAGATGATTACTACCTTATTGCAGGTAATTCTGCTACGCAGAGCGATGAAACTTCAACCCGCAGAACGAGAAATATATTTGTGTCATCGGTAAATAAAAATACAAATGCCGTTTCCACTACATGGATTACAAACTATGAAGAAGGAAATGGAACGACATCGACGCCTCATATTATCGAGATAACACCAAATAAATATATGCTGTTATGGTATAGAAGGAGTGAGTTTAATTCTGTGTTCTATACTATGATTGACGGAACAGGGAAGCGTATAGATAATATATATAAGGCAGGAGGGAATCTTTCAGATTGTGTTCCTGTTGTGATAAACAATAAAGTTGTGTGGTATACTTTTGAACAATCAAACCTTACATTTTATGAAATTGATTTAGCAGATATACGTTCTGTAAATAAATACGAAAAAACAGTTGGACATGAGTATATTAACAATGGCGTGGCAAATGGATATGCTGATATGAGATGTAAAAATTGCAGTAAAACAAAAAGTGCAAAGGTAATTACATCTATGAAGCTTTGGTATAATACGACGGGAAAAAATAACCGATATTCTGCCTATTTTCCATTTGACAGTCCTGTTGGCACAGACATATATTGCTGGCTGGATTTTAAACCATTAAGTAATGAAGATGATTATGACATAATTATAGATAATCGTGATGTTGTGGATGTCAGTTCTATTAGTAATGGGGTTTTTGCTACTTTGACGGTAAAAAAACATGGAGCTGCAAATATTACATTTCAATCAAAACTTAATCCTGAAGTCAGTGAAACAGTTACGTTATCCTTACATACATTTGATGAAGAAGCAAAGCCTTTAAGTACAAATCTTGCAAGCGCTTCAACCTGTACAGAGCCCGCAAAATATTATAAGGTGTGTACGGTATGTGGTGAAAAGAGCATGAAAACGTACTCATATGGGAGTGCGAAAGGACATGATTATCAGACATATACAACTGAACCGAAGGATGGGCAGGATGGTGAAAAGCTTGTGAAATGTGTTACATGTGGGACGGTACGCTCCAGAGAGGTAATACCGTATAAGACGACGGAGCCTTTTGCCGAATATGAGGGCGCTGAATTTTACAGGGATTCTGATGGGAATATAAGATGCAAGGATAAAAATGGGAATTATGTTATAAATGGATTTAGGTGCGATGGAACATACACCTACTATTTCCAGCTTGACGGT
>DKZK01000037.1 GCA_002493625.1 Lachnospiraceae bacterium UBA7076 | reverse complement strand
AAAAATTGAACCCCCAACCGTTGCAGCGGTCAGGGGTTCGGCACTTAATCAAGCAAGGACTGAATTGGCATCCAGTGAAAACTTGAAAAAGGCTATGCATTTATGATTATACCATTTCAGTCCTTTGTTTTCAACAGAAAGGACAGATTTTTATGGGAAAAAGAAACCCCAACGGTTACGGGTGTGTAACCAAGCTAAAAGGCAACAGGCTGAAACCTTGGATTGTCAAAGTGACTGTATATGATGAAGAAGGTCATTCCAAGCAAGTCCCGGTTGCCTATGCGGAAACAGAAGAACAGGGGAACATACTGCTTGCACAATACAACAATAACCCTTGGAACATTGACCGGGAAAAAGTCACCCTTGCGGTATTATATCAGCGTTGGTCAAAAATAAAGCTTCCAAAACTTGGGACTTCCCTACAAAGTTCTTTGAAGTCAGCGTTCAGGCATTGTTCAAAATACTATGGGATGAAGTATAGAAGCATCCGGGCGTATCAAATGCAGGACTGCATTGACAACTGCGGGTGTGGATATTCCACGCAAGGGGCAATCAAAAACTTGTGGGGGCATCTTGACCGCTTTGCCTTTGAATGTGACATAATTGAAAAAATGTATTCCACCTTGACCACCGCCCCGCCGATACCTGAAACCAACAGGACACCTTTCACACCTGAACAGGTTGAACAGCTATGGAAAATCAAAGATGATGACTGGGTGAACACGGTTTTGATTTATCTGTATACAGGTTTTCGGCTGACCGAACTGCTGAACATGAAAACTGAACAGGTGAACATCAAGGAATGGTATTTTCAGGGCGGTATCAAGTCAGCATCCGGCAAAGGCAGGATTGTCCCGGTACATGAAAAAATCAAGCCCCTTGTTCAAACACTGGTTGACCAAGGAAATGTGTATCTGTTCAGTTATCAGGAAAAGAAGATTTCACAAACACAATACTATCAGTTTTGGGGTGAAGTCATGAAAAAGATTGAAGCAGACAAGACCCCCCATGAAGCAAGGCACACTTTTGAAACCAACCTTGACAATGCCGGGGGCAATAGAAAATGTATTGATATGCTGATGGGTCACAAGTCAAAGGATGTCGGAAACAGGGTATACAACCACAAGACCATTGACCAGTTACGGGACACTGTGAACCTGTTGAAATAATATTTTTTACTCTGAACCAGTAACAAATTAGAAACAAAGAAAGCGGGAAATGCCTAAAAATCAAGCATTTCCCGCTTTTTAGAAATCATTGTTCCATAATCACCCAATTTCTTATAGCCATATTTTTCGTACAGCCCAATTTCTCCGCTCATGAGATATATTTTTTCATATCCCAGTTCACCCGCATACAAAGTCGCTCTTTGAAGCATCAATTCCGATAATCTGTTGCCACGGTATTGTTCATCAACAAAAACAAATCCTATGAATGGTGTAAACTCATATTCTTCTGGCAGTTCGTCCCTTTCAGCAATGGTGCAAAATCCTACCACTTTTCCATTTACACAGGCAGCAAACACTCTTTCCCATATCAAAAAGTCATTATCTTTCATCTTTTGAGCCAAAAAGAGACCCGCTTTCCAAGAGCATTTTGTAGCCAAAGACATGGTTTCATTCCAATATTTATGTCCTTGGGTCATAGAACATATTTCTGTCATAAATCAATACTCCTTTGATCAGGTTATTCTGTTTGCCAACAAATTAAAAGAAACAGAACGGGACACTTCCTTACAATGTATCTCCCTCATAGCTACATTTTTATAATTTATATTTTTTCTGCCACTTACTCTTTCTTTTCCAAAGCTTTTCAATGAGATACGTTAGAATAATTCCCGCAACAAGTCCGCCGATATGCGCTGCATTGTCAATATCCACATCCCTGAACGCACTTATGAGAGGCATAAGCATGACAAATATAATCCGCAAAGGGTCAAAATGCGCTCTGTCATGAAGGAGCATAACAACGATATATGCACCAATCATGGCATATACGGCTCCCGAAGCTCCTGCCGACACAGCATAGGCTTCCGTTCTCCAATGATAAATCAGGCTTGCAGCGGATGCCGCAAGACCGCCCAGAATGTATACAACCGCAAACCGTAATTTCCCCATCCGGGGCTCAAGCATATAACCAATTACAAAAAGAGAAAACATATTGTTAAAAATATGCGCAAAACCATAATGGAGAAACATGCACGTAAATAATCTGTAGTACTCATTTCCAAGTATAACATTTGGCGCATAGGAGCCCCCACATTCAAGCATATATACCGCATCATATACATTTCCCCTGAGTGCTGTAATTATGTAAACTAATGCATTGATTACTATAATGATGCCCGTAATTGTAATATGCCGCATAAGGGCGCTTTTTGTCCATCTGTTTTGCCGCCAAACCGCTTTTGCGGATTTTGCTTTTCTCTTTTTAGCCGCCGTCTTAAACTGCACAACGCCCTCATCAAGCCTGTTTATATGATTTTCAACAATCCTTTTAAAACCAAAAAAATCAACAGGCTGGTCCTCAAAAATAACAAGCCTGTTTTCATTTTTGTCATACACCCAGTAATTTTTACACCCGGCAAAGACCTCCTTCACAAGCTCCATGTCCGATGCGCTTACAATATAAATTACCGCAACGCTCTCGTATGACATATTTAAAAATGGCTCTCTTATTTTTTTGTCAACAAAATCAAACACTGTGCGCTTATAAGCAGAAGAATTTTCAGCTTCACTGCCCACAGTGTCCTGGTGTACAACATCTTTATTCTTTTTCTTCGGCGGCGGAAAAAATTTCAAATCATCCAAATCAATAAAGCAGTAAACGCATGGAAGTCTGTTTTGTACATAATACATCACATGAACTCCGATTGCCGTCTCCCTCATCTCCGCATAACCTGAATGACGCATTTTATTTATTAATTCTTTCATGTTATTTTATCGGTATCAGCTTTCTTTCTTCTCTTTCTACAGACCTTTCCCGATTGGTAATAATGATACTCAATATGCCATCCTTAAACGCCGCAGAAATATCCTCCTGTTTAACCTTATCACCCACAAAAAAGCTTCTCTGAC
The DNA here is from genome assembly GCA_002493625.1 of Lachnospiraceae bacterium UBA7076. GTDB lineage: Bacteria > Bacillota > Clostridia > Lachnospirales > Lachnospiraceae > Coprococcus_C. Next base: position 6,662 of record DKZK01000037.1, on the reverse strand, counting down.
AGCCTCCGGCAAGGCGTTCCCGCCTTATATAGCGGCTTTTACTACCCTCCACTTCAAGATGCTCCGGCTTTTCTGCAATTATTGTAAGCTTCCCGTCTGCAAGCTCTGCCTGAATATCCTCTCTGAGGAAGCCCGGAAGCTCTATTTCAAGAAGATAATCTCCGTCCTTTTCCTGTATATCCGTCCTCATAATTCTCATAAGCTGAGGCATAACAGTTTCCGAATCATCAAATATATTCGTTATATCCCTGTCATAAAAAAGCATTGACAAAACCTCCAATCATTGAACATCAGCCATTCTATATTTTTACTCTTTACCGCTCCAGCAGTAGGTGCACAGCTTACACGGGTCTATCCCGACTGATTCTATCATATCGTCAAGCCGGTGAAAGCGAAGTGATGTGAAATTAAGCTTTTCGCAAATCTTCTCTACCATTTTTTCATACTTTTCAGAGTTAGGGTCGGCATATTCCTTCAGTACCTCGTCTGAAACCTCACCTCCCTCAAGCTCCGCTATTACAGTTCTTGTAATAAGCTCCATCTCAGAATTTGTACGTGAAAAATTAAGGTATTTACATCCGAATATAAGCGGCGGACACGCAGGTCTTATATGCACCTCTCTTGCTCCACTCTCATATAGAAATTCCGTTGTCTCCCTGAGCTGTGTTCCCCTGACTAAAGAATCATCTATAATAACAAGGCTTTTATCCTTTATGAGATTTTCCACAGGCAAAAGCTTCATCTTCGCAATAAGATTACGTTTGCTCTGAATGGTAGGCATAAAGGAGCGGGACCACGTTGGAGTATATTTAATAAATGGTCTTGAAAACGGGACGCCTGATGCATTTGCATATCCGATTGCATGAGCGGTTCCCGAATCGGGAACACCCGCAACAATATCCGGATGAACATCGTCATCCCTGTTTGCAAGAGCCTTTCCGCATTTGTATCTCATTTTCTCAACATTTACGCCCTCATAGGTTGACGACGGATATCCGTAATATATCCATAAAAATGTGCATATCTTCATGTCTTTGCCGGGCGCAGCAAGCGTTCTTACACTGTCGGACGTCATGACAACAATTTCGCCGGGACCAAGCTCACGTTCCAGTGAGTATCCTAAATTCAGGAAAGAAAAGCTTTCAAATGCAGCGCATCTTGCCCCATCCTTTTTACCGATAACTACAGGCGTCCGCCCAAATCTGTCCCTTGCACAGTATACTCCCTTAGGAGTAAGTATAAGCATTGACATAGAACCTTCAATAATCTCCTGTGCGTATCTTATTCCGTCAATAAAATTTTCCTTCTGATTGATAATTGCCGCCACAAGCTCAGTGGCATTTATTTCGCCGTTACTCATTTCAAAAAAATGAGTATTATTTTTCAAAATATCTGCAATGATAGTATCTGCATTATTTATTTTTCCAACCGTTGTTATTGCAAATGAACCGTGATGGGAGCGTACTAAAATTGGTTGTGCCTCATAATCTGATATACATCCGATACCCATATTACCATGCATGGAATTTGCCTCTTTATCGAATTTTGTCCGAAAAGGTGCATTCTCAATTTTATGAATAGCCTTTTCAAAACCATCCTTTCCATATACCGCCATGCCTGCACGTCTTGTTCCTAAATGTGAATGATAATCAGTTCCGAAAAATAAATCAAATACACAATCCTCTTTTGATGCAACTCCAAAAAAACCGCCCATGATATCCTCCTGTAATACATATTCTCTGTCACTAAAATATCTGCAAGACAATATTACATTAATTTATTTATTTTGGCAACAATTTACTACATATTTTTAATGCTTTTGTAAATCCTATATTTAAAGGGCTTGTAAATTTCAAGCTACTTTATTTGCTTATGTATTGGAGGTTTTGTATGAAATTTCTAAACTACCTGTGTCTGACTCTTACAATCATAGGCGCCATTGTCTGGGGACTTATAGGATTTTTTGATTTCAACCTCGTATCTGCATTATTCGGAGATGCTTCTGCACTCACCAGAATAATATACGGTCTTGTTGGAATCTCCGGTCTTTATATCATCGGCTTCTATGGTCTTGTAAACAGAGAAACGGACTAAAAGAACAAAAAGAGGGCTTTCAACAGGTTAAAAACCTTGCGAAAGCCCTCCCCCTTTGTCCTATTTTACCTGATTTTTTTCATAGTCGGCAACATTTGCAGCCGCATAATCCCTTGCATTTTTTATTGTAACCTCGCTTATTGCAGACAGTGCCTCAACAGTAAGAAAGCCCTGATGCGATGTAATTACCACATTAGGGAACGATAAAAGCCTTGCAGTGACCGAATGCTCTAAAAGCTCATCCTCCCTGTTTTCAAAAACATTGCTTGCCTCCTCCTCGTACACGTCAAGTCCCACAGAGAAAAATTTATTTTCACGTATTCCCTTAATTAAATCCTCCGTATCTACAAGAGCCCCTCTTGACGTATTTACAAATACGGGTCTTTTTTTCATCTTGCCAATGGCTTCCCTATTTATCATGTGATAGGATTCATCCGTAAGCGGACAGTGAAGGGATATAAGGTCGGACTTCTCAAGAAGCTCATCCAACGGTACATATTCCACAAATGACAAATCTTTGTTTTCATACACATCATATGCAATAACCTTCATCCCAAAGCCATGACATATCCTGCACATGGCTGCGCCGATTTTACCTGTACCTACAATTCCTGCCGTTTTCTGATAAAAATTCATTCCGGTCAGTCCAACAAGACTAAAATTATTTTCTCTGACCTTAATATAGCTTTTGTGTATACGTCTGTTTGACGCAAGGGCAAGCGACATGGCGTGCTCTGCAACAGCCTCGGGCGAATATCCGGGAACTCTGAGTATGGTAATTCCTTTTTCATTTGCCTTATCTATATCTACGTTATTAAAGCCTGCGCATCGAAGAAGTATAAGCTTTATACCTATATCTGCAAGCTTTTCTATAACAGGACCGCTAAGGTCGGAATTTACAAATGCACATATAGCATCATATCCCTTTGCAAGGGAAACTGTCTTTTCTGAAATATCTGCCTCATGGTATGTTATTGTAACATCCGTATGCTTTTCAAGCTCCATGTCAAAGGATTTTTTATCATATGGTTTTGTGTCATAAAATAATATATTCATATTTTTCCTCCTGCTTTTTATTATTTTTACTTATGTTTTCCAATATAAAGCTAATATATACAAAAAAAGGGCGTGTCATATACAGGATATATCCCTACACAACATGCCCGTTTTATAAAATTTATGGGCGAAGTCCGCTTCCCCCCTGCAATGTAAGAGTTTCCCCAGTCATATACTTAAAGTCAGGTGATGCAAGCTGAACACATACGCGTCCTATTTCCATTTCGGAATCTCCAAAATGTCCCATAGGCGGCATCTTAACATTTGCCTTATAAGCCTCCGGATAATCTCTCTGGAAGTTTTCAAGCTGTGCAGTCCATGCGAGAGGGCAGACAATATTAACATTAATGTTGTCAGGACCCCACTCGGTTGCCGCAACTCTTGTCAGACCTCTTATGCCTTCCTTTGCAGCAGCATATGAGCACTGACCAAAATTGCCGGATATTCCTGCGCCTGATGCAAAGTTTACTACCGACCCCTGCGTTTTTTTGAGATACGGATAGCATGCCTTCATATAATAAAATGTAGCGTAAAGTCCCGAATAAAGCGCAAGGTTAAACTGGTCGGTCGTATGATCCGCAAGAGTAACTCCTGACGCTGACGCCTGCGCATTATTTATGAGCACATGAATATCCCCAAATGTATCTATGGTCTGCCTGACAACATTATTTACAACCGTCTCATTGTCAGCGCCTGCATTTACGTCTGCCTGTATCGGAAGCACCTTAATACCGTATTTTTCTTCCAAATCAGCCTTTGCATCCTCAAGCTTCTTCACATTTCTTCCCGTTATGACAAGATTTGCGCCCTCTTTTGCAAAAGCGGTTGCAATTCCATATCCGATTGAGCCGCATTTGCCGTCGCTTAGGGTCGCCTTGCCTGCACCTGTTATAATAACCGTTTTACCTGTAAAAAATCCCATGATAGACCTCCTTTTATAATTAAAATTTATTTAGCTATTTGCGAAACACCTTTTTATCAAAATATGTTTGCGCAATATAGACAAAGTCATAAGCAGGTACTTTGGAGCCACCGGTACTTAACATCCAAAATATTACAAAGCAGTTATGACATCAAATTTTTCCTTTAAATCATTAGCAATATCTCCAACCATAGTAGCGGAAGCAGCTATTTCCTCAGAGCTTGAAGCAAGCGTACTTATACGCCTATTTACATCATCTACTATATTCATCAGATTGACCGCTTCATCATTTAATTTGTTCATGGCAGCAACAATTTCTTCTTTATTGTGCTCACTATCCTGTGCAGTATTACGGCTTGACTCACTTAAGCCCTTAATCTCGGAAGCTACAACCGCAAAGCCCTTTCCTGCCTCTCCTGCACGTGCTGCCTCTATGGACGCATTAAGCGAAAGAAGGTTTGTCTGCGCAGCAACTGAAGTTATATTTTCATTATTCTCACCGAGCTGTACCAGAAGGTCATTGATTTTATTAAATGAGGCCTTCATGTTTTTACAGAAGATTACAACATCCTCCATTGCGCTGCTTATATTGCCTGTTTCCTCAGCATTGTTATTGTTTCCAACAGACATCTCATTTATTGAAACATTAAGTGAAGCAAACTGTTTATTTGCATCGGCAACCATGGAAGAAATGCTTTCGGTTTTTTCCAAAATTTTTCGGTTTTGTTCTTCCATCTCAAACGATACTTTTTCAAGCTGTATTTTCTCATCCTCCGCAAGGTCCTTAATATAATGAATACAGCTTGTTTTATTGTTGCAGCCATTGAAAATTGCAGTAGCCATATCACGACATGTATTATATCCGCAAGCGCTGCAATTAATTTTTGTCTTAACATCAGTCGTTTTATTCATGGTTGCAAAAATTTCGGCAAACTGACGGTTATCAGGAATTTTAACCTGATTGCCTGCTGATTTGTCCGTATAATGTCTTATAAAATCATTAATATCAAGATTCGCAAATTGTTTATTAAGATTTTTGAGACGCTTTTCAGGGGTTGCCCCTCTTGCCCACGCACTCTTAGGATTCCTGCTCTTGCTTGCCTCTTTAATTCTCTGAAGCTCATATAGTGTATCATCATTTCTTGTCTTTTCTTCCTCAACACCTGTTCCATATATACAGCCCTGTGCACAGTTTAAGGCATCAACCATAAACGGAAGCGGTTTAGATTTAAGAACTCTTTCCTTATACTGTTCGAGGAAATGATATGCATGCTTTTCACCCTCTATCTGACGTATAAACATATCCTCACCACAGAACCAGTACACATTTTCCTTAAGACCTCCCGGCATTGGATAGATTGACCCAAGACCATATTCAATTTCATCAGGCGCCGGGTCAGCCATAATGTTTTTGTTTTTCGCATATTTAACAAGATGATCAAAGGTAACATTATAGCTGATGTAACCATATGTATTTGGATCGCTAATCTCTGATTTTTTGGCAATGCAGGGACTGATAAATGCAAGCTTATCAGTAAGATGCATATATTTTTTGGCATATATCGCTGCACACATCATCGGACTGTGTACAGGAACAAGATTGGGTATAAGCTCAGGAATATAATGCTCGATATAATTTACGATTGCAGGACAAGGCTGCGATATCCCTCCCATAAAATTATGCTCGGTGATATACTTTATGTACCCCCATGTTGTAATGTCAGCACCAAAGCTTACACTGATTATACGTCTGACACCCAAACGCTTTAATCCGCCCAAAATCCGCTTGTATTCATTCGGATAGTTTGCTGCAAATGCGGGAGCCCACAATACAGAAATCCCTTCACCCTTCTGAAGATCCTCAAAGAACCTTTCCGTATCATCCCTGAATTCTCTGGCACCATGCTCACATGAATCAAAGCATGCGCCACATGCCACACATTTGGTTCCGTCAACATAAATCCTCTGCCCATTTTCAGTATCCACAGCATTGTTAGCTGTTATGACAGGACAACTGGAAATACATTTGTTACAACCAATACAATTATCATTTGTAAAAATTAACCCCGTTTGTACATTTCCTTCCATTATCCACCCCATTCCGCAGGCTCTTTAAACAACAAGCCTGCCTTATACTTTCGTATGCTAATTCTATAAAGCCATATGATATAATTATAGAACAATATTAGTAAAATGACAATACTCAGCAATATTTAGTTTAAAGCAATATGAAATAAGGGGGATTTTTCTAAAATAAGTTGTATATAAGACGACTTTAAGTACCCAATCATTATCTAAAAAATTTTTCTGCCTTTAAATTCTTGTCACACATAAAATCCGGAATCTCCCGTAAATAATTACCAGTAAGAAAGCAAAAAAGACTGAAGCACTGGTATCTACCAGTATTTCAAGTCTTTTTAAGTCAGCAGGGGATGAGAGAATCGAACTCCCACCAAAGGTTTTGGAGACCCCTATCATACCATTTGACCAATCCCCTAAATATAATATTCTTTAAAGAAAAAGTACACAAATAAAGTGTACTAAAAACAATATTTATATTTTAATGCACCTTCAGAACTTCACACAAAGA